>JAKLKE010000532.1 GCA_023150775.1 Myxococcota bacterium
ATCCCCGGCCTGCACTCGCAGGGCGGGTTCTGGATCTCGCTCGTCGGAATGGCGGGCGTCGTCCTCGCGATGCTCGTCTACTTCCGCTTCAAGCGCTGGCTCTAGCCGCAGCGGCGCGCAGCGCCGCCCGGCGCCCGCGCCGCGGATCGTCAGGTCGAGGGCGTTGAGGCTCACGCCGCCGTCGAATCGGCCCGCCTCCAGCTCAAGCACGTCGCCGTCCTGGGCGGCGTCGATGGCGTCGCTCAGGGTGGCGTAGTCGCCCGAGGGCCCGACGGAGAGCGTCGCGGCGAGGCTTTGGGTGGTCAGGGCGAGGAGGAGGGCGGTCATGATGGCTCCGAGCTAAGCTCCGATGAAGTGTAGGCCAGCCCGCGGCGCTTCGCTTGTTCGCAACGCCGACTCTCGCCGCGCTTATGCTGTGTGCGTGGCGCCTGAGCCGCCGATGGAGCCGATCCCATGCCGACCTTCACCAAACGCAGCGAGCTGCCCGTACCCCGCGCTGAGCTCTACGCTTGGCACGCTCGCCCCGGCGCGTTTGAGCGCCTCGGGCCGCCTTGGGAGCGGGCGATCGTGGAGTCGCGCACCGGCGAAGGCATCGACGACGGGGTGCGCCTGACCATCCGCGCGGACATCGGCCCGGTGAGCGCCCGCTGGGAGGCCGAGCACCACGGCCACATCCCCGGCGAGCAGTTCATCGACACCCAGCTCTCCGGGCCCTTCGCCCGCTGGGAGCACACCCACCGCTTCTTGGACGGGCCGACGCCGGGGACGAGCATCTTGGACGACAGCGTCGAGTATGAGCTGCCCCTGGGGGGCCTCGGCGCCGCCGTGGCGGGTCATTATGTCGGCGACCGGCTCTCGCGGATGTTCAACTTTCGCCACGCCCGCACCGCCGCGGATCTCGCGCGGCACAGCCCCTACGGCGGCCGCGCGCTCACCGTCGCCATCACCGGGGCGAGCGGGCTCATCGGCGGGGCGCTCTGCCCGTTTTTGACCACGGGGGGCCACCGCGTGAAGCGCCTCGTGCGCCGGGCGCCCAAGGGCCCCGACGAGGTTCGTTGGGATCCTGAGGCGGGCGTGATCGACCTCGCCGGGCTTGAGGGCGTAGACGCCATCATCCACCTCGCCGGAGAGAACGTCGGCGAGGGCCGCTGGACCGAGGCCCGAAAGGCCCGAATCCTCCAGAGCCGCGACGCGGGCACTCGCCTGCTCGCCCAGGCCGTCGCGAAGGTGGGCGTGCCCCGGCTGATCTCCGCCTCGGCCGTGGGGTATTACGGCGACACCGGCGCCCAGATCGTCGATGAGTCGAGCCCCTTGGGCAAGGGATTTTTGGCCGAGGTCTGCGCGCGCTGGGAGGCCGCCGCCGAGCCCGCCGTCGCCGCCGGGGCGCGGGTGGCCCAGGCCCGGGTGGGTGTGGTGCTGAGCGCCCAAGGCGGCGCGCTGGGCAAGCTCTTGCCGGTGTACAAGGCCGGCGGAGGTGGCCCCGTCGGCTCAGGAGACCAAGGATTCCCCTGGGTTCACCTCGATGATGTGGTGGACATCTTCCATCACCTGCTCATGAACGACGATCTCTCCGGGCCGGTGAACGCCGTCGCTCCGGCGGTGCAGAGCCAAGGGGAGGTGACGGAGCAGATCTGCGGGCTCCTCCACCGGCCGTCGTTTGTGCCGCTTCCTGCGGCGGCGGTGCGCCTGGGCTTTGGGCAGATGGGCGTGGAGGTGCTGCTGCAGGGCCAGCGGGTGCAGCCGACCGTGCTGCAAGGCCGGGGCTTCTCTTGGCGTTTCCCGACCTTAGACGCGGCGATGCGCCATGAGCTGGGCTTGGCTTACGGGGACTGAGCCGCAACGGCCGCTAACGCGCGACGTAGGGGCAGCTCGGGCGGTCGTTCTGAAGCTCCGCCGCCGTGGCGAGGCCCAGCCAGGGCAAGGTTGGGTCGCGGAATGTCCCTTGGGTGGTCATCCGGCGTCCCTCTTGCACACAGCCCAAGGAATAATAGCCCAAGGCCGAGCAGAAGATCTGCTTGGTCTTGTTTGTGTCAGGTCGCGGGGCGAGCACGCCGCTGGGCTTGTCTTTTTGGAGCAGCAGATCGCTGCACTCACGGTGGCCGAAGCGGTAGATCTCTTTGAGCGTGGCGTCACGGATCGCCCCGGTCTTGAGATCGTGCTGGATTCGGATGTCGGCCCAGGTGAGATAGGCGCGGTAGTCCTGGGCCATCGAGGCGGCGGCGAGGCACTCTTGGCCGAGCTCGACGTTGTTCACCGGGGCTTGGGCCCAGTCGTGTACGCCCGTGTCACAGACCTTGAGCCCGGCCTCGGCGTAACGCCGCGCGCCCAGCTCGTCCCCGGCGTCCAAGCGGGTGGAGGCGAGGCGATTGGTGAACATCACGTTCGTCCACCAGGCCTCCATCCTCAGCCAGCCCCGGGGATCTTTTTTGAAGGCGCGGTTGACCTCGCGATAGCGGGCCTCGGCCTCTGTGCACAGGGCGGGCTGCCGGGGGTCAGCCTCAGACAACATCGTGCAGGCGTTTGAGGTGAGGAGCGCCCGGGCCAGGAGCGCCTCCGGGGTCTCGCGGCCTTGGAGGGCCTCGGTGGTGGCGTGATCGGCCTGGGCGAAGGCCTGGGCGTCGAAGGTCTGCCCCGCGAAGTGCCAGCGCTGCTCTTGCACGAGCAGGAGCGCGTAGAGCCCCGCGAGGCGTGGGGTGGAGCGAATGTCGAGGGTAGACTGGGCCTTGGCGCGGGCGGCGCCCAGATAGGCGGGGTCGCTGTTGGTGTCGGCGTCGGTCTTGTGGCGTCGAAGGGCGGCCTCGGCGTCGTCGGCGGCCTGCTCGGTCATCTGTTGGGTCACTTGATCGTAGGTCACCCAGGCGCCGATGGCCCCGATGAGCAGGAGCAAGACCAAGAACCACAGCGTCGAGCGGCTCTTGGCCGGGGCCGGGGCGGGCAGTGGCGGCGGGGTGGCGTGAATCTGTATCTCATCCACACCGTTTGGTTCGGGGGCTGGTGCGGGGGCTGGCTCAGGCTCAAGCTCAAGCTCAGGCTCGGCCGGGGCCCGGAGCGCCTCGGCCAGGGCGGCGGCGCTGGGGAGACGATCGTGGGGGTCGGGCGCCAAGGCCAAGAGCAGGGCCTTGGCCAACACACCCTTCGGGTCTCCGGGGACCGGGGGCAGCTCCTCAAACTCGCCGGAGACGATACGCTCCATGATCTCGTACTCGGAGCTGCCGTCAAACGCCGGTCGTAAGGCGGCCATCTCATACAGAATCGCCCCGGCGGCGAACACGTCAGCGCGGGCGTCTACGGGCTGGCGCCGGACCTGCTCGGGGCTCATGTAGCCGATGGTGCCCAGTCGCATCGCCATGGCCGTGCGGCGCGCGTCTTGGAACTCCTCGGGGTTGTTGAGCTTGGCGATGCCGAAGTCCAAGATGACGGGCTCCACCCGACCATCGGCGCGGCGCTGGATGAGCACGTTCGCCGGCTTGAGATCGCGGTGGATGACGC
>JAKLKE010000533.1 GCA_023150775.1 Myxococcota bacterium
CTGCTCGGCCAGAGGCCCGTGCGCGTGTGCCGCGCTGTCCGCCTGCTCGGCCAGAGGCCCGTGCGCGTGTGCCGCGCCGTCCGCCTACTTGGACGGAGGCCCGCGCGCGTGCGCAGCGCCGTCCGCCTACTTGAACGGAGGCTCGTGAGCGTGTGCCGCGCCGTCCGCCTACTTGTACGGAGGCTAGTGCGCGTGTGCAGGGTCGTCCGCCTACTTGGCCAGAGGCCCGTGCGCGTGTGTGAGGTCGTCCGCCTACTCGGCCGGAGGCTTGTGCGCCTGTGCCGCGCCGTCCGCCTACTCGGAGAGAGGCCCGTGCGCGTGCGCGGCGCCGTTCGCCTACTTGAACGGAGGCTCGTGAGCGTGTGCCGCACCGTCCGCCTACTTGGACGGAGGCTTGTGCGTGCGTGCGAGGTCGTCCGCCTACTCGGACGGAGCCACCTGCACACCTGCCGCGCCGATCCTCGCCCCGTCCAGCGCCTCGTGCTCGCCGCAGACCTCCCCCTTGAACGCTCGTGGGGGCTGTGCGCACGCCGCGCTGAGCGCGCCGCCCAACGCCCCGTTATGGGGGCTGCTTATGCTTCAGTCGATGCTGTACGCCCTGGTGCCGGTGCTCTTGGGCGTCGCGTTCGCGCTCCTCGCCGAACGGTTCGCGCGCGCGCTCAGCTTCGCGCGCACGGCGGCCTTGGCCGCGGCGTTGATGGTCGTCTTCGGCACCTTGTTGCCCTCCGCCGCCCGCGAGCTCGGCGGTCTGGCCTTGGTGATCTTCGGCGTCGGCTTGATCGGCCCCTCGATCTTGGAGCGCCTCTTCGCCCGACGCGGCGGGGAGCATGGCCTCCCGATCGAGCTGGCGTACTGGGGCCTCGCGCTACACCAGCTCGGCGACGGCCTCGCCTTGGGCGGCGCGTCTCACGTTGAGCACGGCGACGCGGTGATGTTGGGCGTGGCGGCGCACACCGCGCCGCTGGTGGCCGTGGCCGTGCTCGGCTACGCGGCCCACGACGGCGTCGCCGCCGCGCTGCGGCGCTCGGTGGGCCTGCTCCTCGCGACGGCGCTCGGCGTGATCTTGGGCGGCAGCCTCGCCTGGCAGGCCGGGGAGAGCTTGGAGCCCGTCCTGCGCGCCGGCCTCGCCGGGGTGCTCCTGCACATCTTCGGCCACAGCCTCCGCGACGACGCCCCGGCGACGGCCCCAGCCCGGGCGCTCGATCTGCTCGCCGCCGTGATCGGCGCGGGCCTGCCGCTCTTGGCCGCGCCCGACGCGGTCGTGCGTGGGCTCAGCGGCCCGTTGGCCCAGGCGTTCTGGGAGCTGAGCGTCGAGGCCGCCCCGGCCTTGCTCCTCGGCTTTGGTCTCGCAGCCCTGCTCCAGAGCGCGGCCATCCGCCCCCCGATGCGTTGGCTTCGAGGCGGCTCGTTGTGGTCCCAGGCGGCGCGTGGGGCCTTGATCGGCGCGCCGCTACCGATCTGCGCCTGCGGCGTCTTGCCCCTGGCGGCGGCGCTGCGGCGTCAGGGGGCGCCAGCGGCGCTGGTCGTCGCCTTCTTGATCGCCACGCCGGAGCTCGGCTTAGAGACCATCGCCGTCACCGCCCAGCTCCTCGGCTGGCCCTTCGCGCTCCTCCGCCTCGGCGGCGCGCTCCTGCTCGCGGGGCTCGTGGGCGTCATCGTGGGGCGCCTCGTCGACGCCGCCTCACCCGAGCTCGCCGAGCCTGTGGAGGACCTGCCCGCCGAGCGTGGCGCTTTCTTGCCCCGCTTCTTTCACCAGCTCGACGAGTCCATCGCCCACACGGGCCCCTGGGTGGTCGCGGGCCTCTTGTTCGCGGCCTACATCCAGGTGTGGTTGCCCGCCGAGCAGCTCATCCCCTTGGCCCAGAGGGGCCTAGACGTGCTCGTGGTGAGCCTCGTCGCCGTGCCGTCCTATGTCTGCGCCGCGGCGGCGACGCCTCTGGCGGCGGTGATGTGGGCGAAGGGCCTCAGCCCGGGCGCCGCGCTCACGGGGCTCTTGTTGGGGCCAGCGACGAACCTCGCCACCTTGGGCTTCTTGCGTGGGGCCTTCGGGGATCGGGCGCTGCAGGCGGCGCTGTTGGCCTTGGTCGCCGTGACCTGGAGCCTCGCCGCGCTCACCAACCTGAGCCTCCCCGCCGCGCCAATCCTGCGGGTTGAGGACGCCGAGGCCCACGCCCACGGCCTGCTCGCCACCTTGGCCGCCGTCGGTTTGGCCCTGCTGTTTGTGCGCAGCGTGTGGCAGGTGGGCTTGCGCTGCTGGTTGGCGAGCTTGGGGGAGGGGCTCTCGGCGAGCGCGCCGCACCAGGGCCACGTGCACAGCCACCCCCCCGGCGGCGGGCACCACGTCGGGAAGCAGCACGAGCACGTCCACGAGCACGACCACGGCCACAGCCACGAGCACCACGACGAGCACCACCATCACCGCTGAGCGGGCCTTCGTCCGTCTGCGCCCGAGCCCGGTGAGCCTGTCCTCTCGTGTGAGGTGACGTCCAGCCCCCTCGCCGAAGCCCACACCCCGGCTGGGCGTGATCGAGCGCCGAGGGCGTCGGCCATCGGGCCAGGTCGAGGGGCGCCGTTGCAGCTCGCGCCGTCTGGGGCGGAGGTGGTCCCTCCTGCCCCGCCTGCAGACCAGCCCTGTGGAGGACGACGCGTTTGCCCCGACGCTCACCCGAGGTGGCGCGTTGAGACGCGCGACAGGTCGCCGTTGTGTGCGCCGCGCGCTCCAGGCCTCATCGTGGCGTCCAGCGCGCCATCGGCTCGCGCCGTTTAGGCCGGGGCGGGACCAAGGGTGGCCTCACACCTCGACCGGGCCGACGCCGCCGGGCTTCGGTGGAGTCGGCGCGGCGCGGCGCCGGTCGCCGTCTCGTCAGGCCCCGCCCTCGGTTCATGTCCGCCGGAGCTTGGCGGGGGCGGATCAGAGGCGTGGCGTCGCGCGCTGGTCGAGGCGGCGTCCTGGGTCACCGCTTCACTCTGCGCCACGGCAGATGGGATGTCCAGCGAAGCGCGTCATGCTCTGTGGCGAAGCACGCGGCGGTTCGCCTGTCGGTGTGGCTCGTCGCGCCGACGAGCGCAGGGGCCAGCAAGTCCGTACCTTGCTTCGCGGTGACGAGCGCGGTGTTCGGCGTGGCGGCGTAGTGTCTCGCGGCGCCTCGTAAAGGTCTGGCGTGTTGGCGTCCCTCCGCATGGGGGCCGAGGCCGCGTCCAAGGTGTCTGCGTAGATCTTCACGGGGCCTGATGCAGCTTCCAGCAAGTCCGTGCACTTCTGCACGGCGACTGATGCAGCGTCCAGCAAGTCCGTGCACTTCTGCATGGCGTCTGATGCAGCGTCCAGCAAGTCCGTGCACTTCTGCACGGCGTCTGATGCAGCGTCCAGCAAGTCCGTGCACTTCTGCGCGGCGACTGATGCAGCGTCCAGCAAGTCCGTGCATTCGTGCATGGGGTCTGATGCAGCGTCCAGCAAGTCCGTGCACTTCTGCATGGCGTCTGATGC
>JAKLKE010000534.1 GCA_023150775.1 Myxococcota bacterium
CGTGGCCGGGATCGGCAGCGCCTCGGTGACCCAATAGACCGCGCACAAGGCCGTGATCGCCGCCGTGGCGCAGGCATCCGGTGCGAGGCCCGCCGACCAGGCGAGGCCACCGGCGAGCGCGGCGAAGACGAGGCCCAAGGCGAGGAGGCCGGGGCGGTAGGAGGGCGTAGACGTAGACATCGCCGGGGAGTGTAGCAGGGTGGGGGCGGGCGGTGGCGGAGGCGCGCCCCTCGCGGTAGCCTGGACATCTCGACTGGAGCTTCTTTTGCGCCTCTCCCCGATGTTCTTCTTCGCCGCGCTCAGCCTGCCGGGCTGCCTCACCAGCCCCGCTGAGTACAAGGAGCTGCTCGCCGCCGCCAAAGATCACGACGGCGACGGCTTCGTCAACGTGCGTTACGACGGCGACGACTGCGACGACGACCGGGCGGACGTGAACCCCGGCGCGGCGGAGGTCTGCGACGGCGCCGACAACAACTGCGACGGCGAGACAGACGAGGGCTTCGTCACCGACTGGTACGAGGATCACGACTCAGACGGCCACACCGCCTCCGCGCCGGTCACCGCCTGCGAGGCGCCGTCCCCCGAGGCCGAAAACAGCCCGGGCCTTGACTGCGACGACCTCGACGCCAGCGTCTCCCCCGACGCCGAGGAGGTCTGCGACGGCAAAGACAACAACTGCGACGGCCGCCTGGACGAGCAAGAGGCCATCGACGCGGGCCTGTGGTACCGCGACGAGGACGGCGACGGCTTCGGCCAAGACGAGGCGCCGATCCGCTCCTGCGAGGCCCTGCCGAGCACCGTCGCCCAGGCCGGAGACTGCGACGACGGCGACGCCGCGGTGAGCCCCGGGGCGACGGAGATCTGCGATGACGGCCAAGACAACAACTGCGATGAGAGCGCGAGCCCCTGCGCCTTCTCTGGAGACTACGACCTCAACGACGCCGAGGTGATCTTCACCGGCGAGGCTGGGGACGAGGCCGGCTGGGCGATGTGCGGCGGCGACCTCAACCACGACGGCGCCGACGACCTCGCCATCGGCGCCCCCGGCGCGGACAGGGTCTACGTCGTCTACGGCCCCTTGACCCCGGGCGAGCACAAGCTCAGCGACGCCGACCTGCGTATCAGCGGCGCGAGCGGGAGCGAGCTCGGCTACGCGCTCTTGTGTACGGACCTCAACGACGACGGCGGGGCGGATCTGGCGGTGGGCGCGCCGGGAGACTCGGAGGTGACGCTGTGGTTTGGGCCGTTGGGGGTGGGCAAGAAGGCGAGCACGGCGGCGGACAATACGTTCTCTTCATCTTCCGATCGCTACGGGGTCAGCCTCGCGGGGGGTTTGGATGACGGGGAAGACAGCAATGGGGATGCGGATTTGTTTGTTGGTGTGGCTGAAGACCATAACTCTGGAGAACTTGGCAGCTTGAGCGTCATCTGGGGGCCGCTGGAGTCCGCAAAGTACACCTACTCTCTCGCGTTGGGTGAAGCCGAGAGGCTCGCGGAGGCCATCGTTGCCGTGCCTGATACCGATGGAGACGGCATCGACGAGCTTTTGGTGGGGGAGCCTGGCTACGGAGACGGCGAGGGGCGTCTCATGCATTTGCCTGGGGAGACGACCCGATGGGACACCGTCGAGGGCCAGGCCACCTGGAGCTGGAGCGACAGCAGCTCCAGCGGCCCCGAGGAGCTTGGCACCGCGCTGCACGTCGCCGACATAAACGGCGATGGCATCTCTGACTTCATCGCGTCTGCTCCCAGCCCAATCTCAGCTTTCGCCATGCGTGATGGTGTCGTCTACGTGCTGCCCGTGAAGTCGCGAGGGGTCGCCGAGGAAGAACGTGCGGTCATCACCCTCGCCCCAGACATTCAGTACGCCACAGACTTTGGCGCTTCAGACTACGACCTGGACGGCGACCAGGACCTCCTGATCGCCTGCTACGGCTTTGACGATGGCGCCGCCTACATCCTCTCTGGCCCGTTCGACACCGACATGGACTACACCGAGCACTTCGCATCGTTCAGCGACAAGTTGGGCACGGCGATCCTATCCACCGAGGCCGAACTTGACCTCAGCGGAGACCAAGTGGTCGACGTCGCCCTCGGCGCGAACGACCCCTACGACACGAGCTCCGAAGGCGCCGTCTACGTCTTTATCGCCCCAGGGCTATGAGCGCTGAGGCCGACGCCGCGCGAGAAGGCCCATCACCAACGCCAGCCCAGCGGCCAAGGCGCTGCCGCCCCCGCTGCGTGTGGCGCAGAGCTTTCCTCCCTCAACCGTGAACGCGCCGATAAGGATCGCCGACTCGCCGTCTTGCACCACCTCAACATCGTGAGTGCCCGCAGGCAAGGTCGTCGGCGTGCGTCCGGTGAGCGTCTCACCGTTGACGAGCGCCTGGCCCGTGAGGGGGATGCCGCCGATGCGCGCCTCGGCGCCGTCTGTAAACCCTTGGCCGAGCAGCACCACGGACACGGCCTCACCTTCAATCGCTGAGCCGGGAGTGATGGTTAGAAGCGCAAGGTCGCTGTCAGCGTCACTGTCGGAGTCAGTGTCGGAGTCAGCGTCGCTGTCTGCGTCTGCGTCTCCCTCGCTGGTACCGCATCCCTCATCCCGGACGTTTGGCCCTTCGATACATACGCGGATGATCCAGTTGTTCAGGCCTGGATATATCGAGGCGTCCACCCAACTACCCCCCGTGTAAATCCAGTTGAGTTTGTCGTTAGCCTCTGTGTCAGCGTCAAATACGATACTTGTATTACCAGCGTCTTCCGTGAAACAGAGGGCCACCGCCACGTTCTGCTCCTCAATTTCGGGAAGTTCCAGCTCAAAGTCCGCGACCTCGACCTCGTTGAAGGAGCTCTTTGAGCCCGTGAGCTGGAGGCCCTCTTCTCCAAGACGCGTGCCAGGCATCTTATACCCTTCAACCTGGTAAAACCCCGCGGCAACCGTAGCAGAGGCCCCCGTCTCTGAGTAAGCGAACACTAAGACCTTCTCAAACGAGAAGGGATAGTCCTCCACGTCAGGCTCAAACAGTGCGGCAGCGCAATCGCCATCACCGAAAATTGAGCCCGCCCCCACACTCCCCTCCCCCGTAAACACATCATTCTGCAGCCAACGAGACCCGGCCTCAGCGGTCGGGGTGAGAAGCGGGAGCGTCGCGGCGAGCCAGAGCATAGGGCCTCCAGAGGGGGGTCAGGGAGTCAGGGGGGTGCGGTGCCTCGACTCTACGGGAGGCGGCGCCAAAAGGGAAGCAGAAAGTTCGCGCGAACGCCAGGACGACATGGCGTTCGCGCTATATTCTGCGGAGTCGCGTCCGAGGGCTCGCCCCACGCCGCGCCGCGGACTCGATCCGGCCGCGCGGCCTAGACCGGGCCCGCGCCGACTTCTTTGATCTTCTGGCTGGGAGAGCGCGCAACAACGTGCTAATCTGCTCGGTCCACTCCTTCGGTGAGGTCCTGGTCCTGATGCTGCATGATACCCTGGAGGCCCTCGCG
>JAKLKE010000535.1 GCA_023150775.1 Myxococcota bacterium
CCCGCCGTGTGCCCCGAGACGAGGAGCCCGCGCCGCCGCCCGCCGCCGCGCCGCCGCCCGCCGCCCCCGCCGCGCCACCCCGCCCGGCGAAGGCCTCGCCGCCGCCTCCTCCCCGGCCCTTGGGCCTGTTTGATTGGCGACCGCCCGAGAGTTGAGCACCTCCCCGGCCGGCGCGTGTAGAGTAGGGGAGCCCAACCGGAGGTGCCCCATGCGTGTTGTCCTGCTCCTGGCCTTGTTCAGCGGCGCCGCCTTGGCCGCGCCGGTCGACGATGTGCTGCGTTGGGCGGAACGTTTAGAACAACAAGGCTTCGAGCAGCTCGCGCTCATGGAGTGGGAGACGCTCGTACAGTCTGACGACGTCAACCTGCGGGCGAAGGCCCTGAACGCCATGCTGCGCGCCGAGCATCCGAACCCCCTGGCCATCCGTGCGGCGGTCTTGAGCGTGCCCGAGGAGCAGCTCGATCGTTCGGTGCGCTCCATCGCGGCCTACGAGCGCGGGTGGGCCTATCTGGAGCGGGACGAGCGCATCTTGGCACGCCAGAGCTTCAATTATGTATCGAGTAAAACAGACGAAGAGCTGTATTTACGCGCCCTGTTGGGGGAGGCCGTCGTCTGGCTGGACCGCTGTGGCACGTATAAGCGCACGCTGAGTCACAGGAATCATAATTTCCGCCGGGCGAACCTCCCTGAAGACCTTCTGCAGACCCTCTTCGACCTTCAGACGCTCTTGGCCGCGCGGTCTGTGGCGTTTGTTTATGGCCGTGACGATCTGGCCATCGCGCTCGCCCGAGAGGTGTCCCCAGACGGACGTTACGCCGCTGAGGCGCTGGTGTTCATCGCGGCGACCCAGCGTGAGGTGCGAACCGCACGTTATCCCGAGACGATCCCGCCCGACGTTCTCCTCACCGACCTCCAACTGTACGGCGTCGGCCCCGACGAGGCCCGCCAACCCCCGGGCGAGGCCTTCGCGGGCGCCCGCTGGCTCGGCGACGACCCCGACACCGTCGATCTCGCCTTGGTCTACGTCGCCGACCGCCTCGACGCTGGCGACTGTGACGCGGTGATCCAGGTGGCCGAGGGCGTTCAAGCCCGCTGGGGTGAGACGTGGCGAGATCTCCAGCAGCTCACGCTCACCGACCCCTCCCGCGCCTGGCGCGGCCGCGGCGAGCTGGACCCCGCCGTTCTGGCCCGGCTGATGGAGCCCCGAGATCTCACCCGCCTTGAGGCCGCGATGGAGGCGATCCCCGCCGAGCTGCGCTTGGTGCTCAAACACTCCCCCGACCCCTTCGTAGACGCCGGAAAACTGTACGACCGTCGTCTGAGCTTACAGCGCGGCGCCGCCACCGTGCTTCAAGACGAGGCCAGCGCCATGGCGCGGCGCCTGGAGCACGTCGGCGCCGAGCTCGGCGTGGCCTGGGCCGAGGCCCTGGTTCGTGCTGAAGCCGGGACCTGTGTGATCCCGCCGAGGCCCTGACGCTGCGCCCCGGGTTACCCTCCATACGATGTCCATCCCGCCCTCCGTCGCCCGCGCCCTCGCCCACGCCCGGCTCTCCGCCGAGGACCGCGCGCTCATCGACGCCTTGCCCATCGCCGACGCGGGCTATGGTTACGACCCCTTCGGCCAACACCGCGACTTTGTCGGCCTGGGCCTCGCCATCACGCGGCCGCTCTACGACCGCTACTTCCGCGTGCGCTCCGTCGGCGCCGAGCAGGTCCCCCGCACCGGGCCGGTCATCGTCGCCGCGAACCACTCCGGCACCTTGCCCACCGACGCGATGATGCTGTGGACAGATCTGCTGCTCAAGACTCACCGCCCGCCGCGCCCGGTGGAGGACCACTTCGTGCAGACCTTGCCGCTCATCGGCTCGTTCTTCGCCCGGGGCGGGGCGGTCGGCGGCTCTCGGGGCAACACCCGGGCGCTCCTCGCCGCCGGAGAGCTCCTGATGATCTTCCCCGAGGGGGTGCCCGGCATCGGCAAGCCCTACTCCGAGCGCTACAAGCTCCAGACCTGGCGCGTCGGTCACGCCGAGCTTGCGATTCGACACAGAGCCCCCGTCGTGCCCGTGGCGCTGGTGGGTCCTGAAGAGCAGATGCCCCAGCTCGCCCGCATCGAGGGCCTCGGTCGCCGCCTGGGCCTGCCCTATCTGCCCGTGCCCGCCACACCCTTCCCCCTGCCGGTGCGGTATCGCCTGCATTATGGGGCGCCGATCCCGATGCAGCTCGACTACCGGCCCGAGCAGGCCGACGACCCAGAGATCGTGCGGGAGGCGAGCCACCGGGTGCACGACGCCGTCGAGGCCCTGCTCGCCGTGGGCCTTCGTGAACGAAAGGGGAGGCTGTTCACATGAGCGACCCAGCGCACACCTCGCGCCTCCTGATCACCGGGGCGAACACCCCCTTGGGCGAGCGCATCGTGCGCCAGCTCCTGCGCACCCCCGGCGTCGAGGACGTCATCGGTGTAGGCTTCGAGGCCGAGGGCCCGGTCATCACCAACGAGCCCCGGTTTGTGTACCGTGCGGTGGATCTCACCAGCGGCCGCCAGGCCCACGAGCTGCTCTTCGGCCTCGCCCGCGATCACAAGACAGAGATCGTGCTGCATACGGCGATGCACCGCGGCCTCCACGCCCAAGGCGGCCGGGTTCACGCCCAGAACGTCGAGGCCCTGCGTGAGCTGCTCACCCTCGCCGAGCGCCACCCGACGCTGCGCCGCCTCGTCTTGCGGTCCTACGGCGAGGTCTACCAGATCCGAAACGATCTCCCCACACTCATCACAGAGGACCACCCGCTGAACATGCAGCCCAAGGCGCCGCAGTGGGTGCGTGACCGCGTCGAGGCCGATCTCACGGCCTGCGCCCGCATGGGGCTGTGTGACGACTTAGAGATCGCCGTGCTGCGCCTGGGGGAGATCCTCGCGCCGGGCACAGGCTCCCAGCTCTTTGACTACCTAGAGGCGCCCATCTGCCTGCGCCCCGCGGGCTACGACCCGATGATGAACCTGCTCTCACTGGACGACGCCGCCCGCGCGCTCATCTTGGGCGCCCAGGCCTGGGGGGTGCAAGGCGTGTTCAACATCCCCGGCGCCGACACCTTGCCGCTCACCGAGGTGATCCATCGTTGGGGCCGTGTGGGCCTGCCCGTCTCCAGCGCCGTGCTCACGCCGATCTACCGCCTGCGCCGCCGCCTGCGCGCCTCAGAGTTCTCCTACGGCATGAACCGCCGCCGCTTCCATTACGGCGCGGTGCTCGACGGCGGCCGCGCCAAAGAGAAGCTCGGGTACACGCCAAGCCAGCGGGTGCTGTGGCCCACCGCCTGAGCCCGCCGGAGGCCGTGGAGTAGAGCAGACAGCCGACACCGGCGAGCGATGTTGGCTGCGGCCGGGTGGCCGAGGCGAGGGGGCGGATCCTGCTCCGGCCCTCCGCGGCAGGGCGCGGCGCGGTGAAGGGCGCGCCAAGCCGAAGAGGTTGGGGTGTCGCCGACGATCGCTGT
>JAKLKE010000536.1 GCA_023150775.1 Myxococcota bacterium
GAGCTTCTTGGAGTACCTCCTCGTGATCACCGTGGTCACGGTGGCGGTCGTGGTCGCGGCGTACTTCACCCTCCCCGACTTTCAGGTGGGGCTCAATGCGCTGGCGCAGGACGCGAGCGCGTGGATGGATCAGCGCAAACGCCAAGGGGCGACGCCATGATCCCCACGCTCTTCGCCCTGAGCGCCGTCGCCCTCGCCGCCGAGCCGATGGGTGACCCCACCCGCTCGGGGCAGCTTCTCACCGTAGACCTCATGGGCCACGGCGACAAACACAACGAGGCCGTGGCGGCCTGCGAGGGCGACCGCTGCCTCTCGGGCAGCGCCGCGCGGATGGGCAACCTGCGCGTCGGTCTGCGCCCGCATGAGGCCGTCGGCGCCTGGGTGGATCTGGGCTACGGCAAGACCACGATCTCCGGCGCGGGGCACAAGGCCTTTGGGCCGAGCGTCGGCGGCGGGCTCAACCTCACCTGGCCGACGACGGGCCCACGCCCGGCCTTGGTCGTGCGCGGCGGCTACGATCGCAGCGTCGCCCAAGGTGACGACGGCGCGCGCTCCACGGCGACGGGCTGGGAGCTTGAGGTCTCGGCCTTGCTCGCCGTGGGCGGCCCGTCCCACGAGGTCGCAGCCTGGGTGGGCCCCGTCGTCTCCGCGCTCGGCGCGCGGTCCGTCTCGGTCCCCGCCGACGACGTGCTGCTCAACCTGAGCCCGCAGATCCCCGTGGGGCTCGTCGCCGGGGCCGAGCTGTTCTCGATCCCCCTCGGCCCGCCCTGGTCTACCTCGGGCCCACGCCTCATGGTGGGCGGCGAGGTTCGTGGCATCGACGCCTGGGGCGCGAGCGTCTGGGTGGGCGTCGCGGCGTTTTAGGGCGCGGCGCTGTCGGCGCTAAGCTCAACCCGGGTGAGGTTCACCGGGGTGAGCTCCGACCAGTCCGAGGCCTCGGCGACGCCTGGCCACAAGAGCGCGTCGGCCTCGATCACGTCGAACGAGGTGAAGGTGCGTTGGCTCGTCGAGCCGACATCTCGCCAGCGGAACGTCGCCTGCATCGGCATCAGGCCCCCTTCTGCGGGCCAGATCGCCGACTGCGCCGTCGCCGGGAGGTTCACCCGCTCATCTGTGCCGTCGTCGAGGCTGAAGGTCGACTCGACGTTGACGTGGGGATCCCAGCCGCAGCGCCGCGTCGAGACGCTCACCATGCCCACGAGCCCCGGCGGCTCCCCCTCGATCTGCCGAAAGCTCACCGCGAAGGACTCCTCGGGGCGGCGCACGTCCAAGATGACGTCCCCCACGATGCCCGGCGAGAGCTCCACGCCGAGCCAGCTCACCTCGATGGCGCCGTTTGAGCTGGTGTACGCGACGACGCCGTCGGGATCTAAGCCGAGGAGATCCTTGATGGACGGGGAGATCTGCAGCTCTTGGCGGTTGAGGCGCTCCCACTCGATGAGGTCGAGCTGGCAGACCTCGGCCACGAGCGCCGTGGCGCCCAAGGCCAGGCGGCTTGAGCGGGCGGCGTCCGTCGCGAGCGCGGCGGCGCGGGCGTCGACGAGGGGCTGCACCGTGCCCGAGGCCACACAGCCCGGGCTGAGGAGCAAGGCCAGCGCCACCGCGCTCATCCCACCCGCCGAGACGCGCCCGCAGCCCATCAAGCCTCCAACAGCGCGAGCAGGCCCGCCTCATCGAGGATCGCCACGCCGAGGCTCTGGGCCTTGGTGAGCTTGGAGCCCGCCTCGGCCCCAGCGACGAGGTAGTCCGTCTTCGCGCTCACCGAGCCCGAGACCTTGCCCCCCGCGCCCTCGATGAGCTTCTGGGCGTCCGGTCGGCTCATCGACGGCAAGGTGCCCGTGATCACGAAGGTCTTCCCCGCGACGCCGGCCTTGGCGACGATCACCGTCGAGGCGGCCTCGGGGGCGAACTTCACGCCGAGATCCCGCAGGCGCTGGATGTGGGCGAGGGTCTTCGCATCGCGGAAGTGCGCCACCACCGACTGCGCCACGACGGCGCCGATGCCGGGCACGGCGCACAGCTCGGTCTCGCTCGCGGCGAGCAGACGATCCAGATCGCCAAAGGCCGCGGACAGATCCCGCGCCGTAGACTCGCCGACGTGGTGAATGCCCAAGGCGAAGAGCGCCCGGCGCATGGGCCGCTCTTTGCTCTTCTCGATGGCGGCGACGAGGTTCTTCGCGCTCTTCTCGCCGAAGCGGTCGAGCTTGGCGAGGTCTTCGACCCGCAGGGTGTAGAGGTCGGCGGCCTCCCGCACGAGCCCAGCGTCGAACGATGCGGTCGCCGAGACCGTCGATGTCCATGCCCAGACGAGAGCCGAAGTGCCGCAGCGCCTCGCGCACCTGGGCCGGGCAGGACGTGTTGTTGGGGCACACCGTCGCGGCGTTCTCCGGGTCTCGCACGATGGGCGTGCCACACTCGGGGCAGGTCTCGGGGTACACCACCGCCGGGCGCCCCGCGTGGGCCTCGTCGATGACGACCTGCACGACCTTGGGGATGACGTCGCCGGAGCGCTCGACCTCAACCGTGTCGCCCAGGCGCAGGTCTAAGCGCAGAAGCTCATCGGCGTTGTGCAAGGTGGCCCGAGACACCGTGACGCCGCCGACCCGCACCGGGCGCAGGCAGGCCACGGGGGTGACGGTGCCCGTGCGGCCCACCTGGAAGATGACGCCGTCAAGCACCGTGCGCACCCGCTCCGGCGGGTACTTAAACGCCGTCGCCCAGCGCGGCTCCCGGGTGCGGAAGCCCAGGCGCTCCTGCAGATCAAAAGAGTTCACCTTCACCACGGCGCCGTCGATCTCATAGTCGAGGCTAGAGCGGCGGCGACCCAAGGCGGCGATGGCCTCGATCACCTCCTCGATGCCTTGGCAGAGCCAACCTTCAGCGCTCTTGAAGCCCCAGTCGCGTAAGGTCGCCATGAGCGCGGAGTGTGTCGGCGGCAGGTCTACCCCCTCCAGCTCGCCGTGGGAGTGCGCCATGAACAAGAGCGGCCGCGCCGCGGCGACGCGGGGATCGAGCTGCCGAATGCTGCCCGCGGCGGCGTTTCGTGCGTTCTCGAAGGGCTTCTCTCCGGCGGTGGCGCGGTCCTCGTTCATCTTGAGGAAGCCCGGGAGGTTGAAGATGATCTCCCCGCGCACGCTGAGGCGATCGGGGGCCTCGCCGCCCGGCGGCTTTAGCTTGAGCGGCACGGTGCGTAAGGTGCGCACGTTGTGGGTGACGTCTTCGCCCTGCAGGCCGTCGCCGCGGGTGGCGGCCACGGTGAGCGCGCCGTCCTCGTAGTTCAACGACATCGCGAGGCCGTCGAGCTTGGTCTCGACGAAGTACTCCACGACCTCCGGGGCGTCGCCCTCTAAGAAACGTTTGATCCGGGCGTCAAACTCGCGGAGCTCGTCGGCGGAGAAGCTGTTGCCCAACGACAACATCGGCACGCGGTGGGTGTGGGGCTCAAGGCCCTCCACAGGCGCGCCGCCGAC
>JAKLKE010000537.1 GCA_023150775.1 Myxococcota bacterium
GGTCGCCGAGGCCATCGCGGTCATCGACGCCCACTTTGAGCTCGGCATCGGCCCGCTGACGGCGGCGCGAGATCTCTGACGCCGCCGGGCGATCCCTGACGCTGGCTGAGATCAGTCGAGGCCGACCTTCCCCGGGGCCCAGTACGCCTTGACCTTCACACTAGAGACGCCCTTCTCGCGCAGGGCGGCGCGCACCCCCTGGATGAGCGCGGCGCCGCCGCAGAGGCCCACCGACACCCCCGGCGCGCCCGCCCCAGCGGCGGTCGCGGCCTCAGCGAGGCGCTGGTGATGGGCGCTGGCGTCGGCCTCCCGCACAAACAGCTCGGGGGAGGCGAGGCCCACGGCGGCGGCGGCGTCTCGGGCGGCCTGCACATCCTTCACAGAGAGCAGGGCCTTGACCTGCCCGGGGCGCGCGTGGACAAACGCCGCGGCGACGGCGATGGACGTCTCATCGCCGACGATCACGACCGGCCCCGGCGGCAGGCTCAAGGAGCGCTGGGGGCCGATAAACCGCAGGACGTCACCCGGCGCGGCGGCCTGGGCCCAGCGCGGCGCTGGGGTGGTCACCCCATGAAGGTAGACCAAGAGGCTCGTCTCACCCTTCTCCCAGGTGATCGGCGTGTAGGTGCGCACGTCGTCGCCGGGCAGGAGGAGCTGGAGCTTGTCGCCGGGCTCAAAGGCCTTGGCCTGCAGGCCCTCGCCGCGAAGGCTGAGGCGGCGGTACGGGCCCAGCGCCTCATTGTGGGTGATCGTGGCCTCGGTGAGCAAGAGCCCGCCGAAGAACGAGAGGAGCCGTCCTTTGCCCGAGCTCATGGCTCAATCTCCAACACGCAGCAGCTCCACGAGGGGGCCGTCGGGGTTTGTGTCGTCGGTGAGGTCCACCACGCCGTCCAAAGACCCGGTGATCTCGCCCTCGTCGTCGATCAAGAGCTGGCTCACCCGCCACAGATGCGGCGCCTCTTGAACGACGCGGGTGTTGTTCGCCATTCGTGCGGGGCCGTCAAAACGCACGGCGCCGTGCTCCTCAAGCCAGGGGCCCATGGCCTCGGCGAGCTCCTCCGCCGTCCACTCGGGGCGGCCCGGGGGCGTCGGATCCCGGCGGCGAAGCCCGGCGATGGCCTCGTCCCAGTCCAGGCGGCTGAGGCTGCGCTGGAGCGCGTGCAGCTCGGCGCGAATGCGGGCGATGAACACCTTCTTGTCGAGGCTCACGTCGATGGGGCGGGGCGGCAGCGCCTCGGGCACGGGGCCCTCTCCGGCGAGCAGGCGCTCCCACTCGGTCACGAGGCTGGCGTCAACACGCGCCAGGGTGGCGCGCAGAAACGCCATCGCGTCGAGGAGCTCCGGGGTGTGGGCGTAGCGTGGCACGCTGCGCACGAGCACCTCGTAGGCCTGGGTGAGATACCGCAGGAGCACCCCTTCAGCCTGCTGGATGCCGAGATCTTTCACATAGTCCGAGAACGCGGCGAAACGCTCCACCATGTCCCGGGCGATGGACTTGGGGCGAATGTTCTCCGCGGCCACCCAAGGATGGGTCGTCTGGTACTCGTTGAAGGTGTCGTAGATGAAGTGCTCCATCGGCTTGGGCCAGCTCACGTCCTCAAGGGCCGTCATTCGTTCTTCATACGGCACCCCCTCGGCCTTGAGCGCGGCGATGAGCTGGCCCTTGAGCTCTTGAATCTGCGCGTGGAGCACGACCTTGGGGTTCTCTAAGACCGACTCCACCAAGGTGAGCACCTGGAGCGGGTATTGAGGCTCGGCCGGGTCGAGCTTGCCGATGGCGTGGATCAAGAACAGTGAGAGCGCGTTGTGCATCGAGAAGTCTTGCTGCAGCGCCGTGGACACCCCATGCACCCGGCCCCCCTCGCGCTCCTCACGCTCGACGATGCCCGCGCTCACGAGCTCATCGAGCACCTCTTCACCCCGCCTCTCAAGCTCGACCTTGTCCTTCGCCGGCGCGTGAGACCGCGCGATCAGCTCGTTGAGGGCGACGAGGCCATCACCCCCTTCAGCCTCGGCGCGCTGCAAGAGCGTGAGCACGAGGCCATGATCGAGCTTAAACCGTGGCTTGAGGGCCTCGGGGGCGCGCTCGATGAGCTGGCGGAACGTGTCTTCAGTCCAGTGTCTGTATCCTTTGGTGGGCGGGCCCTTCTTCTGGACACGTTTGCCTTTGCTGTTCGCCTCACGTTTCTGGTTCTCGATGACCCAATCCGGGGCCTGTGCGACGACGAGGCCCTCGTCATCAAACCCTTTGCGGCCCGCGCGCCCGGCGATCTGCTTGAAGTCGCGCACGCTGAGGATCTCGACGTGCTCCCCGTCAAACTTGCAGAGCTGGGTGAACAACACCGTGCGGATCGGCACGTTGATGCCCACCCCGAGGGTGTCTGTGCCGCAGATGATGCGCAGCAGGCCTTGCTGGGCGAGCTTCTCTACGAGCAGGCGGTATTTGGGCAGAAGCCCGGCGTGGTGTAAGCCGACGCCGTGGCTCAGAAACCGCAGCAGATCGGGGCCGTAGGGGCTGTCAAAGCGGAAGCCCCGGATGGCCTCGCGGATGGCCTTCTTGTCCTCTTTGCTGGTGAGATCGACGCTCATCAGCGCCCCGGCCGTCTCTCCGGCGGCGCGCTGGGTGAAATGAACGACATAGAGCGGGGATTTTCCGTTGCGCACGAGCTTCTGTACGGTGTCGTGCAGCGGGGAGTCGGCGTACAGATAGCTGAGCGGCACCGGGCGCTGGGTGTGGGCGACCCGCACCACCTCGCGGCCGGTGCGCTCGGCGAGATCGTCCCGGATCGCCGTCGTGTCGCCCAAGGTGGCCGACATCAACAAGAACCGCGCCTTCGTCATCGTGAGCAGGGGGATCTGCCAGGCCATGCCCCGGTCGCGGTCGCCGTAATAATGAAACTCGTCCATCACCACCGACTCAAAGCCGGTGTCGTCGCCGAGGCGTAAGGCGAGGTTGGAGAGCACCTCGGCGGTGCAGCAGATGAGCGGCGCGTCGCGGTTGACGCTGCCGTCGCCGGTCATCAGGCCCACGGACTCGGCGCCGAAGAGTTTACAGAGGGCGAAGAACTTCTCGCTCACCAGCGCCTTGATCGGCGCGGTGTACACGCTGCGCCGCGCCCGGGCGAGCTCTTGGAAGTGCAGGGCTGTGGCCACCAGAGACTTGCCCGAGCCCGTGGGCGTCTCCAGGATGACGTGTTTGTCGGCGTAGAGCTCTAAGATGGCCTCCTCTTGGGCGGGGTAGAGCGTGAGCCCTTGGTCGGCCACCCAGCCGAGCAGCACGTCCAAGGCCTCGTCCGCGTCGGCGAGGCCCCGCTCCGGGATTCGTTCGCCGAGGCTGCGGGTGGGGTTGGACATGCTGAGCTCCGAGGGCAGGGGAGGGCAACCTAACGCCAAAGCGGTCGTTTGGGGCGCCGCGCCGCCGCGCCCAGAGCGCCAAACGCGCCGTGACTCCGATCGGAGTCACGG
>JAKLKE010000538.1 GCA_023150775.1 Myxococcota bacterium
AGCCGGCCTCGCCCATGCGGGTGAGGAGGCGGTCGCGGCGGGCCTTCACCACCTCGGGGAAACGGTCGGGGGCGTAGCGGCCCGGGGCGGGCAAGACCGAGACGAGGGTGGCCGCCTGGGCCAAGGAGAGGTCCTTCGCGTCGACGCCGAAGAAGTGCCGAGACGCGGCCTGGAACCCGCAGATCGAGTACGAGCCGCTCTGCCCGAGGTAGGGCACGTCGAGGTACATCGCCAAGACGCCCTCTTTGCCGAGCTCTTGCTCCAAGGCCACGGCCAAGAGCGCCTCGCGGGCCTTGCGGTCGAAGGTCTTCTCGCGCTGCTGGGTGAGGTTCTTCGTGAGCTGCATCGTGAGCGTCGAGGCGCCCTGCTGGTAGCCGCCGCCCTTGAGGTTCGCGATCACCGCCCGGGCGACGCTGCGCAGGTTCACGCCGCTGTGCTCGTAGAACTCCTCGTCTTCGCTGATCAACAAGGCGTCGATGAGGTGTTTGGGGGCCTCCTCCAGGGGCAGGTGCTCCCGAACCTCACCCTCGGGGCCCACGAGCCAGCCCAAGAGCACGGGCTCTAAGGCGACGGGGCGCGTCCAGCCGTCTTTGCCGGGGGGCATCACGCCCTCGGGGAAACGCCCGCCCCGGGGGATGACCTCGCCGGTCTTGGGGCAGACCTCACCCGGCGCCTTGGGCGGGCAGGACTCCGCGTAGCCGCGCTCTTTGGCGTGGTTGACGAGGCGGTCCTTGGGCAAGTCCAAGGGCGCGGCGTCCGACCAAACCCGGGCGGGGAAGCTCCATCCGGCGTGGGCGACCTTGTGCCCGCGGTGGTCATCGGCGAGCTGCTTGGCCTGGGCGCGGGCGTCCACCCAGGCGCTCGCCGTGATGACGAGCACCGGCACGAGGAGCGCGAGGAGCGTCCCGAGGACGAACCAGCGGAGCTTAGGGCGGGCCATGGCCGCACCCCTTATCGCTCTGAGCGCCGCGCCGTCGAGGCCCGGACTTGTGCCTCTGGTGAAGCCGACGTAAAGGTGCGCTCCCAACCCCCTAGCCGACGCACCGGAGCATCGATGTTTGCCCCCACTTGGCTCTACGATCGTGTCCGGGACTGGATGTCCCCCGAGCCCCGCCTCGCCTGGCTCCTCTGGCAGCTCCCCGACGCCAGCCGCGCCGCCGACCCGGGCCCCGCCGCGACGATGGCGGAGGAGGCCCTCACGCTCTTGGCCGCCAAGAATGAGCCCTGGGTGACGATCTACGCGCGCCGGGTTCAGGTCCAGGCCGTGGCCCTGCGCGCCTTGGATCTGGGCCGTGGCCTGCCGTTGATCCACGCCGCCGTGAGCGCGGTGAAGGCCGGTGAGGGCGACGACTGCCCCTTGGCCGAGGGCTTCACCCTCGATCTCTGCGCCGCCTGGGCGCTTGTGGACGCCGAAGGCACGGCCATTGAGCGGGAGCGCCTCGCCCAAGGCGCGCTCCTGGACATGAGCCGCCGCCACCCCCTGCGCGCTGAAGGGGAGGCCACCTTGGCCGCGGCGCTCCTCGATCAGGGCCGCATCGACGAGGCCTTGAGCCGCTGCCCGGCCCCGGAGGAGGGGGATGAGCACGGGCTGGCCCTGCGCGTCCGCGCGCTTCGGGAGAGCGGTCGGCTCAGCGAGGCCCTCGCCGCGATCCCCACCACCGCAACCTCGCCCTGGTCCGCCGCCCTGCGCGCGGGGATCCTCAGCTCCTTGGGCCAACACGCCGCCGCCCTGGAGGCCTTGCCCGCTTTGGAGGACATCGAGCGCCTGCCCGCGTCGTGGTTGACGGCGGCCCAGGCCATCTCCGCGCTGGTCGTCGCCGGGGCCTTGAAGCTCGACCACCCCACCTTCCTCCGCCTCTTGGGCTGGTCGCGGCGACTTCGTGCCCAAGGCGCGGCGCGGCCCTCGCTGATGCTCGCCGTCGCCTTGGCGGAGGCCGTCACCGCCGCCCCCGGCGCGGCGGCTTTGGTCGGCGAGCTGCTCCGTGAGGCCAGCGCGGCGACGGCGCTCTTGCGTGACCCCGGGCCCGCCCGGGCGGCGATCGAGGCCCGCTTAGACGCCGCGAGGCAGGCCGCGCTCCGGGCGCTGCCCCAAGACACGAGCAAAGAGGGCGCCCCGCTCAGCTTTGACGCCTTGGTCTTCGCCGCCGCGCGCCTGCCCGAGGCGCCCAAGGTGCAGCTCGCCGCGGCGTCGGCCTGGGGTCGTTACGGCTTCCCCCGCCGCGCCGCCACCACCTTACGCGCCGCCCACGGGGCGAGCCCCAGCTCCTTGCCCGTGGCCGAGGCCCTCGCCCAGGCCTTGATCCAGACCGGCGCGCTCGCCGAGCTCGACGGCCTCTTGCGGGCCTGGGCCGCCCGTGAGGACGACTGGGCCCAGCTCGCGCTCAAGGCCGAGTCCGCCGCCCGAGAGGCCCAGCCCGAGCGTGGCGATCCTCGCGAGCCGCTGCGCCACCTCCTGAGCCGCTGGCCCGGGGACGGCCTCGTCTGGCGGCACCTCGCCGCCTTGGAGCGTGACGCCGGGGATCTCGTCGCGGCGAGCCAAGCCCTCGACGTCGCCGCCGCCCGTCTGCCCCCGGCGGAGGTGGACTGGGAGCGCCTGTGGGTGGGCAGCGTCGTCGGCGCCTGGGCCAGCGTGCGCGCCGCCGCCGCCAGGCTTGGCCTGCCCGTGAGCCCGGGGGAGGGCCCCATCGTCGAAGACTGGGGCGCCGTAGAGCTGAACGTCGGCGCGGGGGAGATCGTCCTCGGGCGCCGCACCGGCCCGGCCACCGCCGTCGTGACGACGCTCTCGCCCCCCGGAGCGCCCCAGCGTTACGCCGACGAGCTGGTCTTCCACCCCGACCTGCAGAGCGCCCCCGACGCCGCCCTGCCGCGCTTCGAGGTGAAGGTGACCCTCCTAGAGGG
Organism: Myxococcota bacterium; assembly: GCA_023150775.1. GTDB lineage: Bacteria > Myxococcota_A > UBA796 > UBA796 > CAJQPC01 > JADKFE01. Next base: position 2,899 of record JAKLKE010000538.1, read on the forward strand.
CGGCTTCGCCTGCTACAGCCTGCGCGGCCCCCGCCCCGCGCCCGAGCTTCTGGACCTCATCGAGTCACGCTTGACCAGCGAGGGCGTCGTGGTGCGCCCCGTGGTGGCCCCTCCCGCCCGAGATCCGTGGAGCGGCGAGGAGCACCCTGTCTACAGCGCGCTCTTGGGCCTGCCGCCAGAGGTCAGCACGGCGACGATATCGGGCCTCATCGAGCAGCTCACCGCCAAGCTCGACCCGCCGATGTTCGCGCCGGAGCTCCTGGCTGAGGGAGGTCTGCCCGAGCTCGCCGCTGAGCAGGCGGAGCAGGCGGCTCGTTGGGGGCTAGGTGGGGTGGGAGGGTGAGAGACAGCCCTCCGGCCTCGTGAGCGCCGTCATGCTCTACGACACCCCGCCCCTGGAGGCCCCAGACGCGAAGATCGGCTGGTCAACGGCCTTACGCCTGACCGGGCGGCTGCGGGGCGCCCGGGAGGCGTGATTGCGGCGCGCCCCGGGGTGCTTATGTTGTAGAGGCCAACCACCGCACTCTGGGGCCCATCATGTCGCTCATCTGGCTGCTTCTCCCGGGA
>JAKLKE010000539.1 GCA_023150775.1 Myxococcota bacterium
GAGCTGCTCGACGTCGGGGTCGTCGTTCTCGTTCTCGAAGTACTCGTCAATGGCGATGACCAGGCTCTCACGGACGTCGGCAGGGAGCTTCATGGAGACCTCATCCGTCAGTAGACAGGGATTCGGGCGTGGGCGCGCGGCCCCTTCATGGGCCTTGCTACCGCGAGCGTGCGGTCTGCGCAAGGTCCTTGGGTTATCGTGCAGCGTATGCCCTCCTCCGAGCTGCTCCTTCACCTCCCCAAGACCGACCTTCATGTGCATCTCGACGGCTCGCTTCGTCTGCCGACGCTCATCGAGCTGGCGCGAACGCGGGGCGTCGCGCTGCCCTCGGAGACTGAAGAGGGGCTCAACGCCTTGGTCTTCAAGCCGCAGTACAGCTCTTTGGAGGAGTACCTCACCGGCTTCGGCCTCACCTGCGCGGTGCTGCAAGACGCCGAGGCCCTCGAACAGGCGGCGTATGAGCTGGCCTGGGACAACCTCCACGAGCACGTCTACTACGTCGAGCCCCGCTTCGCGCCCCAGCTCCACATGCGCCCTGGCTTTGGCTACGCCGAGGTGCTGCGCGCGGTGAACCGTGGCCTAGAACGCGCGCAGTCGGAGCACAATCAGTCTGAGCCCGTGCGCGCCGGGGAGCTCCCCGGGTTTCACTACGGGATCATCGTCTGCGCCATGCGCATGTTCACCCCGGAGTTCTCGACCTGGTTCGCCCGGCTCTTCGACACGCTGAGCGAGTCGCCCCAAGAGCAGCTCCACGCCGCCGCCGCCTTAGAGCTCGCCCGCGCCTCGGTGCGCGCCCGGGACGAGCTGGGCCTGCCCATCGTCGCCTTCGACCTCGCCGGGCACGAGGCGGGCTTCCCGGCCATGCGCTACAACGACGCCTTCCGTTACGCCCACGCGCACTTCCTCAAGAAGACGGTCCACGCCGGGGAGGCCTACGGCCCGGAGTCGATCTACCAGGCGATCAGCACACTCAACGCCGATCGTATCGGCCACGGCTTCCACCTGTTCTCGCCGGAGCTGATCCGCGACGCCGAGGTCGAGGATCGTGACCGCTACGTGAGCGATCTCGCTGAGTTTATCGCCGATCGCCGCGTGACTCTGGAGGTGTGTATCACCTCCAACCTCCAGACCAACCCCAGCATCGGCCCAGCGCAGAACCACACCTTCCGAAAGATGCTCGACGCCGGGCTCAGCGCCACCCTGTGCACCGACAACCGCCTCGTCTCCCACACCTCGGTCACCCGGGAGCTTGAGCTCGCCGTGCGCACCTTCAAGATGACCGACAAGGAGATCCGCAACACCCTGATCTACGGGTTCAAGCGGAGCTTCTTCCCCGGTACCTACCTTGAGAAGCGCGCTTGGGTGCGCTCAATCATCAACCATTACGACGCTGTGCTCGCCCGCTACGCGCCGCCGGCCGGGTGAGAGGAGCGATTTTTCTCATCCGCGGCTTGTCTCTAAGCCAGTCCTGATATACCGTGCTTTGGGTACGACGCTGGCCCTCCCGCACACCCCAAGAGGAAACCCATGACGCGACTGCTCATCTCTACTCTCGCCATCAGCACGCTGTTCGCCTGCGTTGGCGACAAGTCCACCACCGACGACACGGCCCCGCCCGACAGCGAAGGCGACGCTGACGCTGACAGCGACTCCGACAGCGACACCGACGCCGACACTGACTCTGACTCCGACGCCGACGTGAACGGCTTCACCGGTGTCATGGGCTTCTTGGCCGGTTTTGACACCGACCCCGACTACATCCCCTGCGCGCTGGTGTTCAACACCACGGGCTCTCCCTCGGGCGCCGACGCTTGCGCCGACTGCGAGTGGCAGCTCGACTTCAACCTCGCCTACGACAGCGCCAACTCCCAGGACCTCGAGGGCTGTCACGACGGCTCCGACATCAACTGGACCTTCGGCTACGACGCTGACTACTACGGCTACTACGAGGTGATGTGGTACTACAGCGCCTACTACGCCGAGTGGTCGCCCCTGTGGCTCGCGGCTTGGGACGGCACGAACCTTCAGTTCGGCGGTGGTTACTACCAGTACCCCTACGAGTACAACGGCGACCAGTACTACTACACCCGTTACTGGGGTGGGTACGGCACGACCTACTGAGCCGCGTCAGCGCTCAGCCAGCTTAGGACTCCGCTCCTAAGACAATGCGAGGTGGCCTTTTGGTCACCTCGTCTTGTTTGGATCGTCCCTGGCGTCGGGCCCCTGGCAGCAGGCAAAAAAATGCGCCCCCCGGCCTTGCGGTCGAGGGGCACGCTTTGTTCCGAGCGCCGCTCAGGGGGTCTTGGGCGCCTTGGGCAGCTCAGGGAGCAGGTTCGGGGCGACCTTGCCCGCGTCCGCGGCGTCGTCTTGTTCGGGCGCGTCTTGGAACACGTCCGGTTTGGCGGCACCGGCGGGGCGCGCGGCCTTCTTGGCCTCGATCTCCGCCGCGAACAAGGCCTGGGCCTCCTTGGCGATGGGCTCACCCTCCTCTTTTTTGCCCGTCTTGGCGAGGATGTTCGCGTGTAACATCATCGCCCGGGGGTTCTTGGGCTGGGCGACGAGCGTCGGGGCGAGGATCTGCGCGGCCTGCTCGTAGTCGGCGGTGTTGAACACGGCCTGGGCCCACATCACCCGGGCGTTGTGCTGCTCGGCGTCGGCCTCGGCCATAAACCGATACTCCGCCGCGGCCTCGTCCCAGGCTTTGCGCTCCATGAGGATGTTCGCCTGGGCCCAGCGCGCGCCGTGGTTCATCGGGAAACGGTCGAGCTCGGCGCGCAGGTGGGGCTCGACGGCGGCGGCGTCCCCTTTGCGGGTGGCGATGCGCGCGAGCATCTCGTGGACGCGCGGATGGGGTTGTCCACCGGAGAGGCTGGCCTTGAGCAGGGGCTCGGCCTCGTCAACGCGGCCTTGCTGGGCGAGGAGCAGGCCCACCATGCCCTGAACGCCGGGCTGGTTGCCCCCTTCTGCGAGCCAGGCTTGCCCCCGCGCCAAGGCATCGGCCTGGCGTTTCTGCGCGGCGAGCATCCGCATCACGCCGACGCGGGTCTGGGCGTCTTGGGGCACCAGCGCCAGGGCGGCCTCCAACTCGATGAGGGCCTCGTCAAAGCGGCCATGGCGGGCCAACATCGCGGCGAGGTTGGTGTGCAGCACCGTCGAGTCTGGGGTGAGGCGCACGGCCTCCCGCAGGAGCCCGATGGCCTCGTCCGCCTTTCCGCGCCGCTCCAAGGTCATCGCCAAAGAGAGCCGCGCCTCGCCGAGCTGGGGCTCAGCCTTGAGGATCTCGCGGTAGAGGGCCTCGGCCTCGGCGAAGGTCTCCGGGCGCTGGGAGAGCATCCGCGCCTTCTCTAAGGCGTCGATGGTGGCGTGCTGGTCTTTGGCGTCGACGGTGGAGTCATACTTGGGGTCGATGGCCGCGCCCGCGCCGATGTAGCCCAAGGCCGCGAGCTGCTCGTCGACCTCCGCGG
>JAKLKE010000053.1 GCA_023150775.1 Myxococcota bacterium
GGCCTCAAGGCCGCCCTCTTGTACGCGGGTGGCGATGATCAGCTCGTCGGCGCGCGACAAGAGCGGGATGCCGCCCATATGGCGGAGGTAGGTGCTGAGAAGCGCGCTTTGAAGCCCGTCTTCCGGCTCAAAGTGGCCTACCGTTCCGCGATTGCGGCGCACGTCGCACCCTCCTGCATGGAAGCGGTCCAAGCGGGCAGCCTCCGTTATGCCACAGATCGACGCCTAAGGGGGACAATCGCTGGTGAGGCGATCAAGATGCCCGTTATTCTTCGTCTTCTGGCGCCTCGGGGAACCCAGCGCCGCGCCGCAGCGCCGCGAAGGGGTCGCGCTCGCCGCGCGTCAGCTCGCCGACGCGGTTGATGAAGCGCAGGATGTCGCCCTCCTCTTGGGCCAAGATCGCGGCGAACACGTCCTCGTGGGTGTTGTAGGTCTTGAACTGCATCAGCCGGGCGTTGTTCCACACGCCCTTCGTCGCGGCCTCGACAAACTTGCTGGGGTCGTTGAACAGCGCGGCGGCCACCCGGGCGGGCCACTCGACGGTGAGGAGCTCCTGTTTGCGGGCGAGCTTCTCGGCGTCGGAGAGCGTCGTGTCCTCGTAGAGCTCGCTGAGATCCTGGTAGAGCGTGTGCTGGAGCGCGCGGTAGATCCGCAGATCCTCCAGGCGCGCGACGGCTCGGGCGAGCTCAGGATCGTGGCTGCCCCGGCGCTCCTGCAGGTACCGCGTCGCGGCGGCCTCCCCGACGTAGTTGGCGAAGCTCTCGTTGAACTTCACCGACCCCGGCACCCACAAGGTCGCGTGAGCGAGCTCGTGCAGCACGGTGTCGGCGAGGTTGAAGTCGTCCCAGGTCAACATCGGGGGCAGGATCGGGTCCTTAAACCAGCCCAAGGTTGAGTAGGCCCCGGCGGTGCGCACATACACGTCGAGGTCCTCGGCGCGGAGGTCATCGGCCCGGGCGTCAGCGTCCTCCTTCCGGAAGTAGCCCAGATACGGCATCGTCCCCACGATGGGGAACCACCAGGTCTGGGGCGTGAACGACAGGGGCTCACACGCGCTCACGTTCCAGATCTGCCGCTGCCACTCCAGCGCGACGGTCTCATAGTTGTCTGTGGCGCTCAGGCCGATCTCCCGGCCCCAAGACTTCACGTCGGCGACGAGATCGAGCCGCGTGAGGGCCTCGTCGCTGAGCTGCCCAGAGGCCCGCACCTCGTCAACAGGCACGCGGGAGAGCAGAAGCTCCGCCTGAAAGTAGCCGGAGCGAACGAGGTAACCGACGCGGCAGCCCGGGGTGAGGCTCATCCCGAGGAGCCCGAGGGTGAAGAGGGTCAGCGGCAGTCTCAGCGGGATTCGTCTCGACGGGAGGTGCATACGCGCATCGTGCCACACTCCAGCCGGGGCTTGCGGCGGGATGGCCCGGCGAGCGCGGTTGACATGGGCCCGGGGAGCGGCGAAGTTGAGCCGAGCGCCACACCTGGAGCGGATCGTGTTCGAGTTCTTACAGAGCGGTGGTCCTCTCATGATCCCCATCGGGCTGTGCTCGGTGGTGGGGATGGCGGCGTTTCTGGAGCGCCTGTGGGCCCTGCGCCAGGGGCGTGTTCTGCCGCGCAGCCTGCGGGTGGCGGTCATGGATCTTGTGCGCCAGGGCCGCTTTGAGGACGCCCTCATCGCCTGCCGCCAGTCCGAGTCGCCCTTTGGCCGCGTGGCCGAGGCGGTGCTGCGGGGTCGGGGGCGTGCGCGCGCGGACGTGAAGGAGCTCGCTGAAGAGGTCGGTCGCCGGGAGGCCGCCGAGCTTGAGCGCTACTCGGGGATCGTCGGGATCGTCGCGGCGATCTCACCCTTGCTCGGGCTCTTGGGCACGGTCTGGGGCATGATCCTCACGTTTCGGGTGATCGAGGAGGGCGGCATCGGCCAGGTCGGGCAGCTCGCCGGGGGCATCTCTACCGCCCTCGTCACCACCTTCGCTGGGCTGAGCGTCGGCATCCCCGCGCTCATGGCGCACCGTTGGCTGCTCGCTCGTGTGGACGACCTGCTGCTCGACATGGAGGAGGCCGCCTTGGAGCTGCTTGACCGGGTGGCGGCGGAGCCGAGCGTCCCCGCGGCCAACGCCACCAACGCGGCCGCGAGCGCCGGGAGCGCGGAGTGAAGTTCCGCTCCACACGCCGGCTGCTGCCCACGATGGACATCACCCCGCTCATCGACATCATCTTTCAGCTCGTGCTGTTCTTTATGGTGTCCACCACCTTCATCTCGGCGCCGGGCATCCAGGTGGACCTGCCCCGCTCCAGCGCTGAGGTCGTGCTCTCCGACAAGGAGCAGATCACCCTCTGGCTCACCGAGAAGGGGGAGGTCTTCGTGGACGATCAGCCCGTAACCCGTCAAGAGCTCGACCAGCGCCTTCGCGCCGTGGCCCAGAAGGATCCTTCAACCTTGGTGATCATCAAGGCCGACGAGGCGGTGGATCACGGCCGGGTCGTCACGGTGATGGACCTCGCCCGGCGTCACGGCCTCTCCCGCCTCGCAATCGCCACGGATCCGCAAGGGCAGGGCTCGAAGACACCTGACGAGATGCCGGGCAACTAGGCGATCCTCCTTGACGTTCTGCGATCGTTTCATATACTGAGGATCGCCCGCCCGATCGCGCCTGTGGCGTGGCTATCCCTGCTGAACCCCGCTGCGGCTGCCACCGATGAACGCTCTCCTCGCTCGTCGCCTCGTCATGACGATCGTGCCCTTCGTGCTCATGGGCTCGGTGGTGCTCATGGCCATCTTTGGCGATCACGGCCTCGTGCGCCGCCACGAGCTGCGCGCCCAGATCGGCGAGACCGAGATCCGCCTCGCGGAGATCGAGCGGGAGAACGCTGCGCTAAGGCGCCAGATCCGGTCCATGGACAAGGACCGCATCGGCGTTCAGCGCCTCGCGGCGCAGGAGCTGCTTGTCGCTCCGCCAGGGTCCACGATTTACCGGTTTGAAACCGAGTAATTCTGGGTTCTGTCCCGCGCTGAAAAGGCGGGGGCAAAGCGGCTTGCGGACAATTTCTGGCTGTGCGCCTCGATATGTTCTTCGGGTCAAATCGGAGGACAGACATGCTCGCGCTCATCGCGCTCGCGGCCCTCGGCTGCCGCACCGCCCCCGTCAACCACGACACCGGCTGGGGTGACTTTGAAGAGATGGACATCGGGGGCAACACCGCCCTCGACGCATTGGGCGCCGCCGCCCTGGACTGCGCTCTGGGCGGAGAGCGCCCCATGAATGAGGCCCAGTGCGCCACGCCGCGCACCTGCCTGGAGCACCTCAACCGTCGTCCCAACGCCCCGGACGGCGTCTACGTCATCGATCCCGACGGCGACACGTTTGGCGCCGCCCCCTTTGAGGTCACCTGCGACATGGCGTCGGGCGGCTTCACCCTCATCGACGGCGCGCTCATTCAAGCCCAAGGCTGGATGAGCTTTGAGGGGTTTGGCGGCGAGGGCCTCGGCGAGGTCGGCTGGCTCGATGACGGCGCCTTCATCCTCGACCCGGTGAGCGCTGAAGGCTGCCTCACCGTCGCCGTGCGGGCCACGGCGCGGCTGCCCTTCACCTTTGAGACCTGGCGCGGGGCTTGGCTCGGCGGCGGATCGAGCGAGGCCAGCCAGCACGACGACGTGCACGGCGAGGTCGGCTGGGGAGAGCCTCCGGACGACTGCCGGGGCTATGTGAAGTTCGGCACCGAGCGCCTGGAGTCCAAGATCGGCGGAGAGTGGGGGATGCACTGGAACTCTTGGCTCTACGGCGAGCGGGTCTGGGCCTGGGGCGAAGAGCGCCTGCCCCCCTCCTCCGAGCTTCGTTGGGAGGTCGCCGATCAAGGAAGCCCAGAGGACGTCGTGGTGAGCGAGCTCCAGATCTGGGTGCGGTGAGCGTGGGCGCTTGCGCTGGGGCCAGCAGAGCCATAGCAGGGGATCGGAGGCCCCGATGGAGCTGACTGGTGAAGCGCAGAGCACCCCCCCGGTGGGTATGCTCACCGCCGAGCGTGTCGTGTTGCTGATGAAGGTGCTGTTCCGCCGCGTGGTGAGCGAGGCCGCGGCGGAGGCTGCGCTCGTTCATGTGCAGGAGGCGCCGAAGGGGGATCCCCGGCGGCTCGCGTGGAGCTTCGGCGAGCACCGCGTCACCTACTACGGCCGCGCCGACCAGCCCGTTCTGCCGACGAGCCTACACTGTAGCTGCTCGTTCTCCTTGTCCCAGAGCTGTGAGCACATCACCGCCGTGCTCTTGTTGATGGCCTGGAGCGACGTTGAGGGGCGAGAGTGGCTCTTGAAGCCGAGCTGGCAGCTCGTGTTGTTCCCGGCGGAGCGCAGCCAGGCGCTCATTCCCGAGGTCAAGCGGGCCGACCGAGAGGGCTGGATCCGCTACGACATCAACCTCTTGAGCGACTTTGGCGCCGAGTCCCACTGGGAGATTCGGCGCAGCCTTGTGCGGCTGAGCAAGAAGGGCGAGCCCCTGCAGCCTACGTCTTGCCCCAAGACCTGGCCCCAGCTCCACGCGAAGCTCCGCGGCCTGCGCCCGGAAGACAAGGTGTTTCACGAGGCCTGGGAGGCCCGCACGGAGCTTCTGGAGACTTTGCGGCGCTCTTGGCGCGGTATCCGTGCGCCTATGGAGCGCCTCGTCGCCCAGCTCGAAGATCAGCTCATGGGGGCCTTGGCCAAGGCCGACGACGTGTGGCTGGATGGTGAGCCGGCCCTGGTCTCCAAGGAGCCCGTCTGCCCCGAGATCTGCGTCTCCGAGGCCAAAGACGAGCTGGGAGGGCTGCACCTGCGCTGGTCGCCTGAGGTGCGGCGGGTGATGGTCTGGGGCTCGACCTGGCTCCTTCTGGAGGACGGCGGGCTCAGGCCGCTCAGCCCTCGCTTTCCCGCGGACTGTGTGGAGATGCTCACCGTCGCGCTGCCCCGGGTGCCCGAGATCGAGGTGCGCTCCTTTGTGGAGCGATTTGTCGGCGTGAGCGCGCTCCCGGTGCGCATCGAGGCCTTTGACGGCGGCCCGCTGGTCGGCGCCGATGGCCGGGAGGCGCGCTTGGAGCTTCGGGAGGACGGGCCCGAGCTCGTCGCCGAGCTTCGTTTTGCCTATGGCCTCGGGAGCCACTCCATCGTCGTCAAAGACGGCGATCCCCGCGCGGCGCTGCCGTTGCCCCAAGAGGACGACGAGCCCCGCTGGCTCCTGCGGGATCGGGCCTGGGAGGCTGAGGTCACCGACGTGGTCGCGGCCTTGGTGCCCGAGGGCCTGCCCCTGCGCCTGCGCGGAGAGGCCGCCACGGCGTTTCTGGCCGAGCGTGTGCCGGGCCTCGCGCCGATGGTGACGATCTACGGGCAAGATCGCCTGCTGCGGGACCGCGTAAAGGGCACCCTCAAGCCCCGGGTGATCGTCGGCTCGGGCACAGACTGGTTTGAGCTCCGCGCGCTGTTTGAGATCGACGGCGACGAGGTCTCGGTGATGACGGTCTTGGAGTCGTGGCTCGCCGGGCGCTCGGTGGTGCGGCTGGGCGCTGGGGCCTTGGCGCGCCTGCCCGAGGAGTGGCTCCGGCGCCACGGCGCACGCCTCGGTGAGCTGGAGGAGCTGCGTAAGGGCGCCGGTGGCGCCTTGGGTGGGCACGCCGTCGCCCTCGCCGCGCCGCTTCTGGACGAGGCAGAAGGGGAGTCCGGCGTGTGGAAGGCCGTGCTCCGCCGCTTGGAGGGGGTTGAGTCGGTGCCCGAGCGCCCGCTGCCGCCGGGCTTCACCGCGACGCTCCGCCCCTACCAGCTCGACGGCTTCCGCTGGATGTCTTGGCTGCACGAGGTCGGGCTCGCGGGCTGCCTCGCCGATGAGATGGGCCTGGGCAAGACGGTTCAGGCCCTCGCCGTGCTCGCCGACCAGCCCCGCACCGGCCCGGCCTTGGTCGTGGCGCCGAGCTCCGTGCTCATCAACTGGCGCCGTGAGGCCGAACGTTTTGCCCCGGGCCTACGCGCCAGGGTTCACGAGGGCGCCAAACGTTGGGACGGCCCAGAGTTTGGTGATGAGCTGATCATCACGAGCTACGCGCTCTTACGTCTGGACGCGGAGCGCCTCGGCGCGGTCCATTGGCGCTGTGTGGTGCTCGACGAGGCCCAGAACATCAAGAACCCCGACAGCCAGGTGGCCCGCGCCGCCCGGGCGCTCAAGGCCGAGCGGCGCCTAGCGCTCACGGGCACCCCCATCGAGAACGACCTCCACGAGCTGTGGAGCTTGATGCAGTTCTTGATGCCGGGCTTTTTCGGCTCTCGCGCGCAGTTCACCCGCCGATACGGGGAGCCCGTGCGCCGCGGGGACGCCGAGGCCGTCGCCGCCTTACGCCAGCGGGTGCGGCCGTTTCTGCTGCGCCGCCTCAAGTCCAAGGTGGCGACGGAGCTGCCGCCGGTCCAAGAGATCACGCTGCGCGTCACCTTGCCCCGGGCCCAGCGCGCGCTCTACGATCAGGTGCGCGACAGCTACAGAAGCACGGTGATGGCCCAGGTGGACGAGGTCGGCATCGAGCGCGCGACGCTGCACGTCTTGGAGGCGCTCACCCGCCTGCGCCAGGCCTGCTGCCACCCCGCGCTCTTGCCCTTCCCCGAGGCCCGGCTCGTCGAGGGCTCGGCGAAGCTCGACGTGCTGATGGATTCCTTAGAGACGGCGATCTCGGAGGGCCACAAGAGCCTCGTGTTCTCCCAGTGGCCGAGCCTCCTGCGCCTCGTCGCCGATCGCCTCGATCGTGGCGGGGTGAGCTGGCTCTTGCTGGAGGGCGCCACCCGGGACCGAATGCGCCTCGTGGACCGTTTTCAGGCCGATGACGGCCCGCCGGTGTTTTTGGTGAGCCTCAAGGCCGGCGGCGCCGGGCTCAACCTCACCGCCGCCGACCACGTCTTCCACCTCGATCCTTGGTGGAACCCGGCGGTGGAGGATCAGGCGACGGATCGTGCGCACCGAATGGGGCAGACGCGGCCGGTGAGCGTGTATCGCCTCGTCGCTGAGGGCACTGTAGAGGAGCAGGTGCTCGCGCTGCACGCTCAGAAGCGCGCCCTTCTGCACGCGGCGGTGGACGACGGGGGGATAGACGTGGCAAGGCTGTCTGTCGCAGATCTGGCCGCGGTGTTCGCGGCGCCTCCTGACGGAACCTGACCGAGGTGTGTTGTGCCCTTCGCTGTGCTCCCTGACGACGCCCGGACGGCGCTCGTGGAGCTGCTCAATCGTGGTCCGCAGCCGCTCTTCGCGACGGTGAGCGGCGCGCACCTCTACGGCTTCTGCTCGCCGGACTCCGACGTAGACCTTCGCGGCGCCTTCGTCGCCCCGCTCAAGGAGGTGCTGCGCCTGCGGCCCTTCGAGGACACCCGGGTGGTGCTCGGCGAGGTCCGCGGCCTGGAGCTCGACTGGGTGGCCCATGACCTGAGCAAGTTTGTCGGGCTCATGACCCGGCGCAACGGCTACGTCCTGGAGCAGCTCACGAGCCCCTTGGTGGTGCACGGCGGCCCCTGGCTCGATGAGCTGCGAGAGCTCGGCCGAGGCTGCATGGTGCGCCCGTTGTACTTCCATTATCGGGGCTTCTTGGCCTCCCAGCGGAAGCTCCTGGCCAAGCCGTCGGCCACGGTGAAGGAGCTGCTCTACGCCTACCGCGTGGCGCTGACCGGCATCTACGCCCTGCGGGTGGGGGTGATCGAGGCGAACCTGCCGACGCTCTTGCGGGAGCAGGCCGCGCCCATCGATCGCCTCGCCGTGGAGGCCCTCATCGAGCGCAAGGTCAACGGCGAAGAGAAGGGTGGCATCTCCGCCGAGGAGGTCGCGCGCCACAACCCGGCGCTCGACGCCTTAGACGCCGCGCTCACCGAGGCCCACGATCGCTCCAAGCTGCCTGAGGAGGTCTCGGTCTGGGATGGCCTCGACGACTACGTCGTGAGGGCGCGGCTGGCCTTGGGCGCCTGAGCCGCGGTCTCGGGATGCGCCCCTGAATGGATTGACAGAGCAACGTCTGTTCAGTAAGGGTGGGGTGTCCCGACGACGTGGAGCCGACATGGAAGAGCTCGCCCCCCGGCAGCGTGAGATCTTGGAGTACATCGCGTCCGTGATCGATCAGAAGGGGGTGGCGCCCACCTACCGTGAGATCGGTGACGCGCTCAACATCCGCTCGACGAACGGCGTGTCCGACCACGTGAAGGCCCTGCTCAAGAAGGGCTACCTGAGCCGCCACACCGCCCCCGGCAGCGCGCGTAGCCTCTCGCTCACCGAGCGCTCCAACACGAGCTTCCACGACCAGTCCACCGTCGCGGTGCCGGTGATCGGGCGCGTCGCCGCGGGCACGCCGCTTCTGGCGGAGGAGAACTACGACACCTCCGTGCGCCTCGACGCCTCCCTCGTCCCCGCCAACACCCCCTGCTTCGCGCTGCGGGTCACCGGCGAGTCGATGATCGACGACGGGATCTTTGACGGCGATCTCGTGATCGTTCGCCAGCAGCGGATCGTGCGCAACGGCGAGATCGCGGTGGTTCGCGTCGAGGACGAGGCCACGGTGAAACGTTTTTACCACGAGGGTGATCACCTGCGCCTTGAGCCCGCCAACGCCACGATGAAGCCCATCATCGTCACCCCAGGGCCTGGGGTGGAGGTGGTCGGCAAGGTCATCGGCTTGGTGCGCACCCGCTTCTGAGCGGGGCTGGGGTGGGGTAGGCTCTGATCGTGAACTCCGCGCCCCCACAGAGCGCCGTAGACGCCCGCGCGGTCGGGGCGGCGGTGATGGTCGCCCTCGTCCTGCGCCTCGTGCAGGCCGCGCTGCGTTGGGATGAGCTGGCCTTGGCCTATGTCGCCTACGCCCAGCCTTGGCTCGACCGGGCGGCGGCCGGGGAGTGGGCGGCGGCGCTGGGCACCTTCACCGGCCTGCACCCGCCCCTACACTCGCTGATCTTGGGCGCGCTCAACGGGCTCTGGGGCGCGCCGGCGGCGTGGATTCTGTGGAGCGTCGTGGCCTCGACGGGGGCGGTCTGGCTCCTGGGCCGGGCCGAGGGCGCCGGGGCGGCGTGGGTCTTGGCCTTTGACCCGCTGCAGCTCCAGTACGCCGCCGAGGTGAACAACTACCCCACGCTCTGCCTGCTCGGGGCGGCGGCCTGGTCGGCGAGGCAGCGGGCGATGTTGGGCGGAGGTGGCGCCTGGCTCGGCGTCGTCGGCGGGCTCGGCGGCCTCAATCACCTGCTCGGCGGGGTGTGGGCGGGGCTCGTGGCGCTCAGCCTGCTCGGGCGAGATCGCCGGGCGGCGCTCACGGCCTTGGGCCTGATGTTGATCATCGACGCCGCGGTGTTGGTGCGGGCGGTGCAGCTCGCGGGCGGGGAGGGCACGTTTGGCCAGGCGGGGCTGGCCTTTGGGCCGATCGTCGAGGGCCTCGGGGTGAAGCTCGGGCCGGCGCTCTGGCTGTGGCCCCTCGCGCTCGTGTCTGTGGCGCGCCGTCCGGGCCTCGTCGCCGTCGGGCTTGGCTACAGCCTCATCGTGCTCGGCTGGATGGCGCTCGGGGTCGCCGCGCCGCACCAGCAGCCCTACTGGCTCCTCACGAGCCTCGCCGTGGCGGGCCTCTGGGGGGCGGCGCCGCGCCTCTTGTTGGTCGGGGCGCTTCTGGTGTCCGCGGCGCAGCTCAGGCCGCTGATTGAGGACGCGTCGGGCCTCTGGCGGCGTCTTGAGTGGGATCGTGGGGTCGATCAGGCGCTTCTGGGCTCACGGCCTGGCGACGCCTTGTGGCTGCTCGCGCCGGGCCTCGCGCCCGACGACGACAAGCGGCAGAGCTCCGACGTGCTCTGGCGATTTGACCCCTTCGTGCCCGCGCCGCCTTGGCGTGGAGACGGCGGGGAGCCCACCTTTGAGTACACCGACTATGGCTTCGGCCAGCCGCGCTGGCTCGGCGGGCGCATCGTTCACACGAGCACCGACCTCTGGCCGACGCAGCTCGACGCGGCCTTGGGCTGGCACCTCGACGCGGGTCGGCGGGTGTGGATGGTGCTCTACGACCACAGCCCGGCCTATGACTACGAGGGCAAGCTCACCCGGGCCCTTCGGCCCTACGCCCATCGCTGCGTGTCCGTGGGTGAAGATCACGGCCTCGGCCAAGACCTCCTCTGCGTCGTGGAGGGGCGGCTGTGAGCCCGGTGAGCCCGCTTGAGCCTTGGCAGACCGCCTGGCCCGCGCTCCCGGCGCTGTTGATGGTGCTGTGGGGCGTCTGGGGGCTGCGGCGTGAGCTGAGGGTGGAGCGGTGGGGCGCGCTGGTGCTCCTCCTGGCGCTCTTGGTGCGTGTGGTCTGGGTTCCGCTAGAGCGCCATGAGTTTGATGGCCACGAGGCGGAGTACCGCGACCTGTTCTTGGGCACGCGGGCGCTCGGGCGGGGCGGCACCTTGCTGTATCCGGCGATGCAGTGGCTCTACGCGGGGCTGGGGATCGTGCTGGAGGATCCGCGCTGGCTCATCGTGTTCTCGACGGGGATCTCGCTTTTGGGGATCGCCGCGACGATGGGCGCGGTGCGGCGGCTGTGGGCGCCGGGGCCCGCCTTGGCCGCGGGGCTGTTGCTGGCCTTGTGGGGCGACGCGGTGTTCTGGGCCTCCTCGGCGTACAACGTCATCTTGCCGCACACGCTTTTGGCGGTGGGGCTCTGGGCCTTGGCGGCGCTCATCGACGGGGCTCGGCCCGGGGCGGCGGGGGCCTTGGCCGGCGGCGCCTTCGCCTTGGCCGTGGCCACACGGGTAGAGGGGGCCTTGGTGGCGCCCTCGGCCCTGCTCTTGTTGGGGCTCTATCGGCCGCCTGCGCCGGGAAGATGGGCGCCGGGGCTGATTCTGGGGGGCCTTCTGGGCGTCGCGGCGATGGCGCTCGTGCTCAGCGCCGGTGAGGCGCCAGGGGCCGACGCCCGGGCGGCGTCGTTCTGGATGAACCTTGGGATTCTCGCCTACTTCGCGCCCTTTGACGCGCCGATCACATGGCCGGCCTTGGCGGTCGGCGCCGCGATCGGGCTCGTCGAGCGTCCTAAGCTCGCTGTGCCGCTCCTCCTGCTCCTCCCTGGTCTCCACCTCGCCTCGGCGACCTTCGATGACTATGGCGTGCGCCACCTGCTCAACGCTGGGTTTGGTCTGGGGATCGCCGCCGGAGGCCTCACCGCCCGGCGCTGGGCCTGGCCGCTGGCGCTCTTGTTGATCGTGCCGATGATGCAGGATCTCGGTGACCTCCGCCGTAGGTACTACACGAGCGAAGAGCGCTTCGCCGAGGCGCTGGATCCAGCGCTGCCGCGGATCAACGTCGCGGAGCTCCCGGCCTGCGCGCTCATCGTCGAGGACTTCCGCGTGGTGCCTGAGGAGCTGCAGAGATCCCACTTCAACCTCTTGGACGCCGCCGAGGCCGAGGCCCTGCGCGCTGAAGGCGGCGGGTGCCTGTGGTGGCTCTACGGGGTGCAGGATCACCGGCTCTCGTCCCGGGCCGTGCGCGATCGGGCGATCCGCACCATGCTTCTCTATGAGACAAAACCTGTGGCCGTGGTGATAGGGCCTGAGCGCGGCTACGTTGGGCTCACGATGGAGATCGGGAACCGCCGCGCGCTGCCCCTCGTCCCGGCCTTGGCTCCGGTGGAGTCGCCGTGAGCTTCAGCGAAGACGCGCCGGACGCCCCCGACATCACCCCGCTTGTAGGCCTCATCGACGGGCTCCGTCGTCGGGCGCGGTGGATGGTCGCGGCCCGGGCGGGTCTTCTGGGACTCGCCGGGCTCTTGGGCCTGTGGGCCGCCGCGATGGCCTTGGCGGGCGGCGGCGTCGGTCGTGGAGAGGCGCGGCTCGGCTTGGGCTTGGGCGCCTTCGCGCTCTTGGGCCTGGGCCTCGCGGCGCTCGTGTGGGCCTGGCGTCGGGCGAGCGATGAGGGCGGCCAGATCGCCGCCGTCGAGGCCGCGCGCCCCGCGCTTCGGGGTCGGCTCTCCACGGTGATGGAGCGGCGCGGCGTGGCGTTTCAAGGGGAGTCCCCGCTGATCTTGGCCTTGGCGAGCCGCCGCGCCGCCGCCGCCGTCGAAGGGATGCAGGCCGAGGAGCTTTACCCCCGCCGCGCGCTCCGTCCGGCCCTCGCCGTGGCGCTGATGATGGGCGCGGTGTTCGCCGTCACCGCCGCGCGCTCGGCCATGGGCCCCATCGAGACCTTCGCTTGGCTCGGTGGGCAGGCCGCCCCGGCGCCCACAGACCAGGCCCTCGCCCCCGTCGCCGAGGCCACGACGCTCATCGGCGACATGGTGCTGCGCTACGAGTACCCGGCCTACACCGGGCTTCCACCTCTGGAGGTGCCCAACTCGAACGGTGAGGCCCACGGCCCGCCGGGCACCCGGGTCACCGTGCGCGCCCGCACCGCCGAGGTGTTTGATGACGCCTCGCTCCAGGCCTACGAGGCCGCGCCGGAGCGCAGCGAGCTTGTCGGCGGGCGCGACGTCTCCGGCAGCTTCGCCATCGCGGGGGAGGGCGTCTACCGCTTCTTCTTCAACCGCGGCGCCGAGCGCCAGCGCTCCCCTGAGTTCACCATCACCGCCGATCCCGATCTCCCGCCGACGGTGACGATCGAGGCCGCCGCCGATCGGATGGAGGTCTCCTGGGATCAGGTGATCCCGCTCTCTTGGGAGGCTCGGGATGACTACGGCCTCGCCCGGGTGCTCGTGCGCGTTGGGCGCGGCGAGAAGGAGCTGCGCAGCCTGCTCACCCCCCAGCAGGTGCTCGGCGAGCCCCTCGGCCTCACGCCAGACAAGCTCGGGCTCAAGGCCGGGGACGAGGTCACCCTACACATCGTCGCCTATGACAACGACGAGATCAGCGGCAGCAAAGCCGGGGAGTCTCGTGGGGTGCGCATCGTCGTGCTCGGGCCCAAAGGCGAGGCGCGGCGGCAGCTCAAGATCTGGAAAGACCTCCGCGACGCGCTCGTGGACGTGCTCGCCGGGTTCATCGTGGATCCTTCCCCCATCGCCAAAGATCGCCAAGGGATCGCGCGCTGGGCAGGCCAGTCGAGCGGGCGTTTTGAGCCCATGGAGCAGCTCCTCGATCAGTACTGGGACGGCTTCGACGCCCGGACGATGGAGGGCCGCATGGTGGAGGAGCTGCGGCGTCTCGGCGCGGCGCTTTTGCGGTTTGCCCAAGAGATCGGCGATCCCCGCAACAAGCTCCAGCTCAGCGAGGCCGATCTCACGACCCTCGCCGAGCTGCACGATGAGCTGGTGGGCCAGCTTGAGATCAACATCTTGATGCTCGACCGCATCGTGCGGTACCGCGCCATCCAGACCTTGTACGGCCTCGCCGAGACGATGACCGCCCAGGGCGCTGACCTCGCCGCCCGGGCCGAGGCCGGCGCGGCGGCCGGTGAGCTGCTCACACGTCTGGGCCAGCTCGATGAGGTCTCCGAGAAGCTCCAGAACACCGCGAAGGAGTACGACGGCGGCGCCTTGAGCGAGCTCGTGAACGACTGGATGGCCGACATCGGCCGGGCGAGCGACCGCACCCGCCAGCTCATCGCCGCCGGGGACGAGGCCGCCGCCCAGCAGATGGCCTTGCTGCTCGCCGACCAGATCGCCCGCTTCGCCGCGACCTTACAGAGTATGCAGCGCAAGATGGACGAGACGACGGAGGAGGACGAGCAGAAGATCAAGGAGTTCATCGAGGAGCTTGAGCGCATCGAGGCCGCCGAGCGGGCGCTCCTCGCCGAGACCCAGGCCGCGCGTAAGGCCGAGGGCAACGGCGGGGACGACCTCACGAGCCTCTGGGCCGAGGCCGACCGCCTCGCCGCGCGTCTGGAGGTGCTCACCCGCGAGGCCGCCAGCGCGATTCTGCTCAACGCTGAAGACCGTTTTGACGCCGAGCTCTCCCGCAGCGAGCGCCTGATCCGCCAGGCCTCCCGCGCCGCCCGCGCCGTCGGCGCCCGGGACGCCGTCACCGCTCGGCAAGAGACCCAGCGCGCGATGCTCGGCGCCCTAGATCTGCACGGCACGATCAGCGCGGCGAAGGGCTGGCGCGGTGAGTCTGGCCTCTCCGGCGACGCCGCCGCCACCAAGGCCCTGAACGAGGCCGCCAACGTGGCCCAAGAGCTCGTCGAGCTGCTCTCCGGCGCCGATGAGCGCAACAACCGCGCGAGCCCCGCCCTCGCCCAGAAGCTCCAGCGCCAGGCGCCCACCCAAGAGACCTTGCGCGACGACGTTCTGGAGGTCACCCCCTTCGCCCGAGAGCTCGCCGAGCAGCTCCCCATGGGCGCCCCCGGCCTCGTCGAGAGCCTGGAGGGCGCCGACCGCGAGATGCGCCGGGCAGACTCGGCCCTGGAGCGCGCCCGGGTCGTCGAGGCCGAGGGCGCTGAAGAGGCCGCCGCCGACCGCGTGCGTCAGGCCATCGAGGCGCTCTCCCAGGCTGGCGCGGCGATGGGCGAGATGTCTGCTGCGATGCAGCAAGAAGGTGGCCAAGGCGGTCGTGAGGGCGAAGAGGACGCCGAGTCCGCCGACGGCCCTGACGGCGACGACCCCGGCGGGCGCATCGAGCTGCCGAACCCTGAAGAGTTCCGCACCCCCGATGAGTACCGCAAGGCGCTCTTGGAGGGGATGCAGGCCACGGTCCCCGAGGAGTACGAGGCGCAGAAGCGCCGGTATTATGAAGAGCTGGTTCGTCAGTAGCCTCCTGCTCCTCTGCGCGGGTCTCGCCCAGGCGGCGAGCCCCCGCGAGGGCTTCGTGTGCCTCAAAGAGGGCGACCTCACCTGCGCCCGACGTGTCGTCGATGAGCTGACGTCCGAAGGTGACCGCTCCCCCGAGGCCGAGCTCCTCGCCGGACGGGTGCTCTTTCACGAGGGTGACGCCGCCGGGGCCGCCGCCAAGCTCGGCGCCTTGGCCCCTCGGGCGAGCCAGCTCAAGCTCGACCAGCTCGCGGGCACCCCCCCGCGTGACCCTTACGTCGGCGCCGAGCCCCCGGCGGACATCGCCGCGGGCGTAGCCGGGGAGCGCCGCTTTTACGCCGCGACGGCCGAGGTCCACGCGGGCCTCATCGTCAGCCGCGTCGGTGACGTCGAGGTTCGCCATCACCCCGGCGTCGAGCGTGTGCTCGTCGAGGAGGCCGTCGAGGCGCTGAACCTGGCCCGGGCCCGCATCGCCCCGCGGCTCGGCGGCGACGTGCCCGGCCTCGTGCGCTTAGAGATCTACCCCGACGGCCAGTCGTTCATCACCGCTTCAGGCCTGCCCGAAGACGCCGTGCGCACCACCGGCGTCGTCGCCATCTCCAAGTGGAACCGCCTGCTCGTCACCAGCCCTCGGGTGCGCGGCGGCGGCTACGACTGGAAAGACACCGTCGTGCACGAGTGGATCCACGGCGTCGTGTCTTACCACTCCAAAGACAACGCCCCGGTTTGGCTGCAAGAGGGCATCGCGAAGTCCATGGACATGCTCTGGCGAGAGGACAACTTCGTCTTGGAGGTCCGCAGCCAGTCTCTGCTCGCCGGCGCCATTCAGTCCGGCGAGTGGGTGACCTTTGACCAGATGCACCCCTCCATGGCGCTTTTGCCCACCGCCGACATGGCCGGCCTCGCCTACGCCCAGGTCGCCACGATGATGGAGCACCTCCAGCTCTCCACCGATCGCCAGGCCCTCGTGCGGGTGCTCAAGCGGGTGCGAGGCGACGAAGACGCTCGCCAAGCCGTCGCTGAGGTCGCCAACGGCGGCGACTTTGCGGCCTTTGAGGCGAGCTGGCGGGCTTACCTCAACACCTTAGATCTGGTGGGCGTGAAGGTCGCCGCCACCCCCACCACGCTGGACGGCGAAGAGTCTGACTTCGCCGGAGATCCCGTGCTCGCCCGGCGCCAAGACCTCGCGAACCTCACGCGCCTCGGCGAGCTGATGGCCGAGCGTGGGCACTACGACGCGGCGCTTGTCTACTACGAGCGGGCGGTGCCCCAAGACGAGCCCCCGGGCCCCTTGTTGACCCTTCGCCGCGCCGAGGCCCTCGCCCAAAAAGGTCAGACCGACCTCGCGATCTCACTCCTGCGCGACAACCTCGTCTATTACCCCGGCGCAGCCAAGAACCAGCGCCTTCTGGGAGAGCTGCTCCTCGCCCAAGACGAAGACGCCGGGGCGCTGCGCGCTTTTCGGGCGGCGGCGGACGTGAACCCCTTCGATCCGGCCCTGCACGAGCAGCTCGTCGCGCTCTATCGGGCCCAAGGCCGGGCCGAGCTCGCCGCGCGCCATGAGCGGGCGCTCGTGATCTTACGCTATCAAGACGCCCCGGCGGGCGCAGGCACGACGCGGTAGAGGAAGCAGGCGACCCCAGCGGATGCTGACACCCACGAGGCAGAGGATGAACGACGTAGAGCTGTTTGAGGAGCTGGCCCGCACCCGCAAGCGCCTCTTGGAGCAGATCGGCCGGGTGATCGTCGGGCAAGAGCCCGTGGTGGAGCTGATGCTCACCGCGCTCTTCGCCCAAGGCCACTGCCTGTTCATCGGCGTGCCGGGCCTCGCGAAGACGCTCCTCGTCTCGACGACGGCGAAGGCGCTCGGGCTCAACTTCTCCCGGGTGCAGTTCACCCCGGATCTGATGCCGAGCGACATCACCGGCACTGAGGTCTTGGAGGAGGACCGCGCCACGGGCGGCCGCGCGCTGCGGTTCATCCCCGGGCCGGTGTTCACGAACCTGCTTCTGGCCGACGAGATCAACCGCACGCCGCCCAAGACCCAGGCCGCCTTGTTGCAGTCGATGCAGGAGCGCCAGGTGACCGTCGCCGGGCGAACCCACAGCTTGGAGGCGCCGTTTCAGGTCTTCGCCACCCAGAACCCCATCGAGCAAGAGGGCACTTACCCCTTGCCCGAGGCCCAGCTCGACCGCTTCATGCTGTCGATTGAGGTGGGGTACCCCAGCGAGGCTGAAGAGATGGAGATCGTGCGCCGCACCACGGTGGGGGAGCCCGCCGAGGTGGTCCCGGTGCTCGACCGCTCGTTGTTGTTGGGCCTGCAGAGCCTCGTGCGCCGCCTGCCCGCGAACGAGGCCGTCACCCGCTACGCCGTGCGCCTCGCCCGGGCGACGCGCCCCGGCCCCGACGCCCCCGAGGCCACCCGCCGCTACGTGCAGTGGGGCGCCGGGCCCCGCGCCTCTCAGCACCTCGCCGTGGGCGCCCGGGTCTGGGCCGCGCTTCATGGCAACGAGGTGCCGAGCATCGATGACGTCGCCGCCGTCGCCGCCGCTGTGCTGAGCCACCGCGTCCTGCTCAACTTCCAGGCCGAGGCCCAAGGCGTGACGCCGAGCCAGGTGATCGCCGAGATCCTGCGCGGGGTGCCCCGCTCGTGATCCTCTGGGATCCAAACGTCCTCGCCCGGGTTCGCCGCCTGCACCTCCTCGCGGTGCAGACGGTGGAGGGCTTGTTGCACGGCGGCCACAAGAGCCGCCGCGTCGGCGCGAACGTCGAGTTCGCCGACTACAAAGACTACAGCCCCGGCGACAGCCTGCGCGACCTCGACTGGAAGGTGCTCGCGCGCTCAGACCGCCTCGTCGTGCGCCGCTACGAGGTCGAGACCGAGCTGCAGTGTGTGCTCGTCTTAGACGCCTCGGGCGACCTCTCGACGGGTCAAGGCTCCCCCTACGCCATGCCCGAGCTTGAAGGCAACAAGTTCGGATACTCCTTGGTGCTCACGGCCACCTTGGCCTACTACCTCATCAAACAGCAAGAGCCCGTGGGCCTGCTCGTCTTGGGCGGCTCGGGGCCCGGCGCCGGGGTGTACCTGCCCGCCCGGGGCGGCGGCACCCAGCTCGCGCGCATCTTCGCCCAGCTCGCCACCCTGCGGCCCGGGGGCGTGGCGCGCATCGGCGAGGGCCTCAACACCTTGGGCCCCCGACTTCGCCGCCGGGGCCTCGTCGCGCTCATCTCCGATCTGATGGAAGAGCCCGAGGGCTGGATGCCGTCCCTCGCCGCGCTCTCCCGGCGCCGCACCGACCTCGCCGTGTTTCATGTCATGGACCGCCGCGAGCTGACCTTGGACTACGAGCGCCCGGCGCTCTACTTCTCCCCCGAGGGCGGCGAGGCCCTGCCCATCGACCCCGCCGGCGCCGCGCCGGAGTTACGCGCTGTGCTCAACGCCTGGCTGGTCGAGCTTCGTGGTGGCCTCGCCGAGCACCGTGGCCGTTATTACCCCTCGTGGACGGATCTCCCGCTGCACGCGGCCCTGGCGCCGATGATCACCGGGCGGCGCGCCATGCCCGACCGCGACCTCGGGGCGGTATGAACCTCGGCCTCCTCGCCCCCTTGGCCTTGGCCTTAGGCGCCTTGGCCATCGGCCCCATCTTGGCGCACCTCGCCCAGCAGCGCCCGTCCGAGCGTGTGCCCTTCGGCGCGATGATGCTCCTGCGCAGAATGGTCAAGCGGCTAGAGAAGCGCCGCCGCCTCAAAGACCGCGCGCTCTTGGCCCTGCGGGTCTTGGCCCTGCTCCTCGCCGTGCTCGCCGCCGCCCAGCCCCAGCTCTCTTGGCCCGGCGACCCAGCGACCATCGGCGGCCTTGGCCGGGTGGTGCTCATCGTCGACGACAGCCTGTCCATGAGCCAACGAGACGCCGGGGGCACGCTCCTCACCCGCGCCCGTGACCATGCCCTCGCCACCTTGGACCAGCTCCCGCCGGGCACGCTGGTTGGCCTCGTGTTGATCGGCGGCGAGGCCCGGCAGCTCACCCCCACCTTGACCGCCGAGACGGGCCCCATCCGTGACGCGCTCGTCAACCTTCAGCCGAGCTATGGCCGCACGGATCTCGAGGGTGGGCTTCGCGAGGCCCGGGCGCTTCTGACCGGCGAGCGCGGCGAGGTCTTGGTCTACACCGACGAGGCCGGCCCGACGACGATCTCTGAGGCCCAAGGAGAGCTCGCGCGCCTGGTCGAGCGCGGCGGGGTGGTCTTGCCCCGGCCCACCCGCAACGACCCACCGGCCAACCTCACCGTGCTCGACGCCCGCTACGGCGACGGCTTAGAGGGCGGCAGCGTCAGCCTGCGCGTGGCGAACTACGGCGCGGAGGACGTCGAGGCCGCGGTCACCGTAGGCCTGCCGGACGGCTCGGAGATCACCGCGTTTGTAGAGCTGCCCGCCGGGGGAGAGGCTGAAGAGCGCGTCACCGTGCCGCCGACCGTGCCCGGCGGCGTGGCCTGGGCGCGGGTGATCGACGCGGCCTTAGAGGCCGACAACACACGGTTTTTCCACCTGCCTCGGGTGGGCGCGTCCCGGGTGATGGTCGTCGATGGAGACCCGGGCTCCACCCCGGTGCGCTCCGAGGTCTACTTCTTGGAGCGGGCCTTGGCTCCTTGGGGCGGCGCCCGGGGCGGCGTCTTGCCCCAGGTCGTCGCGCCTTCAGGGCTCGCGGCCCTGAGCGCCGAGGAGCACCAGGTCGTGTTCTTGGCGAACGTCGCCGACCCCTCGCCTTGGGCGGGGCAGCTCCTGGACTTTGTGCGCGGCGGCGGCGGCGTCATCTTCAGCGCCGGAGACAACCTCACCGCCGAGCGCTACAACGAGCCGCTCCGCGCGCTCATGCCCGCGCCCCTTGAGCGCCCCCGCGACCTCATCGACCTCACCGCGTCCGGCGGCGTGCCCCTCGATCTCCCCGACCCCAGCCTAGAGCTCTTTGAGGCCTTCGCTGAGGAGGGCCGCCAGGCCTTTCGCCGGGTGACGACGCGGCGGGTGATGGGCCTCGGCGCGTTTAACGAGACGGGCTGGACCGAGTCGAGCCAAGACGGCGTGCGGGTGCTGATGCGCTTTGAGGGCGGCGCCCCGGCGCTGGTCGAGCGGCGCATCGGCCGGGGGCGGGTGCTCCTGTGGACGTCTACCTTTGATCTCGGCTGGGGCGGCGCCCCGCTCCAGGCGGTCTTCTTGCCGTTCACCCAGCGCCTCGTCGCCTACCTCGGCGGGGAGTCTGCGGGCGGCGCGGTGCGGGCGGAGGGCGTCGTGGGTGAGGTGACGAGCCTGCGCCTGCCCTTCGGCGGCCTCACCTTACGCCTCACCGGCCCCGACGGCGCC
Source organism: Myxococcota bacterium (assembly GCA_023150775.1). Classification (GTDB taxonomy): domain Bacteria; phylum Myxococcota_A; class UBA796; order UBA796; family CAJQPC01; genus JADKFE01. The sequence continues at coordinate 20,002 of JAKLKE010000053.1, forward strand.
GATGTGCCGATGGAGACTGTGTTAGGTGAACAGACGGAGCTGAGCTTTTTGCCCCGCCTGCCCGGCGCGTACTCCGTGCAGGTCGGCGACGAGCCCCCCGTCGCGCTCATCGCCGTGAACACCCCCGCTGAAGAGTCCGACGTGCGCGCCCCCCAGCCGCTCACCGCCGCCGCCGCCGCCATCGACCCCGCGCTCACCGAGCGTCGGGTGCGTCTGGGGCCCTGGGCCTTGGGCCTCGCGCTCACCTTCCTCCTCGCACAGTCCCTTCTCGCCCGCCGGGAGGCCTCATGAGCCCGCTCAGCCGCCGCGCCGCGCTCCGTCTGGGCGCCGCCGCCGCCGCGTCCGCCTGTCTGGGCGCGCGCGACACCTTCGCCTTCGGAGACGCCTCCAAGGTAGACTGTGTCGAGATCAACATGCCCGGCGGATCGATCTCTCGGCCTGAAGCCTGGAGCCGCCTGCTCTTTGAGATCGAGCAGACCACCAGCATCGAGACCGTGAGCCGTGTGCCCCGCATCGCCCCCGAAGATCCGGCGCTGTTTGAGCACCCCTTCGCGGCCTTGGTCGGCGACGGCGAGCTCAAGCCCTTAAGCGACGCGGCGATTGAGCAGCTCCGCCGTTACCTCACCTACGGCGGGTTCTTGCTCATCGACGACGCCACGGGCCTCAAACGTTCGGCCTTTGACGACAGCGTGCGTAAGCTCATCGGCCGGCTGTTTCCCACACGGTCGCTCTTCCCGCTGCCTTCAGACCACGCGATCTTCCGCAGCTTCTTCCTCATCAACCGCCCGGTGGGCCGCGTGGCGCTGTTTGACCACGTCGAGGCCGTGAGCCTGGGTGAGATCACGCCGCTGGTGTACTTTCGTAACGATCTCTCCGGCGCGCTCTCCCGGGGCGCGGACGGTCGCGGCACCTATCCGTGCACCCCCGGCGGCGAGAACCAGCGCCGCGAAGCCGTGAAGCTGGCGGTGAACCTCGTGATGTACGCCCTCACCTCCAACTACAAACAAGATCAAGCCCACGTCGCTGAGCTGATGAAGGAGGGTCGGCTGTGAGCCTCTGGTGGTGGCTCGGCGGTGAGGTCGGCCCAGACGCCGCCTTGACCTTCACCACGCCCGGCTGGCTGTTTGGCCTCGCCGTGGCGGCGGCGATCGTCACGCTCTTGGTCACCTGGCGAGACGCCCGCCGCTTCCCGCCCGTGGGTGTCGAGCTTCTGTGTCTGGCGCTGGCCCTCGCCGTGGGCTGTTTTGCCGCGTCGGGCCCGGTGTGGGTGGAGCAGGCCGGTCACCGAGAGCCACCTCGCACGGTGCTGCTCATCGACGACAGCCGCTCTATGGGGGTATTAGAGGCCGGCGAGCCCCGGGGCGCCCGGGCCTTGGCCGAGGTGATGGACCGTGTGCCTTCGGATCGTCTGGAGGTCTTCCGTTTTGGCCGCGAGCTGACGGCGGGGGGTGAGCCCAGCTTTGAGCAAGGCAGCACCGATCTCGCCCAGGCCCTCCGGGGCGTGAGCGAACGGTACGCCGGAGAGCGCCTCGCGGGCGTGATCGTGCTCACCGACGGCCTCGACCGTGGCGGGATGCGCGCACGGTACACAAACGAAGACAGCCCCGAACCGCCCCGCCTGCCCGGCCCCTTGACCGTGTATCAAGCGGGCGTGCCCGGCGAGCTAGACGACGTGAGCGTGGTCTCGGTGAACGCCGGCGGCTTCGGCTTTATGCACAGCCCCTTCACCCTAGACGTCACCTTGGCCGCCCCGGGCTTTGAGGGCCGCAAGGCGCCCGTGAGCCTCACCCAAGACGGGCGCCTGCTCGCCCAGCGAGACGTGGCGCTTGGCCAAGACGGCGCGGGCAAGGTCAACTTCTCGGTGAAGCCCAACAAGTCCGGGCGTTTTGTGTACGAGGTCTCCGTCCCGGTGTGGGAGGGGGACGCCGTGCCGGGAAACAACACGATGCCCGTGGCGGTGCGTGTGGTCCGCGACCGCCTGCGGGTGCTCCAGGTCTGCGGATCGCCGAGCTTCGACCAGAAGTTCCTGCGCCTCTTCCTCAAACAAGACCCGGCCGTCGATCTCGTCAGCTTCTTCATCCTCCGCACCCACGAAGACACACGGTCGAGCTATGACGAGAAGGAGCTCTCGCTCATCAAGTTCCCCTACGAGCAGCTCTTCGCCGAAGACCTCGCGAGCTTCGACCTCGTCATCTTCCAGAACTTCGACTACCGACCGTACTTTCAGGAGCTCGCCGGGGAGCTCCTAGGCAACGTCGCGTCCTTTGTGAAAGAGGGCGGGGCGTTCGTGATGATCGGCGGCGACCGCTCCTTTGACGAGGGCGACTACCAAGGCACCCCCATCAGCGAGATTCTGCCCGTCACCTTAGGCGCGGGCACACCCCGCACAGACTCGGCGTCGTTCCAGCCCCGCCTCACCGGCCCCGGGCGTGTTCACCCCGTCACCCGCCTGCTCGGCGACGCCACAGAGAACGAGGCCTTGTGGGGCCGACTCTCGGCCTTGGACGGCCTGAACCTCAGCGCCGGCCCCGCCCCGGGCAGCGCCGTCTTGTTGAGCCACCCCACGCTGCGCACACAGAAGGGTGAGCCCATGCCCGTGCTCGCCGTGCGAGAGGTGGGCCGTGGCCGCACGATGGCGCTCCTGGGCGACTCCACTTGGCGCTGGATCATGGCAGAGGCCGCCTTGGGCCAAGGAAACCAGGCGTATTTACGCTTCTGGAAGAACACCATGCGCTGGCTGGTGAAAGACCCGGAAGGTGACCGTGTGCAGGTCGCCGCCGCCCGGGAGAACTTCTTGTTGGGCGAAGACGTGCCCCTCTCCGTGCGTGTGCGCGACGTCGGCTTCGGCGGCGTCGAGGGCGCCGTCATCGAAGGCAGCGCCCAGTCCGGCGGTGAGGTGGTGACCTTCGACACCGTCACCGACAAGACCGGCGAGGCGCTCATCCGCCTGCCCGCCGAGCACCGCGGCCCCTGGCGCGTGAAGGTGAAGGCCACGAGCGCCGGCGGCGGGCCTTTGGGGGAGGGCGAGACCGTCTACGCCGTGACCGACCGCGACCCCGAGCTCGACGAGCTCAGCCCCGACGCGGCCTTCTTGGCGTCGCTCGCCCAGTCCGTCAGCGGCACCCACTACACCCCCGGCGCCTACGGCCCGCCGCAGCTCGACGCCGAGGCCGGCCGCCTCGTGCGTGAGGCCCGGGAGACCCCACTCTGGGCCGCCCCGCTGTGGCCGACGCTCATCGGCGTGTTCACGAGCCTGAGCTGGTGGCTCAGGCGGCGGCGGGGGTTGAGGTAGGGCCGTGGTCATGCGCGGGAAGAGGGGATAAAGGCCAACCATCGGAGCGGAAGGCGATGAAACAGGTCGAGCGATATCGTCGAAAGAAGAAGCTGGTGGCCACCCAATGGCCCTCCGAGCTGGACTCGCCCGAGGTTTTGGCCGCACGAGTTCGTTAC
>JAKLKE010000540.1 GCA_023150775.1 Myxococcota bacterium
CGAGACCCCGACCGTCGCTTTGGGCCAGCGTAGGGCGGCGCGCAGCACATCGCGATAGCGGTCGTCGACGCGGTCCAAGAAGCCACGGATGGCGGCGACGAGGCGCGGCTCTTTGGCGTGGGCGTCGTGGGCCTTCGAGAGCCGGGCGGAGAGCATCGGATCTAAGGTGAAGGCGACGAAGAGCGAGAGCATCACCGCGACGGCGATGGTGAGGCCGAACTGCCGGAAGAACTGCCCGACGATGCCGGACATAAAGGCCACGGGCACAAACACGGCCACCAATGAGAGCGTCGTGGCCAGAACGGCCAAGGCGATCTCTCGGGTGCCTCGGCTCGCGGCCTCAGCGGGGGAATCTCCGGCCTCTAGCCTGCGGGTGATGCTCTCCCGCACCACGACGGCGTCGTCGATGAGCAGGCCGATGGCGAGGCTCAGGCCCAGAAGCGTCATCATGTTCAGCGAGAAGCCCAGGTAGTACATCACGGCGAAGGTGCCGATGATGGACGTGGGCAAAGCCAAGGCGCTGATGAAGGTGCCGCGAAGGTCCAACAAGAAGAAGAGGATGACGAGCACGGCCATGGCGCCGCCGAAGTAGATCGCGATCCAGACCTCGTGGGCGTTGGCTTTGACCTCTAAGGACTGGTCGGTGATGACCTCGGTCATGGCGCCATCGGCGAGCTTGGGCACCTCGGTGTTGAGCTTCTCGCGCACGGCCTCACAGACCGCGACGGTGTTGGCGCCGGACTTCTTGACGACCTCGACGGCGACGGCCTCTTGGCCGTTGAAGCGCACGTAGCGGCTGGCCTTGGTGAAGTCGTCCACGACCGTGGCGACGTCGCCCAGACGCACCTGCTGGCCGTCGCGGGTCTGGTGCACGATCATGCTGCGCAGATCGTCGATGTGCTCAAACTGGGCCTCGGCGCGCACACCTACGGCGTAGGAGCCGAGGCGCATGTCGCCGACGGGCACGCTGAGGTTCTCGATGCCCAGGCGCTGGGCCACCTGGGCGGGCGAGACGCCCAAGGCCCGCAGGCGGTCGAGGTCTAAGTTGACATGAATCTCGCGGTCTTGGCCGCCGAGCACGTTCACCGCGCCGACGCCCTCGATCTGCTCCAGCAAGGGCCGCAGGCGCTCGTCGACCTTCTCTCGGGTCTCGTTCACGCCCGCGGGGGTGGAGACGACGGCGACGAGCACGGGCAAGGCGCCGATGTCGAGCTGCTGGATGACCGGGTCTTCAGCGCCGTCGGGGAGCTTGCCCTTCACGCCGCCGATCTTGTCACGCACGGCGTTTGTGGCCGTCTCGACGTCGGTGCCCATGCCGAACTTGAGCACCATAAACATCGAGTCCGAGCGCGTGAAGCTGCGCACGTCGTCGAGGCCGGAGATGGAGGAGACCGCGTCCTCTAAGGGCTTCGTCACGTCGCGCTCAATGTCTTCGGGGCCTGCGCCGGGGTAGACCGTGAGCACGGTGAGGAAGGGGAAGTTGACCGGGGGGTAGAGCTCGGTGCCCAGGCGCCCGAGGCTCAGAAGCCCGAGCACGATGAGCACGAAGCTCAACATCGCCGTGAAGACGGGGCGGCGGATCGCGACGTCGGAGAGGTTCATCCTTCACCCAGGTCTGCGGGGGGATCGAGGACGACCTGGTCCCCCTCTTTGAGCGCGCCGAGCAAGAGCGCGCGGCCGCCCTCTCGTTTGACGACGGTGACGGGCACTCGCTCGGCTTGGCCTTCAGTGGCGCGCCAGACGCAGAAGTCGGGGCGGGCGACGACGGCCTCTTCAGGGACCGACCACACGAGCTGGTCTTCGCCTGCGGTCACCTGGGCGCGGGCGAAGGCGTGGGCGCGCATCCCCTCGGGCGGGGCGTCTACACGAAGCTCCACGGGCAGGCGGCGCGTGGCCATGTCGAGAGACGGCAGCACGCGGACCACCGTGGCCGGGGCCTCGACCCCAAAGCCGACGCTGACCGTGCCCGTGAGGCCCGGGGTGAGCCACACCGAGCTCTCGCTCGCCGAGCCCTTGAGCTGGAGCGCGCTGAGGTCCTCGATGACGAAGAGCGGCATCCCGGCGCCGATGACCGTCCCGGCGTTGTCGGGGCCCATGGTGATGACGCCGTCGATGGGCGCGGTGAGCGTGTGGTAGCTGTAGTTCGCCGAGGCGAGGCGCACGGCGGCCTCGGCTTGTTCAACCCCCGCGCGACCGGCGGCGACGCCGGCCTCGACGTCTTGGAGCTGCTGATCGGAGACCCCTCCGCCCTCATGCAGCGCCTTGAGGCGCTTGAGCCCCGCCTCTCCGGCGGCGAGCTGGGCCTCGGCGCCGGAGAGCGCGGCCTTGGCCTGGGCGAGCTGCGCGCTGGCGATGCGGCTGTCGAGGCGGGCGAGGGCCTGACCGGCCTTCACGGACTCCCCACGCTTGACGAGCAGCGCCTCCATCCGCCCGGGCACCGAGAAGCCGAGCTGCACCGAGGCGATGGGCTCAAGAGAGCCAGCGATCTCCTCCTCAGCGCGCCAGGCGGCGCTCACGACGGCCTCGGTGCGGAGCTCGGCGGTGGGCGCCGCCTGGGCGGCCGTCGGGGGGGTCTCGGCGCAGGCCATCAGGAGCGAGAGCAGGAGCATAGGATCCTCAGCGCGCGTCACGCGGTCGCGCCTCTCTTATCCACCGCCAGGGCCTTCGTGCGCGCCAGGGTGGTGAAGAGATCGACATGCCCAAGGCGCTGGGATCGCTCAGCGACGCAGACTCACCGTCAAAGGCGGACGTTCTCGGGCTCTCGGCGAATCGTAGGCGGCGAGCGGGCTTGAGCCGCGCCTCCCCTCGACGTAAGGTGTCAGTGGAGGTGGTTTTTTGGATTATTCATCCCCATGGTCGTTAGCGCTGCTCTTCATCCTGTTTTGGTCGACCCTGTTCTTCATCGGCGACCGAATCGAGCGGACCTGGCGTCTGCGCGCCGCGCGGCCCTTCCCTGAGCGGGTCACCTCACACAACGGCACCGCCGGGAGCGCCTTGGCGACCTTTCACGCCGTCGTCATCGTGGCCAGCCCGGCGTTGACCGGGATGATGACCAACTTCGGCGGCGTAAACAGCCCACGACAGTCGATGCTCGTGGCGTTCTTGATGGCGTTTATGCTCGTGGACGCCGTCGCGATGGGCGTCGCTGGGGACAAAGACCGGGGCCGCTGGCTGCATCACCTCTTGGGCTTTGTTGGCGCCGCTGGGGCGCTGTTCTCTGGCGCCTCCGCCGCGGAGGCGCTGTGGAGCGCCGCCATCGCTGAGGCGAGCCTGTGCTTCTACCTGCGCGGCCTCGTCGTGTCCCTCGACGGGCGCGGGGGGCCTTGGGATCGCCGCGCGCAGCTCGGCTTCAGCGTGGTCTTTCTTCTCGCCCGGCTGCTCCTGATGCCCATCTTGTTGGTGCTGGTGCTGCGCTCGCCGGACTCGCTGCTCGTCGTCAAGGTCGTCGGCGTGGGGCTCA
>JAKLKE010000541.1 GCA_023150775.1 Myxococcota bacterium
GTATCGCCCGCGCCTTGGGGCCGGGCCTGGGCCTCACGGTCTTGGAGGTGCCCCTGCCGCTGCGCCCGTTCTTGTTGTCGATGGTCTGGCACCCCCGCTTCGACGGCGACGAGGCCCACGCCTGGCTGCGGGAGCAGCTCGCCGAGACCGCGCGGGCCTTGGCGCCAGAGCCACATCCCGACGCCCGGCGCAGCCTGAGCCCCGCCGACCCCACCACAGGCCACGCCCGCAAGCGCCGCCTCGCGCGGGAATAGTTGCATTCAATGCAAGGATAACTTCATCACTGTTCGCTTGAGCGGGGGTCAAATCGGTCGCATCTTGGGGACACCTGACGCCGGGTCGCGTCAGACAAAACCGGAGCGAAGCCATGAGCGCAAACGTCAACGTCACGAGCCCGTCGCGCAAGAAGAAGATCCTCGTCGTCGCCGCCAACCCCTCCACCTCCACGGTCACGGGCTGGCCCGTCGGATTCTGGTGGGCGGAGCTGACCCACCCGTACTGGGCCTTCACCGAGGCGGGGTACGAGGTGGAGATCCGCAGCCCCAACGGCGGCGCCTTGGTCGCCGACAGCTACAGCGACCCCGAGGACCCAAGCGGCTACTCCGCCCATGATCTCCTGAGCTTAGGCTTCAAGCGCTCGCCCCAGCACGCCGCGCTCATCGAGAACACCCGGTCCATCGAGGGCGCGGGCCCAGCGGACTACGACGCCTTGTTTGTGGTCGGGGGCCAGTCGCCGATGTTCACCTTCCGGGGCGACGCCCGGGTGCAGGCGCTCATCGCGGCCTTCTATGAGGCGGGCCGGGTGACGGCGCTCGTCTGCCACGGCACCTGCGCGCTCTTGGAGACGCGGCTCTCTACGGGGGAGCTCCTCGTCACCGGCAAGACCTGGACCGGCTTCGCCAACTCCGAGGAGCGCTTCGCCGATGGCTTCGTCGGCCAGCGGCTTCAGCCGTTCTGGATCGAGGACGAGGCCCGGGCGATCCCAGAGAGCAACTTTATCGTGCACCAGCGTTTTCAGGAGTTCGCTGTGCGTGACGGCCTGCTCATCACCGGGCAGCAGCAGCACTCCGGCGCCGCCGCCGCCCGGCTCGTCATCGAGGCCTTAGGCCGCTGAGCCGCGAGGGCTCACCAGCCGCAGGGCACGTCGTAGAGGTAGTCTACGTTGTTGTCCTCGACACACTCGCCGTTCTCGCCGACGCCGGTGCCGTCGTCGTCGATGACCACCATCAGGCCGCCGCGACCGTACTGGGCGGCGGTGATGACGACCTCCCAGCCGGCGGTCTTCTCACCGGCGGGGATCTCGGGCAGGGTGCCCGTGGTGATGAGCGTCAGGTCGTTGTCGATGGCGTAGAGCGCCCAAGGCGTCGGATCTTTGGACGGGTTGCCGCCCATGTTCTGCGCCTGGAGCGCGATGCGCACGATGCCGTCGTCTTCACAAGAGGCGACGCAGTACTCGGTGAAGTTGATCGCCAGATCCGAGGTGGCCGGGTCGTCCACGGCGGGGCGGGCGCGGAACACGTTGTACTTCACCCAGGACGGGTCGGGCTTCGCGGGCACGCTGCCGTCGGGGTTGATGTTCGTGACCGCGAAGTCGTGGACGTGCCAGGTGGTGCCGGACTTGGGCCAGCCGTCGCCGTCGTGGCCGAACACGGTGATGCCGTCGAGCACACCGCCGTAGTTCGAGGCGATCACCACCTCGGCGCTGCCGTCGTTGTCGATGTCGGCGACGGTGGGGTACTCGAAGATGGTGCCCGAGGCGTGGTCAGAGTTCTGGAAACGTACAGTGCCCGTGGCGCCATCGAAGATGTAGAAGTTCGTCTGGTCGGCGAAGAGGATCTCCAAGACCGTGTCGCCGTCGAAGTCATAGGCCGAGCAGCCCGCGAGGCCGGAGCTGTCGTCCATGGGGTAGGACCAGATCTTCGTGCCGTCGAGCTCATAGACGTTGAAGCTCGATGAGCTGGGCCAGGCGATCTCGGGGAAGTCGTCGCCGTCGAAGTCGGCCACGCAGGGCGGGCCGGGCTGGCCGGTGCCCGCGGCGACCTTGAGGATCTGGGTGCCGTCGTGCTCGTACAGGGCGAGCTGGCCGCCGCCGATCATGGCGATCTCGGCCTCGTTGTCGCTGTCGTAGTTGAGCACCGCCGACCAGTGCCCGTAGCTGCCGCTGATCGGCGAGCTCCACAGCTTCGTTCCGTCGTAGTCATAGACGACGTTCTGGATGATGACCTCTTGGAAACCATCCTGGTTGAAGTCGCCGGGGATCGGGCCGTGGTAGGGGATGCTGCCGTTGGCCGTCGGCTTCCAGATCAGGCTGCCGTCTTGGCCGTTGAGCACGTACTGGTTGGAGAGCACCTCGGGCTTGCCGTCGGCGTCGAGGTCGGCCACGGCGAGGAGATCGTGGGTGGCCGTGGAGCGCTCGGTGCTCGTCCAGATCTTGGCGCCGTTGGCGTCGAGCGCGACGATCTGGCCGCCGCTGGAGACGGTGATGATGTCGGTCACGCCGTCGATGTCTACGTCCGCCAGGGTGCCGATGGCGTAGCCCTGATAGCCCGAGGCCGCCCAGTGCTCGCCGCCGGTGGCGCCGTCGAGCACGACGAGGCGACCCGCGGTGGAGATGTAGACGACGTCGGGGGTGTCGTTCTCGTCCACGTCGCCGTCGCCGTCGTCGTCGGTGAGGTTGGCGATGAGGCCCATGTGGTAGGCGCTCTCTTTGGGGCCCTTCCACTCGATCTTGACGTTCTAGGGGTCGGTCACCGTGGGGGCGGCGGTGCCCTCACACTCTTCGGCGACGGCCACGACGCCAGGCTCGGCGAGCTCTACGGCGCAGTCAGGCGGGTCGGGGACCTCGGTGTCGATCACCTGGGTGTCGACGGGCTCCTCGGTGTCGTTGCAGTCGGGGATCTGCGGCGGGCAGTCCGGCGGGGCGGTGTCCACAGTGGGCTCGCCCTTCACGTCGTCGGTGGGGTTGATGGTGGTCTCGATGCAGGCGGGCATCAGGACCGCGAGGGCGAAGAGAGCGGGATGACGCATGGTGACCTCGAAGGAGCAGACACACCAGCATACGCCTCAAATGGCGGGGTGTGACCCATCTTTGTGCCGTTTTTGGGCCACTTGCGACGCGCGCGGCCCGCCGGGGACCGCGCGCGGAGTGTCCTCAGGGCAAGATCTTCGGATCAGCCGAGGAGATCCTTGATCGCCTCACGCTCGGCGAGGAGCTCGTCGCCGGTGGCATGGATCTTGGCGCGGGCGTAGTCGTCGATCTCCAGGCCCTCGACGATCTCCACCTCGCCGCGCTTCTTGACCCGCACGGGGAAGGAGAAGACGGTGTCGGCGGGGGCGCCGTAGTGGCTGCCGTCGCTGTAAACCGCCATGGACGACCAGTCGTCACCGGGGGTGCCGTGCCACAGCGTGCTCATGTGGTCGATGGCCGCCGCCGCCGCCGAGGC
>JAKLKE010000542.1 GCA_023150775.1 Myxococcota bacterium
CGTGAGCTCACAGGTCTCCTTCACCGTGCACGGGACGCCCTGCAGCGGCCCGAGGCTGCCCGGCGTGGCGGCGTCGGCGGCCTCGGCCTCGGCGACGGCGGCCTCAAACCGATCGGCGACCATGGCGTTGAGCGCCGGGTTTCGTGCGCGGATGGCGTCGATGTGCGCGAGCACCAAGGCGCGGGAGCGCAGCGCGCCCTCACGATGACGGGCGGCGAGCGCCGTCGCGGAGAGGCGAAACCAGCTCGGGTCCACTTGGGCGCGCTCCATTCCTTGCTCACTCCTCGGGCGCTGGGGCAGCAGCGCGGTCTCTGAGTATACTGCCCCCAGCCCACGGAGGAGCAGGATGCGCTCTCTACTCGCCCTCTCGCTCCTCGTCGCCTGCGGCGAGCCCGAGCCCAAGCCGCCGGAAGAGAGTGATCCGGGCCCCCTCTGCGAGACCGGCCTCGACGTCACCTGGGAGGGCTGGGCCGCGGGCTTCGTGCTCAGCCAGTGCCAGCCCTGCCACGCCAGCGAGACCCCAAACCGCTACGGCGCGCCGGTCTCGGTGAGCTTCGACACCTTAGAGGACTGCCGCGCCCAAGCCGGCGCCATCGAAGACGCCGTGCTCACCCGCGCCTCGATGCCCCCCGCCGGGGGGATCACCGACGACGAGCGGGCGCTGTTGGCGCGCTGGTTAGACTGCGGCCTGCCCTGATTCACGGGCCAAACTTTCTTCGTCCGCGTCTTTCATCGCCCCGAGCCCCGCGTGTCCCACCCACACGGCGCTATCATGTGCGCACGCCAAAGCCGCCTGGAGGCCCCCATGTTCTTCGTGTGGATGTTCGCCTGTCAGACCGAGCCGACCGAGGTGACCGAGCCTGAGGTCATCCCTTCGCCGTACATCGTCGAAGAGGACGACCCGCCCGTCCCCGCGCTCACGAACCAGCAGGTGGGCGACGCCATCGGTGAGGCCGTGAACCGCCTCTTCGAGTTCAACGCCGCGCCCGTCGTGCGGGCGTACAAGGCCGCCGCCGACAGCACCGACGCCGTCTGCCCCGACTACTACAACGACGGCAGCAACACCTACTGGTACGACTACTGCTGGACGGAGTCCGGCACCTACTACGCGGGCTACGGCTTCTTGTACGAGTACGACAACCTCGACGGCGGCGACGGCTACATCTACGACGGCGACTACTTCTACCTCGTCGCCGACGTCACCAACGCCGCGGGCTACACCTTCTCTGGCAGCGGCGCGGCCTATGACCTCGTGCAGAGCTATCCGGGCGACGCCAGCAACGTACCCCACACAGTCTCCACGAGCATCATCCAGGGCGTCTTCGCTTACGACGGCCCGGAGATCGCGGGCACCTGGATGACCGAGGGCGTCACCCCCGACATCACGTTCTATGTGTATGATGTGCCCGAGGCCACGTCGCCCTACTATTATGGCCAGTACGTCGCTATTCAAGGCGGCGTGAGCGGCCTCGGCGGCGACCTCGGCACGGTCATCTTCGACGGCGCGATCATCTTCACCGAGATGATGGGCTCGGCCTGCCCCATGGAGCCTTCAGGCACCATCTCCGCCCGAGACAACGCCGGCCAGTGGTACGACGTGCTCTTCGACGGCCCCGTGGAGTACGGCGAGCAGGTCGATCCCGACCTCTGCGACGGCTGCGGCCAGGTCTGGTACCGCGGCGAGCCCCTGGGCGAGGCCTGCGTAGACTTCTCGCACCTCCTCGACTGGAGCGGCCGCCCATGGTGACCCTCTTCACGATCCTCCTGGCCTGCGGCCAAGCGCCCACAGAGCTGACCGACGACAGCATCCCCGAGATGGCGCCGACGGCCCTGCTCACGCGGCTGAGCCTCGATCTTCGCGGCCGCCGCCCCAGCCCTGATGAGCTCGCCCGGGTCGAGGCCGACCCCGCCGCCTTGGACCCTCTGCTCGACGAGATGATGGCGGATCCCGCCTTCGGTGGGCAGGTGCGCGCCCTGTACGCCGAGATTTATCGCACACAGACCGAGGCCTACTACGTCTCGGCGAACTCCTACGGCATCACCGACAGCGCCGCGTTCCTGGCCGCCGTGGGTGACGAGCCCCTGCGCATCCTCTCCACGGTCGCTGAAGAGGACCTGCCCTGGACGACCCTGGTCACCGCCGACTGGACGATGGCGAACGAGGTCTTGGCCCAGGCCTGGCCGCTGGATTATTCCGGCGAGGGCTGGCAGAAGGCCAAGTACAACGACGGGCGCCCGGCGGCGGGCATCCTCAGCACAAACGCGATGTGGTGGCGTTATGTGAGCACCGACTTCAACGCCAACCGCGCCCGGGCCAACGCCGTGAGCCGCATCTTCTTGTGCAACGACTACCTCTCCCGCCCCATCGACTTTGACCGCAACGTCAACCTGCTCGACCAAGAGGCGGTGGAGGAGGCCCTGCAGACGAACCCCGCCTGCGTGAACTGCCACCAGTCGTTAGATCCCTTGGCGAGCTACTTCTGGGGCTTCTACTACTACAACTACACCGACGCCGACGAGGCCCGGGTGTACCACCCCGAGCGGGAGCTGCTCTACCGGACGTACACCGGCATCTCGCCCTCGTACTTCGGTGAGCCCGGCTTCACCTTGGGCGACCTGGGCCGCCAGCTCGCGAGCGACAACCGCTACGTCGAGTGCGCCGTGGAGCAGGTCTACGAGGGCCTCTTGCGCCGCGACAGCGCCCTGGCCGATCAAGAGACGCTCACCGCTCACCGCGAGGCCTTCTTGGCCGGGGAGCTGACCCTCCGCGCGCTCATCAAGTCTGTGGTGAATGACCCCTACTACCGCGCCGGGGACACAGACGCCGAAGGCGCGATCCCCAAGAAGATGGTCACCCCCACCCTGCTCGCCAGCCAGGTCGAGGCGCTCACCGGCTACCGGATGTCCATCTACGGCTATGACCTGATGACGACAGACACCTACGGCCTGCGCACCTTGGCCGGCGGCGCTGATGGCTTCAACGTCACCAAGAGCGCCACCGCGCCAAACACCACCTTGGTGCTGGTGCAAGAGCGTCTCGCCGAGGCCGCCGCCTGGCACGCCGTCACCCGAGATTTAGAGGGCGCCGTGGGTGAAGGCCAGCTCCTCACCATTGACCCCGCCGCCACCCCAGAGACCGACCGCGCGGCGATGGTCACGCAGATTCAGACGCTCCACCGCCTCATCTACGGCACGTCCATCGACGCCGAGGGCGAAGAGGTGACGGCGAACCTGGAGCTCTGGGCGGATCTGTACGCTGTGGAGCGTGACACCGTTGACGCCTGGGCCGGCCTCGTCGCCGTCCTGCTCCGCGACCCTGACCTTCTGTTCTACTGAGGTGCCCATGTTCAACCGCCGATCCTTACTCAAGGCCTCTGGCGCGGGGCTCCTCGCCGCAGGGCTTCCCCTCTCCTTTGGCGCCTCCGCCAACCCGCTCGTCTCGG
>JAKLKE010000543.1 GCA_023150775.1 Myxococcota bacterium
CGCTGGGCGCCCAGACGCTCCCAGGCGGCGCGGGCGAGGGGCTCCAAAGAGGCCGGATCGAGGGTGAGGATCGCGCGGAGCGGCGGGCAGACGCCGGGGGCGCCGATGGCCGCGACGAGCTCCAAGGCCTCGGGGGCGCGGTGGGCCTCGGGCAAGAGCAGCACCACCGGGGCGCCGCCGTGGCGCTCGGAGAGGCCCAGCAGCAGCTCACAGAACAGCGTCGCCCGGTTGAACAGGCAATATCGTGAGGCGGGCTGGGGAAAAAACAGCTCGGTGAGCGCCCGGCGCAGGGCGGGATCGTGCCCCGCCCAGGCCGTGAGCGCCTCGGCGCCTTGTTCACCGACCAGAGCCCGACGTGTGGCCGCGCGCAGGCCGTCGTGACGCCCACGCAAGGGCGGCAAGGTCGGCGAGAGGATGACCGGGCGATCGTGGCCCCGGGACGCCGCCCACCGCGCCAAGGCCCGACGCCCGACGCCGGGCGGGCCCTCCAGACACACGACGCGGTGGTCGTTGCCCGGCTCCCAAAGCGCCGCCCGCAGCGCGCGCTTCTCCTCTTCCCGACCCACGAGGGCCGGGAGGGTGAGCGGGGCGTTGGAGCGGTCGGCGGGCATAAGGCTCATCATGCCCCGCCGAGGCTCAAGAGGCGAGGGCGACCGCCGGGAGCTCTTGGTGAGGCGCCAAGGTGATGCGCTCGACGTCTGCCCGGGGCGGCATGTAGTTCGTCACCACAAGCTCACCCACGGCGCCGCGCCGGGTGGGGTCGCAGTTCACGTTGCGGCGCGCCATGACACGCTGGCCGAAGCAGCCCTCGTAGAGCTCACGGGTGATCGGCGTGTCGGAGTTCGACAACATCGCGTTCACGCCGCGCTCGGCGAGGCGCCGGAACAGGTTCGCTAGGCGCTCTTGATCGGCCATGCGGAAGCCGTCAGCGGCGTAAGACGTGAACGAGGCCGTGGGCGACGCCGGGACGTAGGGCGGATCAAAGTAGACGAAGTCGCCGGGGGCGGCGATCTCCTCGATCTCGTCGAAGGATCGGGAGACGATCTCCGCGCCCTTGAGGCTCGCCGAGCAGGCCCGGAGGTTCTCAGGATCGCAGATCGTCGGGTTCGCGTAGCGCCCAAAGGGCACGTTGAAGCGCCCCTCTCGGTTCACCCGGTACAGGCCGTTGAAGCCCGTCCGGTTGAGGTAGATCATCCGCGCGGCGCGCTGCACCACGCTGAGCTCGTCGGGGCGCACGTTGCGGAGCGCGTAGAAGTGCTCCTCGCTGTGCGGCATCGACCGAAGCTCACCGATGAGGCCCTCAACGACGTCCCGCACGGAGCGGTAGGTGTCGATGAGCTCACGGTTGATGTCGAAGAGCGCGGCCTTGACCGGCTTGAGGTGGAAGAACAGCGCCCCGCCGCCCACGAAGGGCTCGAAGTAGCGGTTCATCCGCCGGGGCAGCATTCGCTCCAGGGACGGGATGAGCTGGCGTTTTCCGCCAACCCACTTGAGGAATGGGAGTGGGAGCGTGCGGATGACCCGCCGAGGACGCAGGTCATCCGCCACTTCCGGCGACAGCTTCAGCATCAGCATCACCTCGGCTCTTGACAGCACAAGTCAGCGACAGCCCTCCGAAGGTGACATAAAAGTGTTGACATGGCAAGTGATACGCATGGAGTTTACCTGAGGGGATCACACAAGGATCACATTCAGAACGTGATCCACGCGACTTTAGGGTGCAAGGATCCTTGCTCTCCACGCCTCGGCGCCTCGCCCCCGGCGCTTCCCCTCCCCGCCCGCCTGGGCTAAAGTGGCTGGTCACTCCTGGAGCCCCTCATGCGCCCTCCCAGCCTCCCGTTGGCCCTGCTGCTCGCCGCCGCCGCGAGCTTCTTCCCCGCCTGCGACAAGGAGCTGCGCACCGACGAGGACGGCGACGGCTTCCCCCTCACCGTGGACTGCGACGACACGAACGAGTTGGTCTTCCCCGGCGCGGACGAGCGCTGTGACGGCGTCGATGACGACTGCGACGGGAACATCGACGAGTCGGGCGTAGACGGCCCGGGCTTCTGGCGCGACGCCGACGGCGACGGCCACGGCGACGGCGCCTTCCCCTCGACGGCCTGCGTCGCGCCTGTGGGCTACGTCGACAACGACGCCGACTGCGACGACCTCGACCCCTTGAGCGGCCCCGGCGCTGATGAGCGCTGCGACCTTGAGGACAACGACTGCGACGGCGACATCGACGAAGACCCCGTAGACGCGCCCACATGGACCGGCGACAAAGACGGCGACGGCTTCGGCAAGTCCTCCAGCGGCCAGATCGTCGCCTGCGAGGCCCCCGAGGGCTACGTCGGCAACGCGGACGACTGCAACGACGGCGACGCCGGGCTCAACCCCGAGGCCGTCTGGTACAGCGACATCGACGAGGACGGCTACGGCGGCGAGTACACCCTCGTCTCCTGCCTGCCGCCGAGCGGATACGTCGACAACAACCTCGACTGCGACGACCTTGAGGCCGAGGTGAACCCCGAGGGGCTTGAGGTCTGCGACGACGTGGACAACGACTGCGACGGCCTCATCGACGATGAGGACGACTCGGTGAGCGGCCGGCTCACCTGGTACGAAGACCTGGACGGCGACGGCTACGGCGTCGGGGAGGGCGAGACGACCTGTGATCCCCCGGCGACGCGGGCGAGCGTGGACGGCGACTGCGACGACGCCGACAGCACCCGCAGCCCCGGCGAGCTGGAGGTGTGTGACGACAGGATCGACAACGACTGCGACGGGGACGCTGACGGCGGCTGCCCGGTGCTCTTGGGCAGCGGCGACGTGAGCGTCGTGGGCGGCGCGTCGCGGGACTACTTCGGCTACGCGGTGAGCGCCGACGGGGACGCCAACGGAGACGGCGTTGACGACCTGCTCATCGGGGCCTACGGCGCCGACACGGCCACCACTGGCGCCGGGGCGGCTTACCTCTTCTACGGGCCCTTCTTGGCGGGTGACGCCTTCGACGCCAACGACGCCGACGTGACGATCTTGGGCAAAGGCGCCTCAGACAACCTCGGCTACGCCTTGGGCTACGCCCCCGACGTGAACGGGGACGGCGCTGATGAGGTCGTCGTCACCGCCTATGGCAACAACGACGGCGCCACCGACGCCGGGGCGGTCTACCTGTTCCTCGGCGGGGCCCTCGCGTCCTCCACCGACGTCGCCTCGGCGGACCTCACGGTGTGGGGCGTCGCCACCTCCGACACCTTGGGCTATTACCTCGCGGACGCCAGCGGGGATCTCGACGGTGACGGCATCGTAGAGCTCGTCGTCGGCGCCTCGGGCTATGACGTCCCCGCCCTTGGCGCAGGCGGCGTGTTCGTCTTCTCCGCCGACCACACGGGCACGACCGACGCGGACACCGCGCCCTGGGTGTTCACCGGGGACGCCTCGGGCAGCTCCCAG
>JAKLKE010000544.1 GCA_023150775.1 Myxococcota bacterium
CTCTTTGGGCAGTCCGAGGCCCAGGCCCAGGCGATTCGTGACGGCCTCCCCGCCGTCTACGCCGAGCTCGACAGCCTCAACGAGGCCGTGAAGGACGGCTTCATCGTCGGCGGGACGCTCAGCGCCGCGGACATCGTGTGGTTCGTCGCCCTGCACTTCTTGCAGCGCGCCGCCACCCGCCCCGCCGCCGCCAACTTTGAGCTGGGGCTCTTGCCTTTCGGCGCCCGCTGGCCGAACCTCATCCCCTGGGCGGCGAAGATGGAGGCCCTGCCGGGCTACCTTGAGACCTTCCCGCCGCACTGGCTCACGAGCGACCCGCCGTCGTCCCCTCACCTCACCTGAGCGTCTGAGCGCCAGAGCCTCCGGGCGCCGGGCTACACTGAGGCCACCCTCTCCCAGGAGCGTGGCCCATGCGCCCTGCCCCGCCGCTCCCCGTCGTGCGCGCGCCCCACTTTGACCTCTCGACGCTGCCGCGCTGGTACAGCGGCGGGAGCGCCTTGGCGACGCACCTCACGAACGGGCTCAACTTCGTCTTCCCCGCCGGGGAGCGATTCTTTATCCGAAGCGTGCGAGTTTATCTGGACCGGGTGAAAGATCCGGCGCTGAAGGCCGCGGCGGGCGCCTTCGTGGCCCAAGAGGCCCAGCACCAGCGGGCGCACCTCCAGGCCTTCGCCGTCTTGGAGGCCCAAGGTTTTGAGATCCGGTCCTATCTGGACTGGTATGAGCGTCTCGCCTACGAGGTCATCGAGCCGCGCTGCCCGCCGTCGTTGCGCCTCGCGGCGACGGCCGCGCTGGAGCACCTCACCGCCATCTTCGGCGAGCTGGCCTTGGGCACGGAGCTCCTAGAGCCGGTCCACCCCGAGATGCGGCGGCTTCTGCGCTGGCACGCCGCCGAGGAGATCGAGCACCGCCACGTCGCCTTTGACGTGTTTGAGGCCGTCGATGGGCGCTACCTCGTGCGGGCGCTGGGCATGGTCGTGGCGCTCACGACGCTCTTGGGCTTCTGGGCCGTCGGCGCCCGCCACCTGCTCCGCCAAGAGACCGAGCGCCCGCCCGTCGAGGTCGAGCGCGCCGCCCGCGCCCGCATCCGCGGCTTCTGGTGGGGCGTGTCGGGCCTCGTCCTGCGGCGGCTGTTGAGCTGGTTTCGCCCGAGCTTTCACCCCGCCGACGCCGAGATTGACCAGCTCGCCCAGGACTACGTGGGCTCGATGGCCTGAACGATCAGGGCGTCCAGCCCGGCTGATCCCAGCCCGGCGGCGGGCTCCACACCCCCTCGTCGGGCTCCTCGGCGCCATAGGGCACGTCGCGGTGTTTGAGCCCGGGGAGGTCCATAGAGAAGTGCCACCACTCCTTGCTGTAGGGGTGGAAGCCTTGGGCCGACATGGCGTCGCGCAGGCGAAGGCGGCTCTTGAGCGCGTCTCCCGTGGCGTTCTTGGTGTGGCTGCGGGCGTCGAGGAGGTCCCAATCGGTGCCCATGTCGACGGGCTGCCCCGTGCTCAAGGTGCACAGGCTGAGATCGATGGTGTCGCCTTGGTTGTGGCCGCTGCGCCGGGCGATGTAGCCGCCGTCTACGAGGTGAATCTGGCCCGTGCGCGCGGCCCAGGCGACGAAGGCCTTCGTGCCGCGGGCGGGGCGATAGGCGTCGTAGACGTAGAGCCCGAGGCCCTCGGGCGCCAAGGAGGCCTGCACCCGGGCCAAGGCCTCAGCGGCCTCGACCAAGAGCCAGGCCCCCGGCGCGGCGTAGCCCGGCACCGGCGCCCCGGTGAAGTTGTTCTCGGTGTGGTAACGGATCTCCAGGCGGACGTTGGGGATCACGTCTACCAAGGCGACGAAGCCTGGCGGCGGCGGGCGTAGGGTGGGCATCTTCTCCTCGGGGGGCGGCGTGATCGGCGCGACGGGCTCAAGGGGCTCAAGGGGCTCAACGGGCTCCGCTTGGGCGACGGTGGCCACAGTGGGGGCCTCGCCGCCGCAGCCCAAGAGGATGAGAACGAGAGACATCACGCCCAGCGCGCCAGGATCGCCCCGGCGAAGGCGTCCGCCAGGGGCGCGACCTTCGCAGGGTCGGCCTCCATCGGCTCAAAGGGTGTCCAGGCCCGCACGAGCAGGTCGCGCCGCACCTCAAAACAGAAGACCTGCCCCGGCCACGCCGCCGACCGGAAGTGCCCCAAGGTGACGGGGTGAAGGTTGTAGCTCCTGTCTCGCTCGGCCTTGACGCCCAAGGCGAAGAGGCGCTCGGTGACCGCGTCGGCGAGGCCCGGCGGGGCGAGGTCCAGGCCCTCGGGGGTGGTCGTGATGAGGTCCACCTCGGGGCGCAGGGGCCAGGTCTCCTCAACCCCCGGGGCGTAGCAGGCCGCCAAGGCCTCGACGATGTGCTCGTCCACCTTGGTGATGCCGACGGTGCGGGGGGCGTAGGTGTGGGGCGTGAGCCCGAGGCCGCCCGGGCCCAGCCGCGTCCAGAGCGGATCGACGGCGGCGCGATAGTCGGCGTAGAGGGCCTGAAGGAGCTTGAGATCCTCGGGGTCGGTGATGAAGCTCGGCACCCCCGCCGTCACGCCGCCCGAGGCGTAGGCCGCCGCGCTGGCGTCGAGCAGGCGGTTCACGTCCAAGAAGGTGCGGGGCACGAGGGCTCGGGCGAGCACCCCGCGTGTCTGGGGCCGCGCGGCGAGCACCCGGGCGACGATGGCCTCGCTCAAGGCGTAGGCGCCGATGTCGGTGTTGACGTAAAAGAAGCGCTCCAGGTGCTCGGGCAGCTCGCCCCGAAGGCGCCGGGCGAGGGCGAAGAACTCCTCAGGGCCGGCGGCGCCGTGGGGCACCTCGATCAGGAGGTCGAGGGGCGCCTCCCGCTCAGCGTCAGGGCCGAAGGGGGTGAGCTCGACGAGGCCAGGGGGTCGTGTGGGCTGGATCATCCGAGCCGTCTATCCGGCGCAGGCCCCGCCGGGCAGGCCCTCGGGGTCGCCTTGCTCGGCCCAGAGGCTCTCGGCTTGGGAGTACTCCCCGGCGTAGGGGTCGATGGAGATCCCGTCTGGGCCAATCACCTCGAAGTGCAGGTGCGGCGTGGAGCTGTAGCCGCTGGAGCCGATGCGCCCCAGCGCCTCCCCGCAGCGCACGGCCTGCCCGACGCCCACGAGCACGCTCCCCGACTTGAGGTGCCAGTAGTGGCTCCGCAGGCCGCCCTCGTGCTCCACGATGACGAAGTTGGCGATCATCTCGTAGCCGTCGCAGTCCACGCCGCCGGAGGAGACGCCGTGGCAGCGGTCATAGTGGCCGTCGGAGATCTCGACCACCACGCCGTCTGCGGCGGCGATCACCCCGACGCTCCCGGCGTCCATGGTGTCAAAGCCGCCGTCGAGGAGGTAGTCGCTGCCGTCGTGCTCGTCGTAACACCAGGGGAAGCCGCGGCCGTCGTAGTTGGTGCAGATCAGCTCCTCGAC
>JAKLKE010000545.1 GCA_023150775.1 Myxococcota bacterium
CCCTTATCGCCTGGAGTCCTGGTGCCTCTCGCTGAGCCCCCCGTCTCGTCCATCTCCCCCCGCCTCCGCGCGCTCTTGGTCTGCCCGAGTTGCCGGGGTGAGCTGGACGATCAAACCGAGGGCCTCGTCTGTGGGGTCTGCGCGCGGCTTTATCCCGTCGTCGCTGGCGTCGTGTCCTTCGCCCCCGAGGAGACCCGCCCGTGGCCCCGCCGCCGCTGAGCCTCCTGCACCTCGACACGGCCATGGAGCACAGAGGCGGCCAGCGCCAGCTCCTGCTGCTCAGCCTGGGCCTCGCCGCCCGAGGCCACGCCCAGGCCGTGTGTTGCCCGCCCGAATCGCCGCTCTGGGCTGAGCTTCTGTCTTGCGGCGCCGCCCCGATTCGCCTCGGTGAGCCCCTGATCCCCGGCGTGGTGCAGCTCCTCCCGACCCCCAAAAACAACCACCCCCTCGGCGTGTCGTCGTGTTGGCGCCTCCGCCGGGCCTACCCCGACGCCGTGCCCATCGCGCACACCCCCCACGCCCACGGCCTCTGGGCGGCCGCCGGGGCACGGCCCGTGGTGCATCGGCGTGTGGACTTTGTGCCCCACGCCGACCCCTTCACCCGGCTCAAGTGGTCCCGGGTGTCGCGCTGCGTCTGTGTGTCCGAGGCCGTGGGCAAGGTGATGACCCGCTGGGGCCTGCCCGCCGAGCGGGTGACCGTGGTGGCTGACGGCGTGCGCCCGCTGCCCGCCGCGCCGCCGGCCGCCCTGGGCGACGGCCCCGTGGTGCTCGCCGTCGGGGCGCTCGTGGCGCACAAAGACCACGAGACCTTCATTCAGGCGGCCCAGGGCCTCGACGCCCAGGCGGTCATCGCCGGAGACGGCCCCCTTCGTGCCCAGCTTGAGGGCCGGGGCGTGAGGCTGCTTGGCCAGCGCCCCGACGTGGCCGCGCTCTTGGCCCGGGCGACCGTGTTTGTTCACTGCAGCTGCGAGGAGGGCATGGGCCAGGCCGTCGTCGAGGCGATGTTGGCGGGTGTGCCCGTCGTCGCCACCACCGCCGGAGGTGTGCCCGAGGTCGTCGGCGCCTACGGCCTGCTCGTCCCGCCAGGGGATCCCGCCGCCCTACGCGGGGCGGTACAGCGCGCCTTGGCCGGAGATCACCCCGACGTCGAGGCCGCCCGAACCTGGGCGGCGGCGCGCTTCAGCGTCGAGGCCATGGTCGAGGGCACAGAGGCGGCGTACCGTGAGGCGCGCGGCGGCGGTCTTGATTAAAGGAGCGTCCCACTGGAGCGCCCCATGGTCCCCACACCGCTCGCCCTGCTTCACGCCGCCAACATCGCGCTGTTCGTCGAGGGTGATCTCGACGCCATCAACACCTATTTTGCCCCGGACTACCTCGTGCACCTCGCCGCGGGCCGCTCGCTGCGTGGCCACGACGGCATTCGCGCCGCCATCACCTTGACCCGGCGGGCGTTCTCCAACCTCGCTGTGGAGGTGGAGCTGCTCGTGGAGGCCCAAGACCGGGTCGCTTGGCAGCGCAGCTTGAAGGGCACACAGACCGGCGCTTACCACGGTTTCCCGGCCTCGGGGCGTGAGATTCAGTGGCGGGAGCAGGTGGTGAGCCGGATGGTCGATGGGAAGATCGTTGAGGAGTGGCTGGTGAGTGAGCTGGCGGAGCGGCTGCTGTTGTCGCGGAAGGGGTGAGGAGGGGACGCGGGCTGGTCGCGTGTGCTGGAGGCGCAACCCGCAAATATAGGCTGTTGGTGCAGTTTGGCGTGTTGTGGTTCGGTGGCGTAGTCTGAAATACGGACATTTTTGTGATTGATAGTGAATTATTTAGTGGCGGGAGGTAGGGGGATGATAACGCGAGATGCCCTGTTAGTGCTGATAGTCGATACAGACGGCTATGCCGGTGAGAATAAAGCCACCATGGCTTATCTGATCGCCAACAGCCGCGATTGGGGCGCCATTTACTGCCCAACGAGAGCCGCCGGAGATAATCGTGGCCCCGCATGTGGTTACGTCACCCACGCGTGCAGCCTGATGTCCGCTGATATTGAGGCTTGAGCTTCCTGAGGTGACTATGCAAAATCCATGAATCATGCAAAAGCATAGACTACCGGACGTTGCGATTGCGCCAACCTGGAACGTCCAAGGAGGAGAAGCCTTAAATCGGGAGGAAAGCCATGCTGTGATTATTTTCTGATAGTACAGCGAAAGACCGAAAAACTCGCCAAGATTGTCAGAGTGGATATCTTCGCGCGAGAACCCTTCTGGATCAAATCCGAACACGCCCTCTACGGAATCCCAGAGTTCCTTGCCCCAGCCGGCAGCATCGGCAGCTAACTTTCCCTGGTCATGTGTGATGTTTGCCGCCGCGATGAAGTGCATCACTTTGTCCCATCCCGCGGAACCGTCTTTTGAGTCGACGAACTTCATATAGTGATTCTTGATTTCTGTTCCGTAGTTGCCCTTCATCACATTGTGCATGGTAGTGGTCGCTAGCTTTGTGTCGCCCCCAGCGGCCTGCAACGCCTCGCTATATAGCTTCTTCGCGAACTCAGCTTCATAGTCTGAGGGAAAGGTGCCATCATACTTGATGTTGTCGGCATCCACAATGGACTTGGCGAAATCGACGAAAGCGTCAATTGAGTCAGAGGTGTATTTAGAGTCGTTGTTGGGGGTTGTCATTTGTACGTTCTCCTAACTTCAGGCGGTTGCTATGTGTGCACAGGCTGAATTTTTCGCGTGCCTGTGATGTCCAAAGTTGCGGATTTTTCTATTCCCCTCCCTGGTTGTCTGCGCGCGGTGGCGATCCTGTGCTTAGCACGGAACATCCGACGGCACGCGTGACCTCGCCCCGGGTGGGCACGATTCCTTTCTCCTGGTGGAGACGAACGGACGCGGTCACATCGTCATTGGGGCGTCTATCGCAGGTAGATCCCTGGTTGGCTACCCCTCTGAGTGCTCGACGGCGGGTTGGACAAGCCGACTGCGGGGTTGAGATGCCGCTGACAACATTTGCTGAAACGGGAGTTACAGGCACAACACTTCGCGCCGAGCATTGCCCCCGCGAAGTCGAGAGATCGCTCGACTCCACCTGCCGAGAAGCCGCGTGGGCGTGGATGAACTCATCGCAGGATGCGGGCAGGCGGGGCAGTTGTGTGTGTCGGATGGCCAGAACGTGTTGTCATCTTCCAAAAATGCAGAAGGCATAAGCGCCTAAAGCGACCTAATCCTAAGGATGGGTGGTGCGAGAAGAGCGTCGGTCTCCGCAACGTTAGGGTTTGGGAGCTGACCTGTCGTGCAGTCTCAAAGAGCTCACTTATCCACCACACACCTCCCGTACCGCGCAAGGCACTCCAGCGTCACGACCTCGCCCGGCTTCACGGTCACCCACCCGGCGGCCGCGAGGCCCTTTGTGCCGAAGGCC
>JAKLKE010000546.1 GCA_023150775.1 Myxococcota bacterium
ATGTTGAAGTACGCCTGGGCGAGCCCTCGGCGAATCTCGACGTCTTCGGGCACGAAGCCCAAGGCGGCGCTGTACTCCGCGGCGGCCTCGTCCCACTCCTCTAAGGCCATGTGCGCGTGGGCCAAGGCGATCCGTGTGGGCAAAGACGCCGGGAAGCTCTGAAGCTCGGCGCGCAGCTGCTCCACCCCGGCGCGGTGGTCTCCGCGGCTGACCGCCATCATGCCCAGCAGGTGTCGCACCTGCGGACGAGGGACGGCGTCTTGGAGGCTCTGCACGAGCAAGGGCTCACCGGCCCCGGGATCGCCGCCCAAGGAGAGCAGCACGCCGACCTGGGCCTGGGCGTTGGGATCCGTCGGGTCGGCGCGCAGCCAGGCCTGGGCGAGGGTCAAGGCCTCGCCCCCACGACCGAGATCCCGCAAGAGCTGCACGAGCAGGCCCCGGGCGACGTCGTCCTCGGGCACCTGCACAAGCACACGCTCCACCTCGCGTAAGGCGTCGTCGAGGCGGCCCATCCCGGCGAGGGCCTGGGCGTAGTTGGTGCGGAGGATGGCCGAGTCTGGCGTGCGGATGAGCGCGTCTTCGTACACCGCCAGCGCCTCGGGCATCCGGCCCTGGGCGCGCAGAGCCACGGCGAGCTGCCCCCGGGCCTCGGCGAGCGCCGGGAAGCGGCTGAGCACCTCCCGCAGGAGCCGCTCGGCCTCGGGGGCGCCGCCGGGCGTCTGCAAGAGCTGACCGACCTGCTCAAGCTGCCGGAGGAGCGGCAGCTCATCTTTGGCGTCGATGGTGGGCAAGGTCGCCCCGGTGGGGTCGGCGCCGCCGGTGACGTAGCCCAAGGCCGCGAGCTGGGCGCTCATCTCTGGGGCCAAGGCGAGGCGCTCGGCGGACTCCTCTTTGGCGCGGATCTCCACGAGCGCCGCGCGCAGCCGGGCGACGTCCTCGGGCCGGGCGGCGGCGAGGTTCTGGGTCTCGCCGGGGTCTAGGCTCAGGTCAAAGAGCCGGGGGTTCGGCGTGTCCATGAGCTTGAGGTCACCCTGGGCCACGGCGAGCTCGGGGTGAAAGCCGAACCGTTGGTAGACCGACCAGGCCTCCAGGTAGACCGGCGCGCGGTTGAGGGCCTCGCCGGAGAGCGCGGGGCTGAGGTCTACGCCGTCGAGGGTGGGATCCGGGGGCAGGCCGAGGAGGCCCATCGCCGTGGGCGTGACGTCGACGCCGCTCACCGCGCCTTTGACCACGACGCCTTGGGCGAGGGGGGTGGCCGGCCGGGCGATGAAGGGCACGCGAGCGGTGCCATCAAAGAGGAAGGTGCCGTGGTCACGCTCGCCGTGGTCGTCTTGCAGAGCCTCACCGTGGTCGCCGATGACGATCCACGCCGCGCCCGCCGGGCCTGCGACCCGCTCCACCACGGCCTGAAGCCGCGCGATCTCGGCGTCCATCGCGGCGATCTCCCCGTCGTAGGGCCGCCCGGCGTGCTGCTCCTTGTAGGGGCTCGGCGGGTCGTAAGGCGCGTGGGCGTCGAAGAGGTGGACCCACAAGAAGAACGGCGCCTCAGAGGGCTCCTCCAGCCAGCGGATCGCGTCGTCGATGACCTCCTTCGCCGGGCGCTCTCGGCCCCAGCGGCCCTGCACCCCGGCCTCGGCGCGCACGTCGTCGCGGTACACATCAAAGCCTTGGTCGAGGTTCCAGATGCGTGTGGTCACGAAGGCCGAGAGGCTCGCCCCGGTGCGCCAACCTTGGGCCTGGAGGCGCTCGGCGAGGGTGACGAAGCGGTCGGGGAGCACGGCGTCGCCGTTGTTGTGAACGCCGTGGCGGGTGGGGTAGACGCCGCTGAGCATCGACGCGTGGGAGGGCGTGGTGAGCGGCACGACGGCGTAGGCCCGGTCAAACCGCGCGCCTTGGGCGGCGAGGCCGTCGAGGGTCGGCGTGCGGGCGAGGCTGTGCCCGTAGGCCCCGATGCGGTCGGCGCGGGTGGTGTCTAAGGTGATGAGCACCAAGGACGGGCGCGGCGCGGCGCGCTCAACCGACGGGGGCTCGGCGCCACAGCCCGAGAGCAGCGCCAACTGGAGCAGCGAGAGCGGCGCCAGGAGGCGCGGGAGGGGACGGGGCATTGCCATGAACCTCAGGAGCCGTTACCCGGGGCGCACCTCCTCGGGGTGACCATGCGCGTCGGGATGACCCAGACCATGACCCGTATCCTGCGCGCCGCCCTCGCGCCTCGCGCCCTGTTGATCGGCGCTTTGGCCCTCGGCGCCGTGACGACGCTCACCCTGCCCGAGGTGCTCGCCCAAGAGGAGCCCACGGGCCCCCGCCGCGGCCCCGGCATGAGAGGCGCGGGCCCCAAGGGGATGGGCCCCAACGGCGGACGCCTCGGCGGCGGGCCTCGGGCCGGCCAAGGTGGCCCTGGCCAAGGGGTCGCCAAGCCCGGCGCTGGGCAAGGGGGGCCGGCGCTCGCGGGCGGTCCCGGGCGACCCAACCTCGACTTGGAGGTGGACGACCCGTCCGAGCTCGATCTCCCCAAGGCCCCCGCGGACGGCGTGTTCACCGTGCTGCGCACCATGCGCCAAGGCTTCAACCGCATGGCGATGGCCGAGGCGCGGGGCCTGCTCGCCGAGCGCCCCGACGACGAGGAGCTTCACGCGCTCCTGGGCATCGTGCTCGCCCGCGAAGGCCACTACAACGACGCCTTGCCCGAGTTCATCTTTGGCCAAGGCTCGGCGCAGTACGAGAAGGACGGCATCTACGAGCACGCCAACGCCCTTCGGTACTTGGGCCGGGGCCACGAGGCCGCCGAGCTGCGCCTCTCCCGGCTGGTCACCGAGTCCGGCGAAGACGACGACCTGCGCATCTACACCGAGGCCGCCCGAGACCTGCGCTACGCCGGGGACACGGCCGGCGCCAAGGCGCTCTTGGACGAGGTGATGGCGCTCTACCCCGGCGCGGTGCTGCCCATCGCCGTCTACGGCGACATCCTGCTCGACGAAGGGGACGTAGACGGCGCCTACTGGCACCTCTTTCTGGCCAACCGCATCACGAAGAACAGCCCCCAGGTGCAGATCCTCCGGGTGCGCCTGATGCTCGCCGAAGGTGACTTAGACGGCGCGATGCTCGTCCTGAACAAGCTGCGGCGCTCCTACCAACGGAACGAGCAGATCGCCGCGCTGCGCGCCGAGGCCCTCCTGATGTCTGGAGACCCAGACACCGCCTTGGCATACCTCAGCCTCAAACGTTGGGCCCGCCGGGGCGAGCCCCAGCTCCTCTCCCGCCGACTGCGCGCCTTACACGCCGTCGGTGAGCAGGCCGAGGCCAAGCTCTTGATGAACCACCTGCTCCAGGTCTACCCCCACGACCGCGACGTTCAGCGCGCCGTGGCTGAGGTGCAGGGCCGCTGATGCCGGAGCTCACCGAGG
>JAKLKE010000547.1 GCA_023150775.1 Myxococcota bacterium
CCTCCTGGATCTTGGCCAGGGTGATCTGCGCGGTCTTGGAGCGCTCGGCGGTGCGGACGAGGTCGAGCTCCTCTTGGTTGACCGGCGCCTGGGTGATCTCCACCTCAAAGTTGCGCTGGTTCTCCTCAAGCTCGACGAGCGCGTCTTGGCTGCGCTCCTGGGCCCGCTCGACGTTCACGTCCATGTAGGTCTGGGCGAGGGTGCGCGAGAAGAGCACAGCCATCGCCGGGTCGGGGTGCTCGATGGTGATGTGCACGAGCTGGGTGTCGCCTTCGGGCGTCAGCTCCATCATGTCGAGCAGATCTTCGACGGGGTCGTCAGAGGCGTCGAAGTCGGTGACGTTGTGGTTCTCGCGCAGGCGGCGAATGGACTCGCCGAGCACCCGGCGGCTCTTGATGATGCGGTACTGCGTCGTGTAGTACGACCGGCGCTCATCGGAGTTTCGGGTGCTCACCAGCTCGAAGACCTCGTCCACGTCGAGGAGCGACGGGGCCTTTGGGTCGATCTCGATGGTGGCGGTGGCCGAGTAGTACGGCGTCATCAGCTTGGTGATCACGCCCACGACGATGATCGACGCGATGGGGATCGCGAAGACCAAGGCCAGGTGGCGCTTGAGGATCAACCAGTAATTGAGCAGGGCGGCGTCCTGCATTCCGGGGCTCTGTGGGCTGTCGCTCATATGTCCTCGGGCTGGTAGAGCGCCTGGGGCCGATTCTGGATCACCGAACCTGCCGAGGGGCTCGCCTGGGCGCCCGCTCAAAGAGTATCGTGGTCTCTGTCCGGTGGCGCCTCGCTTCGGGGTGATCCGCCGTGGACGGGTGCGGGCTCTGGCGGCTTGATGATCTCCACGCTCTTCGGCCTCCTGTTTCTTTTGGCGCTGGCGCCATACGCCACGGTGTCGCCCACGGCGCGCGCCTGGGTGATGTTGCCCGTGGGGGTGATCGGCCTCGTCACCTTCGCGAGAGGGCTCAACCGGCGCGCGCCGGAGCCTGAGCTGGCGATGCTCTCGGCCTTGGGGCTCGTGGCGGCCTTGGGCGCCGGGGCGGCGATGCTGCCCGTAGACGCCGCGGCGCGTCTGGCGGCCCAAGGCGACCTGGGCGCCTTGGTGAACGACGTGTACGCCTTGGCGGGGGTGGATCGGGCGCCGTTGGCCTTGGACCCTCACCGGGGGCTGTTGGAGCTGGCGATCCCCATCCAGACCTTCTTGTTGAGCCTCGGCGTCGCCACGGCGCTGCACCGCAAGGGCCGGGCGATGCAGCTCGCCTGGGCGCTCCTGTTGATCGGCGGCGCGGTGGTGGCCTTGGCGCTCACCCACCGGCTCAGCGGCGCGGAGCACATCTACTGGGTGAGCGAGGTGCCGAGCTTCTCCCGGGCGCCGTTCTTCGCGCCCTTCGTGAACCCCAACGACGGCGGCTTCGCCTGCGCGGCCTTGGCCTGCCTGGCGGTGGGCGTGGCGGCCTCACGCAGCGAGGAGCAGCGGGCGGTGGCGGCGGTGCTCGCCGTGGTGCTCTTGGCCGGGGTGCGGCTCTCGGGCAGCCGGGGCGCGATGTTGGCGGCGGCGGCGGGCCTCATCACCATGGGCATGTTGCTCGGCGGCGCCCGGGCGCGCCTCGGCGGGCTCATCGGCCTCGCGCTGGCCGCCATCGGCGTGTGGATCGCCGGGCCTGAGGAGCTCGGCCGCGCGCTCTCAGAGTGGCTCGTGCCCGAGGCGCTCGACGACGGCATGGACACCTTGACCGGCCGCGCCGACATCTACGCCGACGCCGCGGCGCTGGCGGGTGAGGCGCCGCTGTGGGGCCTCGGCCCGGCGGGCTTTGATGAGGGCTTTCGGGTCTACAAGTCGACGCCGACCTTCACCGACGTCGCCCACGCCCACAACGAGCCCCTGCAGATCCTCATCGAGCACGGCGCCCTCGTCACCGGCCTGTGGGCGCTGTTTGTCGGCCTCACCGCCGCCCGGGTGGTTCGTGCGGCGAGCGCGCCGGGGCACACGCGCTGGGTGCTCGCGGGCTACGGCGGGGCCCTCGCCGCCCTCTTCGTGAGCGGATTTGTCGATTTTCCGCTGCGCATCGGCGCCTTGGAGGTGCTCGGCGCGCTCTTGTTGGGCGCGGTGCTCGGCTTAAGCGCGCCGGAGGGCCCGAGCCGCGGAGACGGGCGCTGGCGCTGGCCTCTGGTGGCGCTGGGCGCGCTCTCGTTGGGCATCGCCTTGGGCGCCGAGGTCTTCGCCTGGGCGCAGAAGGACTCCGAGACCTCCCCCTGGGGATCTCCGGCGGCGGCCATCGCCCGGGGGGACGCGGTGTTGGCGGCGGCGCCAAAAGACAAGGCCGCGGCGGCGGAGGCCGTCCGCTGGTACAAGCTCGCTCTGGCCCGGCAGCCGCTGCAGCGCGCCACGCTCCAGAAGCTCGCGCCGGCCTTGGAGGCGGCGGGGGACTGGGAGGCGGGGCTTCACGCGCTCACCCTCGCCACCCGGGTTCACCCGACCTTGCCTTGGGTTCACCGCGATCACGCGCGGCTCCTGCGGCGCCTGGGTGAGCTGGAGGCCTCTCGTGCGGCGTGGCGACGGGCCTTGGCCTGTGATCTCCCCGACGGGGTCGAGGAGGAGCTCGTGCAAGAGGCGCTGCGGGGCCCGGGCGACGCGGCGACCATCGCCGGGCGGGTGCTGCCCGAGCGCGCCGACCGCCTCACGACCGGGGCGAAGATCTTGGAGTCCGAGGGCCATCAAGACGAGGCCGAGCGGCTCTTGCGCCGCGCCGCCACCTTAGATCCGCGCTACCGCGCGCACCTGGGCCGGTCGTTGGTGCGCTGGGGCCGCGCTGAAGAGGCCCTCAGCGTCATCGGCGACGCGCCGGGCTGCTTCGCGACGGAGGCCCGGGCCCAGGCTTGGCTGAGCTTGGGGCGATTCGCCGAGTCCGAGGGCGGTTTTGACGAGGCGATGCGGCTCTGCGGGGTGAGAGACAAGGCCGCGCGGGGTCGGCTGCGGCTGGGGCTCGCCCAGGCCCGGATGAGCCAGGGGGATCCGCGGGGGTTCTCGTTGATGGAGACCCTCATCAGCGAGGAGCCCGATCGCCTCGCGCTCCGCCGGGATCTGATTCAGCGCGCCGTCGCGGCGGGCACGCCCAAGCTGGCCAGGAGCACGCTCAAGTGGCTCGTGGACAACGCCTTGGCCACCGACGAGGAGATCGCCCTGTGGCGTGAGGTGCGGTGAGCACGAAGCGGCCTCGGCTCGGCTACGATCGACCCATGGCCTCGTCGATCTCAGCCTTAGTCCCGGCGGTCTCGCTCCTCGTGTGCGCCGTCGCCTGCGCGCCGACACCGGCGGTCGGAGACTCCGCCCCAGGGGGCGCCGCGCCCCTGCGGTTTGTCTTCCCCGTCGAGTCGCCGGA
>JAKLKE010000548.1:0-271 GCA_023150775.1 Myxococcota bacterium
CGAAGAGCTCCCGCCACACGGAGCGCAGCAGCTCGATCCGCGCGGAGTCGAGGCCCGCCCGGCGCAGGCCGATGATGTTCACGCCGAAGAGCTTGGCGCGGTCGCCTTGGGCGATGGAGAACGGCGGGATGTCGAGGCTCGCCATGGTGCCCGCGCCGATCATCGCCAGGCGGCCCACCCGGGCGTGCTGATGCACCCCGGCGAGCCCGCCGAGCACGGCGTTGTCTTGCACGATGACGTGCCCGGCGATGGCCGCGGAGTTCGCGAAGAC
>JAKLKE010000548.1:281-3382 GCA_023150775.1 Myxococcota bacterium
TCGCCCACCCGAGTGACCCCGCCGCCTTGGGCCGTGCCCCGGTTCAGGGTGACGTACTCGCGGATGGTGTTCCGGGCGCCGATCTCTAAGGTGGTGCGCTCGCCCTTGTACTTCAGGTCTTGGGGATCGCCGCCGACACAGGCGAAGGAGAAGATCCTCGTGTCGGGCCCGACCCGGGTGGGGCCGGTCACGACGGCGTGGGCGTGCACGACGACGCCGTCCGCGAGCTCGACGTCAGGCCCGATGATGGCGTAGGGGCCAACCTCGACGTCCCCGAGGGTGGCCTTGGCGTCGACGATGGCGGTGGGGTGGATCGGCATTCAGGCTCCGAGATCAGCGAACAGCCGCCAGCATAACCCGAGCCGGGCAGGATCTGGCGGCCCGTGCTGCTTGCAGGCCCGCCGATCTCTGCGGTATCCTGCGGCGCACCAACGGTTTTCACACGCTGAGGTCTGAATGCACCGCCTGCTTCGTGCCGCCCTGCTCTCGCCGCCGCTCCTCCTCGGCGCCTGCGGCGGCCCCGCCGAGATCGAGGGCGGCCTGAACGACGCCGAGTGCAGCGACGGCCTCGACAACGACCAGAGCGGCCTCGCCGACTGCGATGATCCGAGCTGTGAGCAGGCCCTCGCCTGCCGCTTCCCCGACGACGACACGGGCGGCGGCGACGATCCCCGCCCCGGCGCGGTGGAGATCACCGACCTCTGGTACGACTGCGACGCCATCGGCTACTTCTTCGACGTGACCCTCGAAGGCACTGGCCACCAGCTCGCCATCAACCTCGTCAACATGACGAAGTGGGACCAGTGGACTGAGCGCCATCCGTTCCCCACGACCCCATATGAGATCGGCCCTGACGACGCCTGGGAGATTCATTACGTCGAGCTGGACACCCAAGACTGGGAGGGCCACATCGAGCTTGGAGAGACCACCTTCTTCGACTGCAAAGAGCGGGATGAGCTCACCTACACCCTCTTCGTGACCGACACGAGCGGCGAGCCCCTCGACTGTTTTGTTTGGGGCGCCGACCCGGCGGGCGCCGACGCGCTGCAAGGCACGAGCTGCGAGGTGCTCACCCATCTGTAAAGGTTGGTGAGTCCGTCCCCAAACGTCGCCTAGATCGTGGTCGTCTTTGACAGCGACGGCGTCTCGACGGACTGTGGCGCCTGGGGCGTGAGCTGCCCGACGCGGTGACCCGGCGATCTGTGAAGTGACGGCGAGGCCCTTGCCAACCCACGAAGACCCCGTCTATGTTGGCGCCGCGAGCTGTTTCGCATGACAAGAGGAAGTACATCCATGATGAAGACTCGGTTGACCCTGGTTCCCCTCGCCTTGACCTTCACCTTCGCCTTGGCCTGCATCGGCGGTAAAGACCTGGAGGGTGACGAGGCCGGAGAGTGTAACGACGGGATCGACAACGATCTGAACGGACTCTTTGACTGCGATGAGGACGCCTGCTCGGGCTCGCCGCTGTGTGAGGACGACCAAGAGACCAGCGACGACACCGGCGACAACGGCGACGACACCGGCGGCGGCGGTGGGGGTGGTGGCGATGAGGTCACCTTGGTCTCCGCGGAGGCGGACTGTGACAACCAGGGCTACTTCTATTATGTGGAGATCACCGGCAGAGGCAGCGCGCCGGAGCTCTACATCTACGAGACGGGCAGCTCAAACCCCTGGAACGAGGTTCACCCCTTCCCAAACACGCCGATCGAGGAGGGCCCGAACGGCGACTGGCAGCTCTACTACTTGGAGATCGACAGCGTGGACAGCATCGGCGCGGTGCGGGAGGGTGAGACGACCTTGTTTAGCTGCGAGATGTACGACAATCTCACCTGGATCGTGTACGTCTTCGACAAGAACAAGGTCGCCGTAGACTGCGGCGCGTGGGGCGAAGACCCGCGCCAAGCAAACGAGTTCTGGAGCGCCGACTGCCCGACGATCTGAGCGTCTCACCCGCCCGCCACCTCCGCGTAGAGCGCCTCAAGCGACGCGGAGAGCCGGGCCTCGGAGAATCGCTCCTGAACAAACGCACGCCCCGCCTCGCCCAGACGCGCGGCGAGGGCCTCGTCTTGGTGCAGGGCCAGGATGGCCGCCATCACGCCCGCGTGGTCCCCAGGCGCCACACAGATGACCCCAGCGTCCGCCCAGTCCCCTACCCCGCCGCGCGGCGTGGCGATCACCGGACGCCCCTCAGCGAGGGCCTCGACGCCGAGGATCCCGAAGGGCTCTTGCCAACGCGTCGGGAACAAGAGCGCCCGGGATCGCGCCAAGGTCTCTCGCAG
This sequence comes from Myxococcota bacterium, assembly GCA_023150775.1. Taxonomy (GTDB): domain Bacteria; phylum Myxococcota_A; class UBA796; order UBA796; family CAJQPC01; genus JADKFE01. The sequence continues at coordinate 2,564 of JAKLKE010000548.1, forward strand.
CGCGCTCCGGCTGAGCCAGCCCAGGGGCTCGGCGCCGAGGAGCTGTGGCGCCAAGGGACCGTCTCCGGCGAGCCACAACGGCGCGTCTACGCCAGAGTCCCGCCACGCGGCCCAGGCGGAGCGTGGGTCTTTGTGGGACACGAGGCGCCCTCCCAGCACAAACGCGCGGCCGATGGGCGGCGGGTCTGGCCGAACGGTCACCCAGGGCGGGATCACCGAGGCGCCGGGCCGACCGAGCCGCGCGAGCTCCGCCGCCATGTAGCGCGAGAGCACCACAAACCGCGCGCCCTCCATCGCCCGCCAGCGCGCCTCGGTCACCCCACACAGTCTCTCGCGGTAGCTGGGCTCCGGCAGGCAGGCCGCGCAGGCCGCTGGGCTCGGGGCGCGGTCGCAGGCGAGGCCGTCGGGCAGGGTGCGGCCGGGTCCAGGGCAGAAGGCGCGGTGATCTTGTAAGGTGATGATCCCTTTGCCAGAGTCCACGGCCTGGCGCAGCGCCGCGGGGTTCATGACATTGTGCAGGTGCAGCACGTCGGCGTCTGTGATGGCTTGGGCCAAGGCGCCGAGGCCCCGGGGATCGTCGTCTGTGCGGGCCAAGGCCGACGCGCGGCCCAAACGCACGCCGTCTGGGGAAGACAGGCCCGGCTCCACACGCCCGACGACGAGCGTGACCGTGTGCCGTGTGGCCTGCCAGGTGAGCAGATCGCGGAGGTGATGGTCGGCGCCGCCTCGGGTCGAGAGGCGGTCGGCGAGGTGCAGTACCCGCAAGCTCAGCGCCCGCGCTGCCCGCCGCCGTTGTTGTTGCCGCCGCCGCGCCGTTTG
>JAKLKE010000549.1 GCA_023150775.1 Myxococcota bacterium
CCTTTGGCGGCTTAAACGTGCTGCATGGCGACAACGGCGCCGGAAAGACCCAGCTCCTCAAGCTCCTCTGGGCCACGCTCTGCGCCGCGAGCGCCGCCGAGGGCGAGGCGGGCCTAGAGCGCGCGCTCCACGAGGGCATCGTCGGCGCCTTTGGCCCGCTCAAGGGCGATCCCGGCCGGATCGCCCGCCGCCAGCGCGGCACGGCCTTGATGAGCGCGCGGGTGAGCTGGCGAGACGGCGAGTCTCTGGGCTTTAGCAACCAGACCGGCCGACCCGACGGCGTCATCCAGGTGTTTGAGCGCCCCAGCGCCCCGCTCAAACGCCCGGACCCGGTGTTTTTGCCCCCACGGGAGCTGCTCAGCCTCGCGCCCGTTCGTGACGCAGGCCTCGCGCGGAGCCTCGACGCGCCGACCCTCGCCACCTGCCGGATGTTGGAGCGCCCGCTCAAGCGGGGCCCACGAGACCCCCGGGTGAACGCCCTCGCGGCGCCGATCGAGGCCCACATCGGCGCCCAGGTGGTATTGGAGGACGAGCACGGCTTCTTCTTACGCGCCTTGGGCACGGCGCGGCACCTGGAGGTCGGCGCGAGCTCCGCGGGGCAGCTCAAGCTCGGCACCTTGGCCCGGCTGATGTTGACCCACCACCTGCAGCCCGGCGCCACCCTGCTCATCGACGGCGCGGACGAGCAGCTCAACCCTCGGGCGATGCGGGTGATGAGCGCCGCCCTCGTCCGGCTCGTCGAGTCGGGTGTGCAGGTCTTCGTCAGCGCCCACAGCGCGTTTATGCTCCGCGCGCTGGGCCAAGACGCCCCGTCAAACGCCCGGTTTTTTGGCCTGAGCCTCGATGAGCGCGGGGAGAGCCAGGTGCGACAGGGCGACACCCTCGCCGCGTCGGGTGAGCCCCTCGCCCAACAAGAGGAGGACGCGCAGATCGAGGCGCTCCTCGCCGCTCACCTCTCCGCCTGATTCAAGGCCCCAGGTCAGAATCTGCCCGGGTGGACAGCGCCGGCGTGGACCGGGCGCGGGCCAAGATTCACCGTCGGCGCCATTGGCGGTTCTATCAATTTTTGCCTTGCCCGTGGCCTCTCTGCTCGATAGCCTGCCTCGTCCCTGTCCTCTGGCGAGGCTACGCCCGTGAGCCATATCCCTTCCACCGACGCGGAGTGGATCACCGTCGCGTGGCTGCTCCGCCGCGCGCTGTGGACGGGCAGGCCCCTCGGCCCCTTGGAGTCCGAGACCCTGCTCTTTGAGCACGCCGAGGACGTCATGGACATCGCGGATGGCGGCCCCGCCCTCGGGAAGCTCATGGTGTCGAAGGTGATCGAGCTCCGCGAGGCCGTCGACGCGGCGGAGTTCGCCTTGGCCAGCCTGTGGGCCGAGGTGAGGAGCCACAGCGGCGCCGAGGCGGCCGAGGGGGTGCGCGCCGTCTGGCTCGCCCAGCTCCAGGCCTGGAGCCCCCACACCGAGACCTCCGATCTGGCCGATGAGATGTTCTCGATCATCGAGCCCCTGCTGCCGCCCGTGTCCACCGAGTCCAGGTTTCTTCGAGACTTAGAGGTCAAGGGCACCCTCAACGACGCGCTCAGCCCTCACCGAGAGCGTGTCCGCCTCACCACGATGGTGGAGCGGGTCGAGGCCCAGCTTCACCATCGGACCCGCGCGCTCTCGGCGCTCTATCCCTCCGCTGTCGCCGCCGTGCTCGCCAGCGATGACCTGGCCCTCCGCCTTGCGCTCCTGATTCACTTCGCCACCGCCGACGGCCAGAGCCGCCACAACGCCATGGGCGGCCAGTTCCCCGACCTCCAGGATGACCTCCGCGCCATCCACCAGCCCCGCGTCAAGGTGAGCCATGCTGACACACCTCACGGTTGAGCACTTCACACGATTCCCCGAGGCGTCCCTGCGGCCAGGCCCGCTGACGGTGATCTTTGGGCCGAACGGCTCGGGCAAGACGCACCTGCTCAAGCTGGCCTGGGCGGCGATGTCGGCGCTCACCCGCCCCGAGGGCCACGACGCCCCGGCGAAGCCCGTCCCGGCGAAGGTCGCCGCCGAGCTGCTGCGGGGGCTCAACGGCGCGTTTCGTACGATGTCGGGCGACCCGCTCCGCCTCACGCACCACAACCGGGGCTCCAAACGCTGCGGCGTGAGCTTGACCCTCGCCGGGCTGGGAGAGCTTGAGTTCACCGTGCTCTGCCACGCGCCGAGCGAGGTTGAGCTGCTGCTCTGCCCCGAGGCGTATCTGCCGCGCCGCCCGGTGTACCTGCCGCCCGGTGAGCTGATGACGCTCCTGCCCGAGCCCGACGACGCCTCCCGGGCGGCCTTGGACCTCGCGAGCTTAGAGACCTTACGGATGCTCAGCCGCCGCCTCACCAGCGGGGCGGTGCGCCCGCCGCTGGGGGAGGTCCTCGATCCCGTCGAGCAGCTCATCGGCGGCCAGGTGATCCCCCGAAACGGCCAGCTCTACGTCGCCCGGCGCGGGCAGCTCATCCTCCTCGACCGGGCCTACGCCTCGCCGGGCTCCCTCAAGCTCGGGATGATCGCCCGCCTGCTCAAGAACAGCGAGCTGACGCCGGGCAGCACGCTTCTGTGGGACGCCCCCGACGTGTTCCTCGACGACACCGGCGTAGAGGTCGTCGCCCACGCCGCCCATCTGCTCACGAGCGTCGGGGTGCAGGTGATTCTGGCCACCCACAGCCAGCTCCTCTACGACGCGCTCCTACGCGCCGAGCGCCGCCCCCAAGGCCAGCCGATGCGCCTGTTCATGCTGGAGCCCCGGGACGAGGGCGAGCGCCACGTCGTCGTCGCGCTCAACCCGCCTGAAGAGGAGGACGCCAACGACGACTCTGAAGACAGCCCGGAGCGGGACTTTACGCCGCCGCCCTTCGCCGTCGAGCCTCGGCAGGCGCACCATCGGCGCACCGCCGCGAAGAACGTGCGCCCCGACCGCCGCCGCACACGCCTGCCCTCGCCCGGGGGCGCCGAGGCCGCCGAGCTGCCCGCCGTCGCCGTGGACGACCGCCCGATCATCGATCGGGGCCCCATCGCCAAGATCCCCCGGGTGCCGCGCCCCCGTCGTGGCCGGCCCCCACGCTCGGAGGTCGAGGCCGCGATGGAGGCCGCCCGGCTGGCGGAGGAGGCGGCGGCCGAGGCCACCCCTCGCCCCAAACGCCGCCCCGGAGAGCCCTCGGAGCCCCTCGTCGCCGACGGCGGCACCCGCCGCAGAGGTCGCCCTCCCAAAGATCCCGCGCTCAAACAAGACCGTCGGCGTGTTGACGCGACGCCGCTGGGCGCAGATGTGGGCCCAGGCGGCATCAAGAGGGGCCGCCGACGCTCCAACAAGCCGCCGGCCATCCCCCCCCCCCCCCAACCC
>JAKLKE010000054.1 GCA_023150775.1 Myxococcota bacterium
TCGGCTTCCCGGTCTGCGTGAAGCCCATCGCCGGGGCTGGCTCGGCGAACACCTTCCGCGCCGACTCCGCCGAGGCCCTCGACGCCCGCCTGCCCGAGCTCGCCGGGGTCGAGGAGGTCTCCGTCGAGGAGTTCATCATCGGCCAAGAGTTCACCTTTGACGCCATCTGTGTTCAAGGGCGCCCGGTGTATCGCAGCGTGACGGTATACAACCCGCCGCCGATCATCGCCCGCCACGAGGAGTGGATCAGCCCCGCCCAGACCTGCCTCAGAGACCTCAACACCTCGCAGATCACCCCCGGCGTTCAGCTCGGGGAGCAGGTGATTCAGGCCTTGGGCATGGGCACGGGCTTTATCCACATGGAGTGGTTCCTCACGCCTTCAGGCGAGGCCATCTTCGGCGAGATCGGCTGCAGGAGCGGCGGCGGCCTGCTCGTTCACCAGATGAACTTCACCGGCGACTGCGACCTCTTCCGCGAGTGGGCCCGGGTGGTCTGCTGGGGCGAGTTTAAGGGCCTCAACGAGCGCAAATACAACACCGGGGCGGTGTTTAAGCGCGCCCGGGGCCAAGGGCGCATCCTCCGCCACGCTGGGCTCGACGCCTTCCGGGCGCGGTACGGCCCCTGGATCTGCGCGATGGAGCTGACGCCTGTGGGCGCGCCCCGACGCGACTGGCGCAACACGCTCCTCGGCGACGGCGTGATCATGGTGCGGCACCCCGACCTCGACGCCGTCGAGCGTATGGTGCGGGACGCGGCCATGGGCGTCGAGCTGATCGCGGGTTAGCGAAAGATCCATTGGCGCAGGCCGGGGTTGTGCTCAGCCCCGGTACGCCAGAGGATCCCGTCGAGCAGGTAATGGGTGAGCTGGGGCAAGCTCAACAGCGGCACCGCCCAGAAGCCGGCCCAGCGCGTGAGGTCTGGGCCGGGGAAGAGCCCCGGGTGCTCCAGGTACACGAGGCGGTCCCACAGCCACTCCTCCCCAAACGCCAAGAGGAGCAGGGGCAACACGAAGGCCCAGGCGCCGCCGAGGGTGAACATCCACGGGCGGCCTGGACCTTCGCCGTTCACCGCCCAGCGCCCGGCGACGGTCCAGGCCACGAGCGCGAGGTACGGCACGCCGCGGCGAATGACGTTGGGCAAGGTGAAGGCGAGGTCACCCCCGGCGAAGACGATCCCGCCCCACCACACCGCCGCCGTGGTCAGGAGCCAGAGATCCCGGCCCCAGGCGCGGCCCTCGGTGACGCGGTTCTTGAGGTGCAGAAGCCCCAATCCCAAGGTGAGCGCCCCGGCGAGCTGGGGCACGACGGCGGGCAAGCCGGGCACAAAGTCCCCGGGCATAAACCAGGCGAAGGGCCGGGGTAAATGCGCGTGCCACCAAAAGATCGGCGTGCCGGTGAGGCCGTAGTACAGCCAACGCTCGACGGCCGCGCCGCCTTTGCCGAGGCCCGCCCGGGCCCGGTAGAGCATGGCGAAGCCGAGCTGCTGCCGGATGAAGTGGAAGACGGCGAGGTAGGCCATGGCCGTCCAGTAGAGAGCAGGGGACACCCCATGCAGCATCATCGCCACGACGGCGCAGGCGAACGGCAGGGTGATGAGCCACGGCGCGAGGCGGCGGCGCTCGCCAGGGTCCAACAAGGTGCGCCAGAGCGTCGCCCAGACGTGCGCCACGTCTACGCCGACGACCAACACCAAGAAGCCGAGGGGCCCCACCTCGACCCCGTCGGGCAAGACCCCGGCGATGAGCGCGGCGAGGAGCGCGGGGCCGATGAGCAGACCGAGGTCAAAACGGGCGGAGACGAGCCAGTGACCGGCGCTCACGCCGGGTCCGCGAGGCGGGGGTCGGGGAGCGCGCCGAGGCCGATGAGCACCTCTTCAGCGGCCCGACAGCCATGAAAGCTCGCCTCCTCAAACAGGCTCATGCCGCTGAGATCGGCGCTGGCGAAGCTCAAGCCAGGCAGGGGCCTCGCCGCCTCGTCCAGGGCCCCGACCCGGTGTAGACCGACGGCGGGGATGGCCGTGCCGTGGCCCCAAGGGCAGACCTCGGCGCCGACCACGCGGTCTCTCAGCCCAGGCATCGCGGCGCTGAGATCGTCTAACACACGATCGACGGCGTCTTGAGGGCGCTCTTTGAGCAAGATGGCTCTTGACGCGTCAGGCGAATCGCCGCTCAGGGGCTCGTAACAGGTCAAGGTGGCGGGGCCTTGGCCGAAGGCGCCGGTCTGGTGGGTGTTGGTGACATACCCCAGGCCCTCCGCCCCCCAGATGACGCTGTCCCAGGCCGCCTTCACACCCTCTTGTGTGGGCAGGCGATCGACGTGCAGGTTCACCACCCGCCAAGGCGCGCTCTCGGCCCGCTGGGGCGCCGGCCGCTTCACGAGGCGGTTCACGACGTGTACGGGCAAAGCCATGATGACGGCCTTGGCCTGGATCTCGATGAGCGCGCTGCCGTCGAGGGCCGCCAGCCGCCAGCCCTCGGCCTCGGGCTCACAAGAGACCACGAGCACGCCCAGGCGAGGCGTGTACGGCACACGTTTGAGCAAGGCGCCGATCAAGGCGCCGTTGCCCCCGGGCCAGGTCAAGACGGTGGTGCCCAGAGGTGTGGCCGGGTCGGGCCGCCGCGCGCAGTGGTAATGGAGCCCGGCCCAGGCGGAGATCTGGTGAAGCTCGGCGCCGAAGTCGTCTCGGGCGGCGTAGCGGAGCCAGGCGCGCAGGGCAGGGGAGTGAAGCCCCTCGGCGTCTAAGAAGCTGGCGAAGCTCTGCTCCGCCAAGGCGCGCAGGGTGGGGTCGTGGGACGAGCGGGCGATGGGGATGGCGAAGGCCGGGCGGTCATCGGCGCCCCGGGCCTGGGTGAGCCGGCCCGTGAGCGCGTCAAAGTGCGCCTTCTGGGCCCGATCGTCGGCAGAGAGCGCCGCTTCAGGCCACAGCCCCGGCTCCCAGCGCCCGCCGTAGAACAGGCGCTCTTCGGGGTCAAAACACAGGTCGGTCTCGCGGTAGCGCGGGCGGCCCTCGGCATCAAAACCTTGGATGATCCCGAGGTCTTGGAGCATCAGGCGCACATGCGCCGCCTCGGGAGAGGGCAGGGTGATGTAGTGCGCGCCCAGGGGGAACTCGCCGCTCGGCCCGGAGCCCATCGCCGCCGTGCCCCCAGGCCGATCCCCGAGCTCTAACCACGACACGCTGCCCCGAAAGCCCGCCCGCGCCACACGCCAGGCCGCGCTCACCCCCGCCGCCCCGGCGCCGACGATGAGCAGGTCCACACGCTCAACACCGCTCACCCCGGTCTGCGGCTTGCCGTTGCGCAGGCGGTGGGCCGAGGCCGCGAGGCCGGGCAAGGTCTCGGCGACGGGCACCGGGCCTCTTGGCGGCGGAGTCTCCGTGCACCCCAAGCCCAAGGCCGAGGCCCCGAGCAGCAGCTCCCGTCGGCTCAGGCGCATCAATGGCCCCCGAGCTTCTGCCAGTCCTCGTCATAGAGCCGCACGAGCACCTGATCGTCGAGGCGGTTCACCGGCTGCGGACCTCGGCGCAGGTCGATGGGGAACTGAAACAGGGTGTCGATGGTGGCGTCGTCTAGAAACCGCAGGCCCAGGGGCAAGGGGCGGCGCACCTCGGGCTCGGCCTTGGAGAACAGCGCGAAGCCCCACTCGCCAAAGGCGGGGACATAGGCGTGATATGGCCGGACGTAGGCCAGCTCAGCGTCCAAGGTCGCCATGATGCACCAGTAGGCGTCGGGCGAGAAGAGCGGGCTCGTGGCCTGGATGCTGCCGACGGCGTGGGGCTGCATCACCCGGGCCAACATCCGGTAGAAATGGTTCGTGTAGAGCTTGCCTAGGGCGTAGTCGTTGGGGTCGGGGAAGTCGATGATCACCGCGTCGAAGCGGCCCAGGCCCTCCCCCTGCAGCCAGCGGAAGGCGTCGTCGTTGACCACCTTCACCCGAGGGTCGGTCAAGGCGCCGTCGTTGAGCAGACGGAGCTCTTCGCGCTCGGTGAACAGGCGGGTGACGATGGGGTCGAGGTCCACCAGCACCAGCTCCTCGACGCCCTCGTGCTTGAGCACCTCACGGGCCGCGAGGCCGTCGCCGCCGCCCAAGATCAGCACCCGGGTGGGCGTCTGCACGGCGCGTAGGGCCGGGTGAACGAGGCTCTCGTGGTACCGGTGCTCATCGACGCTGGAGAACTGCAGGGCGCCGTCGAGGAACAGGCGGGTGTCTCCGGCGCGGTGGGTGACGGTGACGCGCTGGTAGGGGCTCACCTCGCGGAGCACGACGGGATCGGCGAAGAGCTGGGCGTCCATGGCGCGCTCGGCGTGCCCGGCGAAGCCAAAGCCGAGGCCCAACACGACGATGGCCGCCGCCGCCATCAGGCGCAGCCGCAGCTTCACCGCCGGGGGCGCCTCAAACAAGAACGTCGTCCACAAGGCCACCGCCGCGTTCAGGATGCCGAACACGAGCGAGGTGCGCAGCAAGCCCAGGCGCGGCACGAGCAGCAGCGGGAACAACAAGGAGGCGAACAAGGCGCCGATGTAGTCGAGGAACATCACCCGGGCGACGAGCTCTTTGAGTGAGCTTTGGCGCTCCAAGATGCGGATGAGCAAAGGCAGCTCTAAGCCCACCAAGGCGCCGATGGTGAGCACGAGGCCGTAGAGCACCGGCGCGAAGCCCGGCGTGTAGGTGAAGGCCGCGAACAACATCGGGGCCTCAAAGCCGCCAATGAGCGCGACGGCGATCTCGATCTCCACAAACCGGGCGACGAGCCCCCGGTCGATGAACTTGCTGAGGTAGCTGCCCAGGCCCATCGCCGAGAGGTAAGCCCCGATGATCAGCGAGAACTGCGTGATGCTGTCGCCGAGCAGGTACGAGGCGAGCGCCCCCGCGACGAGCTCATAGATGAGCCCGCAGGTGGCGATGAGCAGCGCGGAGACCACCAAGAGCCCACTGACCGGCGCGGCGGGCGGCGCGGTCGAGGGCAACATCAGGCGCTGATCGACGCCGCGATGATGATCGACAGGCCGAGGATCACCGAGCCCATGACGATGGCCAAGGCGGTGTTCTGGTCATCCTCGATCTCTTTGCGCACCGAGAACGGGATGGCCTTCACCATCACGACGAAGGCGACCCCGAAGATGACGAGGCCCAGCACGGTGTAGACCAAGGTGGCCGCGACGACGTCCAGGTGCAGGTATTCCATCGAGATCCTCAGCGAGCGGTTGGAGACGAGAGAAGAGAGGCGCGGGGGCTCATTTGCCGGAGCTGTAGCCGCCGCCGGAGCCGGTGGTGGGGGTGCGCCAGCCGGTGTAGTAGACGTAAGACGAGCGGAAGCTCGCCGGGTTGTCGCGCACGGTCTGGGAGACCTGCTCGCTGACGGCCTCGTGGGGCACCCAGCCGACGCTGACGAGCGCGCCGCAGACGATCAACAGGCCCACACCGACGACCGCGTGAAAGTTGAGGTGGCCCATCGTCAGGACTCCGGCGCGTGGTCAGAGTTGGCCCAACGTTTGGTCTCAAACGCTGAGCGACCGAAGAAGTAGAACAGGAGCGAGGTCGGCGCGAACAAGAGCGGGATCCAGATGAGCAGCGGTGAGCCCGGGTCGCGGGTCACCTTGAGGCCCACCTGGCGCCCGGTGATCGCCGTGCTGCCCGTGGGGCGGGCGAGCTCAAGCCGCGCGACATAACGCCCGGGGCTCACGTCGCGGAGCGTGCTGGAGTAGGACTGATCGCCCTTGTCGTCGATGAGGTAGGCCTCGCCGGTGTCGAGGTTCAACAGCGCGGCGTGGACGAGGCCCTCTTCGCTCTTCACCGTCGAGGCCACGGCGAGGCGCAGGTTTCGGCGTTTGGAGGCGGAGAGCGTGAACTCTTGGGTGAGCATCACCTGCTCGCTGAGCACCGGATCGACGCTCCAGGTCGCCTCGGCGACGCGCTGGTTCGAGGTGACGAGGTTCGAGAGCACAAACAGCGCCAAGGCCGCCACAAAAAACACGCCGCCCTGAACGACCGCCCGGGTGAAGGCCATGGCGCCGTAGGGGTTGGGCTGGTGCGGGGCCACACCTTTGGGGCGGCCGCCGGGCTCGGCGTTGGACTTGTCGCCGAAAGCCGCCCAGACCTCCTCGTGGGGGAGGTACACGCCTTCAGACCAGGTGGTCTCCTCCCGGGTGCGCTCCACGGAGAGCATCTTCGGCGGCGCGACGTAGTCGTCCGTGCTCGCCATGTCCCCGAGGGAGACCTCCCAGGTGAACTCGCCGACGACCTTACGGACTTGGGCTTGGCCGGACTGGAAGTGCTGGAACCTGTCGCCGCCGTGGCGTAGCGTCATCGCGTCGGCCCGCGCGCCCCGGGGCGGCAGAGGCATCGGCTTGACGAGGCTCCAGTGGCCGTCGGCGACGACGAGGTAGCGGTAACCTCGGTAGGGGTTGAACAGGAGGTGCTCAACCCAGGGGTACTCTTGGCCATAGGCCGTGACCGAGCGCCCCATGGCGCCGATGACCTGCCAAGGCACGCCGCCAAGCTCGCCTTTGGCGCCGAGCTCGATGGGCGGCTTCCACAGGCGCTTCTCGGCGTCTCGGATGAGGATCGCCTGGCTGGCGTCACCTTTGTCCTCAATCCCAAGCTCGCTGGAGCAGTATTGGCAGACGATCTTCTGCGCCGCGCCGGGGGCGCGCAGGGTGATGGCGCCGCTGCAGTTGGGGCAGCGCAGGGCCCGGGTGCCGGTGATCTCCGGGCCTTGGCGTGAGACCAAGACCGAGTCCGACCAGCCCTCGAAGGCGCGCACACCCTCCAGCTTGAGATCCGCGAGCTCGACGGGCTGGCCGCGCCAGAGCGTCGGCGGGTCGTCCGCGGCGTCTAAGGTGCCGACGAGGCCTTCAGCCGGGGCCCAAAGATCGACGTACTCGCCCTCTTCGCCGCCGACGACGGGGAAGGGCAGGCTGCCTTCAGCGGCGAGCACCCGGGCGACCTCACGCTCACGGACGATCCAGGTCTCGTCGCCGACGGTGATCTTGTCGTCGGGATCGGCCATCGCCGCGCCGGGCGCGGGCACGGGGGGCTTGTCGTAGAGCTCCCACATGGCGTTCGCTTCAGCGAGCCAGCCGACGCCGCCGTCGGAGAAGGCCAGGTACCACTCCGTCCAGCGCACGCCGGGGCGGCCTTTGCGGATGGCCCCGATCACCTCAAAACGACGTTTTCCGACGGCTCCCGAGGCGCCCACCTGGAGCGGCGAGAGGTCGCGGGCGAACTTGGCGACCTTGCCCAGAGACTTCACATCGGCCCCGGAGCGCACGACGGTGCTCTCACAGGACGGGCAGATCGTCGCCAAAGCCGACGCGTGCTTAAACGCGACGGGCGCGGAGCAAGATGGACAGGAGGCCGAGATCATCGTGACCCCAGGATAACACCTCCAAGGCATAAACACCGCGCCGCCGCTCGTCCCTGCCGCGCGCCCGAAGACGGGTTATGCCCGGCAGCCCGGAGGTGCCATGCCTGAGGCGAACGGTCCTGTCTTGGTGGTGGACGACGAGGCGGACATCCGCCGCCTGCTCACCATGAACCTCAAGCGTGAGGGGTTTCGAGTGTTGGCCGCCGAGAACGGCCAAGAGGCGCTGCGCCTCGCCCAAGCCGACCCCCCGATCCTCGTCGTGCTCGATCTCATGTTGCCCGATATCCAGGGCACTGAGGTCTGCCGTCGCCTGCGCGCGATGCCCGAGACGGCGGAGATCCCCATCCTCATGTTGACCGCCCGGGACGAAGAGATCGACCGCGTGGTGGGCTTTGAGGTGGGCGCGGACGACTACGTCACCAAGCCCTTCTCGGTGCGGGAGCTGATGCTGCGGGTGCGGGCGATCCTCCGCCGGGCCCCGGCCAAGCCGATTGAGCCCGACGATGGCCAGATGTTGACGATCGGCCCCCTGCGCCTCGACGTCGCCGCGCACCGGGTCTGGGTCGAACAAGAGGAGCTGCCGCTCACGGCCACGGAGTTCAAGCTGCTGTACACGCTCGTTCACCGCGCCGGTCGGGTGCAGAGCCGCGGCCAGCTCCTCCAGGACGTGTGGGAGATGCCCCCCGACCTCAACACCCGCACCGTAGACACCCACGTCAAGCGCCTGCGCGAGAAGCTCGGCGTGGCGGCGGGGCTGGTGGAGACGGTGCGCGGCGTCGGGTACCGCGTCTCGCGCTGAGCTGATCCCGGCGAGCTGGCCGTGAGGAGCGCCGAGATCGGGTCGCTCCTTTTCTTTGGCGCGCGTATATGCCATTGCGGGTATATTCCTGATTGAGTATATACGGGGCATGACCCCGATCGAGGCCATCGCCGACCCCTCCCGCAGGGCCATCCTCAGCCTGCTCTTGCAGCGTGAGCGCGCCGTCGGTGAGCTCGTCACCCAGCTTGAGCTCCCCCAGCCGAGCGTCTCGAAGCACCTCCGTGTGCTCCGAGACGTCGGCCTCGTCACCGCCCGAGGGGACGCCCAGCGCAGGCTCTACCGCGTGCGCCTGGAGCCCCTTCAAGAGATCGACCACTGGCTCGCCCCCTTTCGCCGCGCCTGGGCCAGCCGCCTCGACGCCTTAGAGCAGCACCTCAACACGATGGAGGAACCATGAGCCCCCCAACCCTCGACCCCCTCGGTGAGGTTCGCCGCGACGGCGACCGCTGGTCACTCCGGTATGTGCGGCTGCTGCGGCACTCCCCCGAGAAGGTCTGGGCGGCGATCACCCGCTCCGAGCACCTCGCCCACTGGCTGCCCTGCGACATGATCGGCGAGCGCCGCGCGGGCGCCCGAGTTGAGCTGCCCTTCTGGCCCGAGACGGCGCAGAAGGTTGGGCTCACCGACCCGCCGCTCCTCGGCGAGATCCGGGTGTGGGATCCGCCCCATGTCTTCGAGTGGACCTGGGACGTCGATCTCCTTCGTTTTGAGCTGGCCCCCGAGGGTGAAGGCACCCGCCTCACCTTCACCACCTGGCTCGGCGCATCCGAGGCTGACGTCGACACCGCCTCGGGCTACCACATCTGCCTCGATCTGCTGCGGGCGCGGCTTGAGGGCGCCAGCGGATCCACGGCGGCGGTGGACTCAGCGCCGATGCGTGCGGTGTACTCAGCGGCGTTTGAGCGGGCCCAGGGCGGGTGAGCGCCCCGGTCAGCGCCCGCCAACAAACGCCGCGAGGTGTTTGCCGGTCAAGGTCGAGCCCCGCGCGACGAGCGCCGCCGGGCTGCCCTCAAACACGATCCGGCCGCCGTCGTGGCCGGCGCCGGGGCCCAGATCGATGATCCAGTCGGCGTGGGCCATCACGGCCTGGTGGTGCTCGATGACGATGACCGACTTGCCGGAGTCTACGAGGCGGTCGAGCAGGCCGAGGAGCTGGGCCACATCGGCGAGGTGAAGGCCCGTGGTCGGCTCATCCAGCACATACACGCCGCCGCCGTCGCCCATCTGGGTGGCGAGCTTGAGGCGCTGGCGCTCACCGCCGGACAAGGTCGGCAGCGGCTGGCCGAGGCGCACATACCCCAGGCCTACGTCTGCGAGGCGCTTCACGAGGGTCAACGCCGCCGGGGTGCGCGCCTCCCCTTCGCCAAAATACGTCACCGCGTCGTCTACGGGCAGGTCGAGCACCTCGGCGATGTTGAGCCCGCCGAGGCGGTAGTTCAGCACCATGGACTGAAACCGGCGGCCTTCGCAGTCCTCACAGACGGTGGTGACGCCAGACATCATGCCCAGATCGGTGTAGATCACCCCGGCGCCGTTGCAGCCGGGGCAGGCGCCTTCAGAGTTCGCGCTGAACAGGGCGGGCTTCACGCCGTTCGCCTTGGCGAAGGCCTTACGAATGGGCTCCAAGAGCCCCGAGTAGGTCGCCGGGTTGCTGCGCCGAGAGCCCTGAATCGCGCCCTGGTCCACCGTCACCACGCCGGTCTGGCCGCTCACCGAGCCATGAATCAGCGAGCTCTTGCCCGAGCCCGCCACGCCGGTCACGACGACGAGCACACCCAGGGGGATGTCGACGTCTACGCCCTGGAGGTTGTTGGCGCGAGCGCCCCGAACCGCCATCGTGCCTTTGGCTTGACGCACAGACGCCTTGAGCCGGGCGCGGTCGTCCAGGTGCCGCCCGGTCAGGGTGCCGCTCTTGCGTAGGCCCTCGACACTGCCTTGAAACACGATCTCCCCGCCGGCCTTCCCCGCGCCTGGGCCGATATCGACGACATGATCGGCGATGACGATCGTCTCCGGCTTGTGCTCCACCACCAAGACGGTGTTGCCTTTGTCTCGCAGGCGAAGCAGGAGATCGTTCATGCGCTGAATGTCGTGGGGATGAAGGCCGATGGTGGGCTCATCAAACACATAGGTCACATCGGTGAGCGCCGAGCCCAGGTGGCGGATCATCTTTGTGCGCTGGGCCTCGCCGCCGGAGAGCGTGCCCGAGGGACGGTCGAGGCTGAGGTAACCCAGGCCGATCTCCACGAAGGAGTCGAGGGTGTGTCGCAGCACGGCGAGGAGCGGCGCCACGGAGGGCTCGCAAAGCGCGCTCGCCCAGGCCGCGAGGTCGCTGATCTGCATCTTGCAGGCCTCGCCGATGTGAATCCCGGCGATCTTGGACGAGCGGGCGGCCTCGTTCAGCCGTGTGCCTTGGCACTCCGGGCAGGTGGCGAAGGTGACCGCGCGCTCCACAAAGTTTCGGATGTGGGGCAACATCGCCTCGACGTCTTTGGCCAAGAACGATTTTTGGATGCGGGGGATGAGGCCCTCATGGGTGAGGTTCACCCCGCTCACCTTCACCTTCACCGGCTCGGAGTAGAGCAGGATCTGACGCTCATTTTCGCTGTAGTCGGCGATTCGTTTGTCGGGGTCGAGGCCCGCGCCGGCCATGATGCGCACATGCCAGCCGTCTGAGGTGAAGCCGGGGACGGTGAGCGCGCCCTCGTTGAGCGTCTTCGACTCGTCAAAGAGCTGGCTGAGATCGATGTCGTTCACCGAGCCCATGCCTTCACAGCGGGAGCACATGCCGCCGTTGACGGTGAACGTGCGGTGCTCGGCTTTGTCTACAGACCTCTCGACGGTGACCTCGCCGCCGTAGTGTTGAGACGTGCCCGTGGCCTTCACCCCGCTCGTCTTGCTGCCCCGCTCGACGGTGATGGAGCCCGAGGCCCGCACCGTCGGCACGTTGAACGAGAAGGCGTTGGGCGGGCCGATGTACGGTTTTCCGACCCGGCTGAACAGCACCCGCAACAGGGCGTTGGCGTCGGTGGCCGTGCCGACGGTGGAGCGGGCGTTCGCGCCCATTCGCTCTTGATCGACGATGATCGCCGTGGTGAGGCCCTCCAGCACGTCCACGTCAGGCCGGGCGAGGGTGGGCATGAAGCCCTGCAAAAAGGCGCTGTAGGTCTCGTTGATCAGCCGCTGAGACTCGGCGGCGATGGTGCCAAACACCAAAGAGGACTTGCCCGAGCCCGACACGCCGGTGAACACCGTCAGCCGACGTTTGGGGAGCTCGACGTTCACGTTCTTGAGGTTGTTGCCCCGGGCTCCTTGAACACGGATGAGCGCGTGACGGTCGGCGAGGGGAAGATCACTGTGTTTGGACATCATCAGACTCCGGCGGGGTCGAGGCGGGGCGCCGAAAAAGTAGCCAAAGCCACCACCCCCGTCAAGCTGAGGAGCGGTCGGCGTGGGCCGCTGAGAGCCCCGTCGCGACGGGCTCAGCTCCTCGGAGCCGCGAAGAGGGAGGCCCTGAGGCTGTCCGCGCGCCGGGCGCACATTTTGCGACCTGGCGCAGTCGTGACGCCCCGGTCGTGATAGTCTGCTGCGCGCCGCGGATCGGATCCCCCGGGCTCGGCGATGAGAAGACGAGAGAGGAGCGCAGCAGATGAGCACCGAGACGAGCGGAGAGAAGGTCACCGCCCCAACCCCGGCCCCCGGCGAGAAGCTCAAGGGGCCGGCGTCGTACTTCCCCAGCATTGAGAAGACCTATGGTCGCCCCGTTCAAGAGTGGCTGGATCTCATCGTTCAGCGCTTAGAGACGGATCGTCACATGGCGGTCGTGGAGTGGCTAAAAGGAGAGCACAAGCTCGGCCACGGCCACGCCAACGCCCTCGTGGCGTATGTGCGCGCCGCGCTGGAGCCGAGCGGGGCCTGAGCGGGGCCTGAGCTGAGCTGCGGCGACGAGGGCGACCCGAAGATCGACGGGAAAAACTTGTATGCTTAGCTTGACGTCTATATAGTCGTTCAGCTATACATAGGGGGTGTGACCCCCTGGAGCCTTCATGTCCACGTCTAAGCAGCTCCCGCCGCCGATCCCCGCTCGCCTCGCCGCCCGCGCCATCGACGTGCTCGCCGTGTTTGGGCTCAACCTCGCCTTGGGCCAGGTCATCGGCTTCGGCGCTGACTGGCTGGTCCTCGGCGCGGCCCTCGTCCTCGGCTACTTCGTCGCCGGAGATACGCTCATCGGCGCGACCTTGGGCAAGCTGGCCCTCGGCCTGCGGGTGGTCAACGCCGAGGGGGGGCGGCTCAGCCCCGTCCAGGCCCTCCGGCGTGAGCTGTTTGTGGTCGTCGGCGCCGTGCCGTTTGTTGGGCCGATCTTGGCCCTCTGTATCTGGATGTGGATGCTCGTGACCGTCTGGTCGAGCCCCCTCGGCCAAGGCCCCCACGACCGCTTCGCCGGGGACAGCCGGGTGGTGCGGGCCTGATTCGTGTCCCATCTCAACACACACAAACCCCCCGAGGTGCATGATGAGCGTTGACCCGCTGAGCCTCACCTTCGCGGCCCTGGCCGACCCCACCCGCCGCGCCATGCTCGCCCGCCTCGCCCATGGGCCCGCGTCGGTCACTGAGCTCGGCGAGCCCTTCGGCCTCAGCCAGCCGACCATCTCCAACCACCTCAAGGTGCTCCAGCGCGCCGGGCTCATCACCCGCAGCCGCGACGGCCAGCTCCGGCCCGCCATGATCAACGCCGCGCCGCTCGCGGAGCTCGACCACTGGCTCGGCGATTACCGCCGCTTCTGGGAGCTCAACCTTGAGCGCCTCGATCACTACGTCACCGCCCTCCAAGCCCAGGAATCCGACAATGAGCCAGATTAAAGCAGACCAGCGCCACCAGAGCGAGCTTCACCCCCAGGACCGGGTGGTCATCGTTCGCCGAACCATCCGCGCCTCGGCGGCCCTCTTGTTCACCGCCTACAGTCGCCCAGAGCACCTCCTGCGCTGGTACGGGCCGGGAAATTACCCCGTCACCCACGCCGAGGTCGATTTTCGTGTGGGCGGCAAGCTCACGATGATCATGACCGGCCCCGACGGCAAGCAGGGCCCTCCCTTCGGCGGCACCTACCTGGAGATCGTGCCGGATGAGCGCATCGTCTACGAGAACGGCTTCTTGATGGAGGGCGCGGAGAAGATGATCGTCACCATCACCTTCACCGAGCAGGGAGACTCGACGGAGGTGGTGGTGCACACGCGGTTCTACACGGACGAGAGCTACCACAAACACGTCGAGCTGGGCTTCGTGATGGGCACGGGCATGGGCCTCGATCAGCTCGCCGTCTACGCGCCGTCGCTGTAGATCACACGGCGCCCGCGGCCTGGTGTATCCTCCGCCGAGGAGGTCTGAGATGTCTACGGTCCCCGCGTCGCTCTGGCTGTCCCCGATGGGCTGGCCAGAGCTGGAGTCCCCCGAGGTCAGCGCCCGCGAGCCCATCGGCCTGTGTTTCTCTGGCGGCGGCGCCCGGTCCCTCGCGGCGAGCTGGGGCCAGCTCCGCGCGCTCTACGCCTTGGGCGCCCTCGACCGCGCGCGCTACATCTCCGGCGTCTCCGGCGGGAGCTGGGCCTCGGGGATCTACACCTTCCAGCGGGTGACCGACGAGGCGACGTTTTTGGGCCCGGTCTTGGCCCCCGAAGCGCTGACCCTCAAGGACCTGGCCGAGCCGCTGACGCCGCTGAGCTTAGGCTTCGCCGCCACCCGGAACGTCTGGGGGTTTCTCGCGGAGTCTACGCGGGATCCCCAGGTACCCCCGGATCGGCTCTGGGCCGATGTGATCGGGCGTCACATGCTCGCGCCGTATGGGCTGTTTGACCACGGCGCCCCCGAGGCCGTCGCCGCGAACGAGGCGAGTATTGAGGCGCTGCGCGCACGTCCGGGCATGGCCGAGGCCATCGCGGGCTGGACGCTTCGCACCCCCGCCCGGGGGCCCTTCCTCGTCGTCGGCGCCTGCGTGCTGGGCCCGGAGTCGATGCTGCCGCTGCAGGTGGAGCGCCCGGCGCCGATCGATCTCACCCCGCTTTATTGTGGCGTCGGCGAGCCGGTGACCGGCGTGTTCCAGCGGCGCACCGGCCTCTTGAGCGCGCTCAAAGATCGCCTGGAGGGCGGCGAGGGTGAGCCCGAGCTGGTCGCGGTGCCCGTCGGCGGCGCCGTCGTCGAGAGCGTCGTGTTCGGCGGCGGCCCCGCCCCGGTTCAAGGTGGCGTTCAAGCGCTCCCCGCGCCCGAGGCGCCGTGGTCCTTGGCCGACATCGTGGGCGCCTCGTCCTCCGCCTGGGCGGGCGTGCTGGAGGAGACGCCGGGCCTCGGTCGCCTGCACAAGCTCGCGCCGACCGTGTCGCTCTGGCCGGCCTGGCGCCACGACACACCCCCGAACATCCGCTTCGCCTTAGGCGACGGCGGCATCTTGGAGAACTTCGGGCTCATCACCCTGCTTCGCCGAGGGGTCGATCGGGCGATCGTGCTGGTCAACACCTCCACCCCCCTGGCGACGGACTGGGATCCACACACAGACGCGCCGAGCCCCGATCGTATCGACTCCTATCTCCCGGGCCTCTTCGGGCGTCCTCAAAAGAGCGTCGGCACCACCACCGTAGACAACATGGTCTTCCCCACCGCCGAGCTTCCGCCCCTCGTCGCCGCGCTCCAGGCCGCGCGCCGGGCCGGGGAGCCGGTGATGGCGCTACAGACCCACCGCCTGCTCGACAACCGCTGGTGGGGCGTCTCCGGCGGTCGCGCGGTGAAGGTGCTCTGGGTGTACCTCGACCATGTGCCCGCCTGGGAGGCCCAGCTCAAAGATCCCGAGCTCAAAGACGCGATTCAGGACGGCGACCGGTCGATCTTGCCCACGGGCCCGCTCAAACATTTCCCGCACTACAAGACGAGCGGCGAGAACCTCGGCGGCACCATCGCCTTGACCGACACCCAAGCCCGGGCCTTGGCCGAGCTGACCTCCTGGGGCATTCTGCGGCGCCGGGAGCTGGTGGAGGCGCTCCTGGCAGGCTGAGATTGCCAGGCTGAGAGTTAGCCCTCGCTGACGCCGTAGTCCTTCACCAGACGGTCGGAGTAGCCGCCGTTGTTGATGGCTTGGCGGGCGAAGGAGGTCATAAACGCCTCGCCCCCGGCCCGGCAGCGCGCGGCCTCGTCTGGAGTGAGCTTACACTCCCCCCAGCTCAAGTTGAGGCAACCTCGCTTGCCCTGCGGCGCCCATGCGGCCTCGCTCCTCCTCGGCATGAGCGCCCATGTCTTCGTCGGAGCGAGGCCACCTGGACACCGCATCGCGGCGCGATCTTACGCTCAACTTGAGCTGGGGGGAGTGTAATGAGCACGTCATAATACGCCGAGGAACGATTCCACACAGAGTGCAGGTAGACCGTGTCGTCAAGCTCGTAGAAGGTGGACATCCAGCCCGCTACGTCAAACAGCAGCCGCGCGGGCTGGCCGTGGATAAACATCGGGGCGCCGTGGCTCAGCGGATCATCGGACGCCGCGACTTGAGCGGGCGTTTTGAGGGCCGTGTGGCCATGATGGCCTCGATCTCCGCCACCCGCGCCGTCACGAGCTGCCGAATGAGCTCAACGGGCAGGGGAACGTCCAAGGCGAAGCGCGCCGTCGCTTTTCCGCTCAGGTACGGGCTGAGCGCCTCACCCACGGCGTCTCGCATGGCCTGGGTGATGGGGTAGAGCCCGACGTGGTGGGCGTAGCCCGCGCAATAGACGGCGTAGGTGCCGTCGAGGCGAAAACAGGGGATCTGGTAGCTGATCACCTGCTCGGCGTTGGGCATCACCTCGGCCAAGGTGGCGCGCAGGAGCGCGAGGTGGCCTTGGGTGCCCGGGGGCTGGGCTTGAACGTAGGCGTCAACGGGGTGGACCGTGGGGGGGGGGACAGTGGGCACGGGGGCTCCGGCGGGCCAAGGTCGAACGGTGAAGGGAGAGGATACGCGACTTAGCGCCGAATGTCGAGTCTCCCCTGGTCAGAGCGGCGGGGTCTCGCGCCAGGCGGCCAGGGCGGGCAGCAGGCCCTCGGCGAGCAGAGGGAGCTGGGGCACGAGGGTGAAGGCCGCGATGACCTGGAGCGAGCGCGCGGCGTTCATCAGGCGCAGGGCCTCGGGGTGGTGCGGGCGCAGGCCCCGGGCGCGGGCGGCGTCGTCATAGGCGGCGAGCGCCTCGGCGGGGAGCCCGGCGAGGTCCCACTCGATGGGCCCGAGGCAGACGTCCTCAAAGTCGGCGAAGCGGGGGCCGGTGGTGGTCTGGATGACGTTGTATTGAGGCGCGTCGCCGTGAATGGCCTGCAGCGTCACCCCGGGGAGCGCGGCGCGCAGGGCCTCGGGGCTCGACAAGAGCGGCGCGAGGGCGCGCCAGTCCCCCTCGACGTGGGCGAGGTCGGCCTCGGTCAGCGGCCCCGGGTCTTGGCGAAAGGCGGCGAGGAGCGTCGGCAGCTCAAGCTGGGCGGGGCTGAGCAGGCCGAGCGTGTCCGTCGGCAGGCCCCGCAGCGCGGCGTGCAGGGTGGCCGTGGCCTCCACACCGGCGTCGTTGTACGGCGCGTGCTCGGCGGAGACCTCGGCGAGCTCCCAGAGGGTGACGCTGTGGCCGTTGTGCTGGGCGGGGGCGCGGGGGACGAGGGGGCTCGGCGCCACCACCGGGAGACCGGCGGCCTTGAGCCACGCCACGGCGTCAAGCTCACGGATCTGGCGCTGGATGAGGCGGGGGAGGGTGAGCCAGGCGGGCAGCACCACGGGCACCCGGGCGACGACGGGGCTCGGCGCGAGGTGAATCACGACGGAGAACACGTCGTGGAGCACGACGGGGGCGCTGACCTCCAGGCCAAGGCGACGGGCGATCGTCACGGCGCTGTCGATGGCGAGGGCGGCGCGCGCGGCCAAGGCCTCTGGGGTCATCTGTTTGTCTCCTGTGAACGGGGGGTGGGCTCGGGCCGGTCAGCGTTTAACATCGGCTCAGGCGGCGTGTGGCGGCGTTTGGCGGCTCGGCGGTCAAATCTGCCCGTCCGGCGGTCGCCTGAGGCGCCCAAGCCCTCGCCGCGCGGGTGTATACTCCCCAACCCGGGCCAAGACGGCCTGGGCGGTGAGGCACAGCGATGGAAGGTCAGCAGGCTGTACTGAACACGCTGCTCGTGGTCTACGCGAGCGCGGTGCTCATCAACTCCCTCGTCGCGGCGCTGCTCTGGATACGGCAGCGCGACGAGCTCACCCGGGCCCAGCTCTTCATCTGGGCGTCCACCTTCGGGAGCCTCGTCATCCAGGGCATCGCCGGGGCCACGATGCCCCTGGTGCTCGTCGGGCTCACGGCGGTGTTCACGGTGTCCTGCGCCATCGCGCACCTGCTCTCGGTGAGCTCCGGCGTCGCCGTGCCTTGGCGGCGGTCGTTTGTGCTCTTGGGCCTGGGCTGGGCGGTGGCGCTGTTCAGCGACACCGTCGGCCTGCCCTTCTTTTTGGTGACCTTCCCGCTCTTGTGCGGCGTGGCCTTCCCCCTGCTCTCCACCGCCGGGGAGCTGCTCGTGCGGCACCGCGCCAAGCTGAGCTCCTCTGAGCTCGGCATGGTCATCGCGAGCCTGTTTTATGGCGTTCATATGCTCGACTTCGCGCTTCTGGGCGACAAACCCGAGTGGGGGCCTTTCGGCTTTAGCCTCGGGCTCTTGTGCATCTTCGCGCTGTCGATCTTCGCCCCCGCCGTCGTCGTCGAGAAGATCACCGCCACAACGGCGCGCACCGCGGCGGAGATGGACGCCGCCCGCCGCATTCAGATGCAGCTCCTGCCCCACCACCCCAAGCTGCCCGGCCTCGAGCTCGCCTGCTACATGAAGCCCGCGGACGAGGTCGGCGGCGACTACTACGACGTTCACCACATCGACGGCCGGGCGTGGATCCTCCTGGGCGACGTCACCGGCCACGGCCTGTCTTCGGGCCTCGTGATGTTGATGGCGCAGAGCGTGATGTCGAGCATCTTGCACACACGCTCAAACATCGGCCCCGGCGAGCTGAACATCCTCGCGAACAGCGTGCTGCACCAGAACCTCGCGCGAATGGGCGAGGAGCGCACGATGACCATCGTCTCCTTGTGTATGGAGGGCGAGGACGAGCTGGTGCTCTCGGGCTCCCACGACAACCTCTACGTGCACCGCAAAGCGACCGGCGAGGTCGAGGTGGTCACCGTCTCGCAGTTCCCGTTCCAGCTCGGCCTCATCGACGAGATCCCCGCCGACATCGTGAGCGAGATCCGCCTGCGCATCGAGCCCGGCGACACGCTCTTCGTCATCACCGACGGCGTCACTGAAGCCGCCAAGACCGGCGACTACAAGCAGGGCATGTTTGAGGAGTCGCGCCTCATCGAGTTCATCAAGCGCCACGCCGCGGAGCCCATCGAGGCCATCCGCGCGGCGCTCAATGAGGACCTGGAGAAGTTCACCCACGGCGTCTACCACGACGACGTCACGTTCATCATCGCGCGTCGGCAGGAAGCCTGATGATCCTACGAATCTCCATCGCCAAGACCCGCGCTGAAGTGCTGCGTTGCCAGTACTTCATCGCCGAGATCTACAACAAGCACTACCAGATCATGTTCTCCGAAGACGGACACGACCTGGAGGCGCGCATCGAGCCCTACCCCCAGAAGTACCTCATGGGCACGGTGAACGGCCAGATCGTCTGCGCCTTTGGGCTCTACACCCGCAACACCTACGTCGAGCGGTACGGCGGCCTCACCGATGAGGAGGTCCAGGGCCAATTAGAGTCGGCGGGGGTGGCCGATCGGTACGTCGGCGCCACCCGTCGTGAGCTCACCAAGCTCGTCGTGCGAGAGGGCTGGGAGTCCTTCGGCCTCGCGCGGATGATCCTCAACGCCGCGCACAGCCGAATGTTCTGTGAGGGCGACTGGGACGGCGACGGCCGCCCCGTGCTCTTGCTGATCTGCGGCAAGGTCTCCATCATCGAGCGCTTCTGGGCGCCCAAAGGCCCCGTGCGCGCCCGTTACCTCGCGCCCTTCCCGCGTTATCCGGTTCATTCGGAGTACCGCTCTGAGAAGGACCCCATGCAGAGCCGCCTGATCATCCCCGACGTAGACATCCCTGACGCGCTCCGGAACCTCACGCTCCCCGTCGAGCTTGAGATCACCGCGCGCGCGCCAAAGGTGGGGGGCTGAGATGGACCTCGTCGGACAGGTAGGGGACACCCTCACCCCCCAAGACCCCGCAGACCGCCTCTCGAACCTGCGGGTTGAGCTCCTCCCCATCGACCTCATCGTGCAGTGGCGTCGGTGCAGCAAGCTGGCCGACTTCTTGGCGAGCTACTTCGAGTACCACTTCGAGGACCGCCCCGTCGCCGCCCAGGTGCTCAGCACCGGGCTCAACGAGCTCATCGAGAACCTCGCGAAGTTCTCGGCGGACAAGCAGAGGTCGGCCTCGGTCGAGATCAACCACTACGGCGAGCTGATCACGGTGACCACGGAGAACGAGGCCGCGCGCCCCCAGGCCACGGCCTTACACGCGCGCCTCACCCGCATGGCGACGACGGACCCTGAGGAGCTGTTCTTGGAGCAGCTTGAGCACACCGCGTCGAGCGACCGCTCGGCCTCAGGCCTCGGCCTCATCAACCTCAAGAAGGACTACGGCGCGCGCCTCGCGGCGGAGATACGCGAGGTCCCCGACGATCCCGAGCGTTTTGTGGTCACGCTCCAGCTTGAGCTGGACGTTGACGCCATCGAGCGCGGCTGACATCATCTCGTTTAGGAGCTCCCGATGAGCGTAGAGGCTGAGTACAAGCTGGAGATGCGCGCAGATGGCGCGACCTTGTCCGGCGTGATGCGGTTGGTGTCGCCTGCGGCCTATCGTGGCGCCCTCGCCGCCGTTCATGACCAGATCGACGCGGCCACGGGCCCCCTAGAGCTCGACCTCGCCGAGCTCCAGTTCCTCAACAGCTCGGGCATCACCGCGCTCTCTCGCCTCGTGATGCAGGCCCGGGAGCGCAACGTCACGATGACGGTCATCATCGACGAGCAGGTGTCTTGGCAGAAGAAGACCTTGCCGTCTCTGGCCCGGCTCTACCCCAAGCTCACGCTCAAGGGGCGCTAGTCTGGATCAGCCAGGGACGGTGCCCGCGACGGTGTAGATCGTCACCGAGGCCAAGAAGCGCCGGGCGCGCTGGCGCTCTCTGAGGCTCGTCTTCACCTCGGCGACCTCGGCCTCGGTGAGCTGCCCGGTCTGCACCGCCGTGATGAACCCGGCGTCTAAGTTGCCGAGCTTCTCCAGCACGTCGAGGTCCAAGAAGAAGGCGACGTGCGCCGCGATCTCTAGGTCGACGAGGCCCAGCTCGCGGAACATGCCGAAGAACTGGCGGCCGATCCAGGGGTTCTTCGCCTGGCGCTGGGCGAGGTCGTGGTACTTGAGCACCGCCGGGGTCGGCGGCGCGTCGAGGATGTAGGTGCCCCAGTCGGGGTCGCTCAGCACCACGCGGCCGCCGGGGCGGGTGAGGCGCATCAGCTCGGCCAAGGCGTCCATCGGCGCGGCGAGGTGCTGAAACACCCGATCGGCGCGCACGGCGTCAAAGTGGGCGCTCGGCAGATCGAGCTTGTGTACGTCGCCCACGGCGAAGGAGATCGGCAGGCCCGCGCCCTCCCAACGTCGGCGGCTCTCGTCCACCATGGCGCCGGAGAAGTCTATGCCCAGGGCGCTGCCCGTGGGGCCGACGGCGGCGGCGACCTTGCAGGTGTCGTCGCCGGTGCCGCAGCCCAGATCCAGGGCGCGGTGCCCCGGCTGCAGGCGCATCAGCTCAATCGACCGCCGCTTGTACTCGCCGATGCTGTCTAAGGTGCGGATCGTGTCGAGGTAGGCGGCGAAGGCCTGGGTGTCGGGGGCCTTGTCGACGTCCGACCAGGCGTGCTGGTTGGGGCGGGTCTCGTCGTGAGACATGGCGGTGGGCTCCTGAGAGGGTTCCGGTGGCCCCGACAGTGTACGCCGTCGAGGGCGCGGCGGCGCGTCGTCACCGCCCGGCGGGATCAGGATCGTCCGCACGATCTGCGCCTTGCATATTTCGGCTACAGCTTATATAAGCATGGGCGAATGTTCAACCGGAGCCTGACCATGGAGCTGGACCTCTTTCACCACCTCGGCGCCTCCGCCCGCGCCGTCACCCGCCGCGAACACCAGGGCCGCCCCGCCCGTGTGGTCGTGGCCACCCGCGCCTACAACACCGACGTGGACGACCTCTGGGACGCCCTCACCACCGCCGAGCGGATCCCCCGCTGGTTCTTGCCCGTCTCCGGTGAGCTGCGCCTCGGCGGTCGTTACCAGCTTGAGGGCAACGCCGGAGGGGAGGTGATCGCTTGTGAGCCGCCGCGCCGTCTTGGGGTCACCTGGGAGATGCAGGGCGAGGCGAGCTGGGTCACCGTCACCCTGAGCCCCGCCGCCGAGGGCTGGACGACCCTCACCTTAGAGCACGTCGCCATCGTGCCTGAAGAGTTCTGGTCGCAGTACGGCCCCGGCGCCGTGGGGGTGGGCTGGGAGCTCGGGCTTCTGGGCCTCGCGCTCTACCTCGGGGCCAAAGACGCGCCCTTTGACAAAGCGGCGGTTCAGGCCTGGACGATGTCGCCAAACGGCCAGGCCTTCGCCCGGGGCGCGGCGAAGGCCTGGGGTGAGGCCGCCATCGCCGCCGGAGACGAGGCCGAGGCGGCTGAGGCCGCCGCCGCGCGCACCGCGGTGTTTTACACTGGAGGTCAGTGAGGCCCAACCATGCACGCCCTCGATGTCCTTGGTGACCCCGCCCGCCGCCGTGTTCTTGAGCTGCTCGCCGAGGGTGAGCGGCCCGCGGGGACCCTCGCCCAGATCATCGGGGACGAGCTCGGCCTCTCTCAGCCCGCCGTCTCCCAGCACCTCCGGGTGCTGCGTGAGACGGGCTTTGTGGTGGTACGCGCCGAGGGCACCCGGCGACTGTATTCGTTGAGCGCAGCGCCGCTCCAGGCCGTAGACGCCTGGCTTGAGCAGTTCCGGGGCCTCTGGGTGAGCCGCCTCGACGCCTTGGCCACGGAGATCGCCCGGGGCAAACGCCAGCGCCGCTTAGAGTCCGCCGCCCAGCAGGCCCCGCCTGAAGACGTCGCCCAGGCGCCGCCCGAGCTGGGGGAGGGTGAGCTTCTGCCGATCCGGTGATCCGCCGACCCTTGGCGAGGCTCTGGAGGAGCAGGACACGCCGAGGTTGACCTTGGCGGAACGGTGGAGACACGCCATGACTCTGCTCATCACCCTGCTCGCCCTGGTGGGCTGCCTCGGGGACGAGTCGACCGACTCAGGGCCGCTCGACCCTGAGGACAGCGCCGCCGACGCCGACGGCGACGGATCCCCGGCGGGGCTCGACTGTGATGACGCCGACCCGGCCCGCCTCCCCGGCGCGGAGGAGCTCTGTGATGGCGTAGACAACGACTGTGACGGCGTCATCGACGAAGACCCCGCCGAGGGCCTTCTCGCCTACGACGACAAGGACGGCGACGGCTACGGAGAGCCCGACTCCTTGGCGCCTCGCTGCGCGCTCGGGGAGGGGATGGCCCTGATCGGTGAGGACTGTGACGACAACAACGCCGAGGTCAACCCCGCCCAGGCCGAGCTTTGCCTCGACGACGGCGTTGACGAGGACTGCGATGGGCTCATCGACGTGGGGGATCCCGACGTGGAGGGGGTGCTGGTCTATGCCGACAACGACGGCGACGGCTTCGGGGTCTCTTCGCCACGGGCGCTGCGCTGCACGGTCTCCCCAGACTGGGCCTCGGTGACGGGGGACTGCGCCGACAACGACGCCGAGCGAAACCCCGACGCGAAAGAGGACTGTGAACATGACACAGATCAGGATTGTGACGGGCTCTATGGCTGCGAAGACGGCGACTGCATCACCACCTCGGCGTGTACGGAGTCCTGCAACAACGGCGAAGATGACGACGAGGACGGCGCCATCGACTGTGAAGACGACGAGTGCTGGTCGAGCTGTGACCCACGCATCCAGAGCACGCTCAACGGCGGGTGGGCCGAGGTGCAATACTCGTCGAGCTGGTCCTCCGGGGCCAATCGTTACGACGTGCACGGCGTCGCCCACAGCCTGACCGGCAGCGTACAGTTCACCAGCGGCTCTGAGCAGGTGATCTGTGACTGGACGGTCTCGACGGTCGAGTATGACGCCGAGTACACGAGCACCTTCTCGTCACAGACCTTCTA
>JAKLKE010000550.1 GCA_023150775.1 Myxococcota bacterium
TCGCCGGAGGTGATGGTGGCCGTGGCCAGGGCAGCGCCCCAGGCGCCGTCGTCGAAGGGCTCGTAGGTGTAGGTCGTATGCAGGTCGTCATCGTCAACAGTCGGATCGCGGCGCTGGGTAGTGTTCAGCAGGAACCCGCGCGACCCATACTCCCAATCGGTGACGTTCATCCGGTAGCCGCTGAGCCCAGCGACGGCGGTGGGCGGATCGGCCCGCTTGGGGAGCGCCACGCCGTCGTAGGTGCCGGTGGTGTCGAGCGCCGAGGCTGTGGTGAGTGGATCGGTGAACCCGAAGCTCTCCATCGCCGCACCTTGGGCGTCAAACAACCCCGTGAAGGCGATCACCTCGTCTACGGGGAACATGCCCTCGGCGGTCTGGAAGCTCCCGGTGTCGTTGCCGTCGGCGATGAGGACGTTCGTGAGCAGCTCGTGCAGGTTCTCGTCGGGGTAGCGCAAGAAGCCGATCGCCGCGATCCACTCCGGCCATGAGATCACCACGTCGCCGTCGAGGGTGAAGCACTCCTCCACAAGCTCCATGATTGTGGGCGGGCTCGTCTCCGTCTTGTCCAGCTCGATGACACACTGACGGCGCAGCGGGTTGAAGTACGGTGGACGCACATCCAGGCCCCACTCCGGCGTCATCGTGAACAGCGTGGGGCTCATCGGCGCGGCGTGGGCGTTCACGATGAGGTGCTCTAAGACGTGGTCGTCATCAAAGCGTGCGCTGTAGACGCTCGCGCCCATCAGAGGCCGCGACACCGCGAAGCCATGCTCCTCGACGCTGCCCGACTGGTTGTGGCGCTCGACAACACCGAAGCCTCGGAACCGCTCGCCGTCGTGCAGGCCGTGTAAGTAGCGGTATTGGCGGTTGCCCTCAGCGCCGTCCATCGCGACGAGGATCTCCTCGTTGGTGTGCAGCCAACGCAGGGCCGAGGCGTCGGTCTCCAGGCGCGCGAGCGGGTCGTCCTCCTCCGAGAGCGCGCCGTTGTTGCCGCCAAGGTTCGCTGTAAAGCCCCAATCAAGCTCCGTGGTGCCGCCCCAAGGCCCAACCACCTCGGTCATGCGGCCTTGGGTCGTCTCGCGGGTGTGGGCGTGGAAGGTGACGCTGTAGCTCACGACGCTGGCGAAGTCGGGATCGAGCGCCGAGTCTCGTTCGGTGAACAGTCGGAGCTGATCGACGAAGCCGTCGCCGTCGAAGTCGGCGAGGATCACCTGGCGCTCGTGGGGGTAACGCCCGCCGAGGCCGCTCACGCCGAGGTCTACGTCCGCAGGCCAAGGGTCACCGGAGGGCTCAAAGAAGCCGTATCGGACGCCCCAATCGTAGCCCGCATGAACTCGGACGCCCTCGTCTTCAGACTCGCCGAAGATGTCGGTTGCGTCGTCGCCCCCGCCGATGGCCGCGCCAGGCCCGGCGTACTGAATCAGCGCGGGCCGACCCGAGCGGCCAAGGTCCACCATCGAGAAGAAGCTGTCGCTGAGGTGGTTCAGGCCCGTCTCGCCGCTGCCGGTGCCGTAGGGATCTGCTGAGATGAGCCAGGGCTCGCCCGCGCTCAGGCCGCTGTCGCGCCAGATCGTGCGCCCGTCGCCATAGAAGATGCGGGAGTAGGCCGAGTCTTCCACCGGGATCGCGCCGCCGTTGTCGCCGGACTTCTCGGGATCCCAGCAGGCGTAGAGGGCATAGGCCACGTCCAAGAGGCCGTCGTTGTTGAAGTCGGCGAAGCGGGCCTGGGCGGATCGGTAAGAGTCGGCGTCGGTGTAGGCCCCCTCTCCGGCCTTGGGGTAGGTGTAGTAGTCGTCGTCATTGTCGTAGGTGTAGCCGTAACAGTCGTCGTCCCAGCCGTCGGGCGCGTAGGCGGCGAGCATAAGCTCGTCCAAGGGGAGCTGAAGGGTCGGATCGGTGGTGTGGCGCCCCGAGAAGTCTCGCCCGGAGATGGAGCGTAGCCAGTCTCCGGCCTCTCCGCTGTTGAGGATGTAGTGGCTGCCTTCAGGGACGGGGGAGCCTGCGGGGCTTCGCTCCCCCGCCGAGACGAGGAGGTCTAACCAGCCGTCGCCGTTGAGGTCCGCGAGCTGGCCTGCGCGGAGCTGGGAGGGCCAGATGGAGAGGCTGTGGGGCACGAACTCGCGCGTCAGGGGGTCAAACTGGAGCATCGTGACGCCGGGCCCTGCGCTGCCCCCGGTCGCGCTCGGCTCATAGATCAGGTCAGTCCAGCCGTCGCGGTTCACGTCCGCGAAGAGGTGCGCGAGGGGCGGGCCGGTCGAGTGTGTCTCAAAGACCTTCTGGAGCTTTTCGGTCCAGGTCTCATCCAGCACAAACGAAGGTGGCCCGGTGCGGGGCATGAACTCGGAGATGGGCAAGGATGAGGGCTTGTTGACGTAGGCCCGGACGAGCACGCCGCACCTGGTCATCGGCGCATCGAGGATGTCACCGTCGGGATCCTCGTCCGCCGAGGCGTCCGTCTTCTCTGGCAGACCGTTGAGATCGGCGCAGGCGTAGCTCACGACGATGAGGTCGGGCCGCCCGTCGCCGTTGAGGTTCGCCACGGTGCCGCGTGTCCAGGCGCGGTCGATGTCCACCGGGTCGGGGAGGCTCGTCCAGCCCTCGGCGGAGAGCGCCTCGGGGATCGCCGCGCTCACGTCCTCGCCCACGGTGTCCCAGGCGTCTATCTCGTCGTTCCAAGTCACTGAGCGGAGGGTCTTCCGCGCCGACCCTGAGCTGCTCTCCCGTTGAATCGTCGTCACGATGGAGAGCGGCTGCTGGGTCTCGCGGGGCCGGGTGGACGACGAGCCCATCAGGGTGGAGAGATCGGGGGCCGAGGCGTAGTCCACGGTGAAGCGGCTGTAGAACGTCTCATTGACGCTCGCCTCCACGGCCACGAGGCGCTCGGTCAGCGCGACGAAAGAGCCGCCGAGGCCGTCGATGCGCCAGTCGTCGCGGGGCTCGTACTCAAAGGTGATCTCGGCGGCGCCGTAGGTGATCCGCTCGGGCAGGGGCGCACCTTGGGTAGAGCCGCCGATCGCGCTGTCGCCCAGCGCGTCCACAGTGCCATCGTAATCCGACGGGCGGTAGTCCCAGGTGATCGTCTGCCCGAACGGGTTCTTGACCTCGGTGAGCAGCCAGGCCGAGGTCTCGCGGAGCTGCGTCGGCACGTCGAAGCTCGTCACGCCGTCCACACAGCGCACGGCGCTGAGGCCCAAGGTGGCGTATTGCTCGCAGGCGGCGTCGTTGAGCGACTCCCCAAAGATCCACTCAAACACATCCATGATGAAGTCGTCGGACTTCTCTAAGGCTTGCCGCGAGCCATACGTCCAGCGCCAGCCGTCTTTGCGCACAGTCCAGACGTTCGCCTCTTCATTGTACACAA
>JAKLKE010000551.1 GCA_023150775.1 Myxococcota bacterium
CTTTGGCGATGACCTCGGGCTTGTCGCCGATGGGCCGCGCGCTGAGCTCCTCAGCCTGCTCTTTGGCGACGTAGAGGCGATCGAGGGAGCCTGTGGCCTCGGCCAGACGCTCGGCGGAGAAGGGCAGGGGAGAGCGGTAGTGGCTCTCCATGTAGAGAAGGCGCAGCACCTCGGCGGGCACCTGCTCCATGATCGCTCGGATGGTGAGCGAGTTGCCCAAAGACTTGGACATCTTCACGAAGCCGGACTCGTCGGCCTCCTCGGCGCTCGACGCGAGGATGGTGAGGTGGCCGTTGTGCATCCAGTAGCGGGCGTAGGGGCCGTGGCCCGTGGCGCACTCGGACTGGGCGATCTCGTTCTCGTGGTGGGGGAAGACGAGGTCGATGCCGCCGCCGTGGATGTCGAAGGACTCGCCGAGGTACTCCATGCTCATCGCGGAGCACTCGATGTGCCAGCCCGGGCGGCCGGGGCCCCAGGGGCTCTCCCAGGCGATCTCGCCGGGCTTCGCGCCTTTCCACAAGGCGAAGTCGGCGGGGTGGCGTTTGGTGTCGCGCACCTCCACACGCTCCCCAGCGATGAGCTCGTCTACCTTCTTGCCCGAGAGCTTGCCGTAGCTGGGGAAGCTCTGCACCGAGAAGTAGACGTCGCCGCCCGCGGCGTAGGCGTGGCCTTTGTCGACGAGCTGCTGGGTGATGGCGAGGATGTGGGGGACGTGCTGGCTGACCTTGGGCTGAACCTCGGGCAAGACGAGGCCCATGGCGGCGAGGTCGTCATCGAGCGCGCGGCAGAAGCGGTCGGAGAGCGCGAGGGGATCTTCGCCGAGCTCGGCGGCGCGGTCGATGATCTTGTCGTCTACGTCGGTGTAGTTGCGGACGTAGGTGACCTCAAACCCGCGCCAGCGCAGGTAACGCACGACGAGGTCAAAGCTCAGCATCGCCCGGGCGTGGCCGATGTGGCAGTAGTCGTAGGTGGTCATGCCGCAGACGTAGAGGCGGACCTTCCCGGGTTCTTGAGGCTCAAAGACCTCTAAAGAGCGAGAGAGGGTGTTGTACACACGGAGGGTCGGCACGGACATGACGGGTCCTGACCCCGCGCTGAGGGCGACGGGGTGGGTGGGGGAGCGGCTCAGCTCGACGCGGCCGCGGCGTTGTCGTCGTCGTCGTCTTCGTCCAGATCGGCGAGCTTGGCGACCGCGCCGTTGGTGACCTTGGGCTCGGCGGCGCCCTCGGCGGGCGTGCCGGCGTCGGCGGGCACAAAGATCGCCTCGATCTCGCCCTCGACCAGCTTCTCGTCGACGTCCCGCGCGGTGGAGATCTCTTGCACGAGCAGGCTCCGGGCCTGGTCGTACATCTTGCGCTCGCCGAAGGAGAGGTTCTTCTCGATCTTCATCAAGGCCAGATCCCGAAGGACCTTGGCGACCTCAAGGGGATCGCCGGTCTTGATCTTGGACATGTACTCGCGGTAACGGCGGTTCCAGGTCTGCGTGTCCGTGGGGGACTCGCGGTCGCGGAGGATCTCGTAGATCCGATCGACCTTCTCCGCGTCCATCACCGTGCGCATCCCGATTCGATCGGCGTTCTGCACGGGGACACGAATGGTTGAGCCGTTGTCTTGGATCTTGAGGATGTAGAAGGTGAGCTTGACCTTCTCCATCTCATGCGTCTCGATCCCGATAATGACGCCGACCCCGTGAGCCGGATAGACCGCTTTGTCACCGACCTTAAACTGCACCGCTGCTCCTGTATCCGGTGTCCCTGACCCGCCCCGCGCGCCCGTCGCAGCCCAAGGAGTGGGCTGAGCGAGAAGAAAGGGGGCTTAGGGGTAGCCCGGAGAAAGCGCGTTCACGCTGTCTGGACGCCGTGAATCAGACCTGAGCACTTAACCTGACGGGATCATCTGGTCAATCAGGCTCTCACGCCGAGGCGACGATCTCCCCTACGCTGACTCGATATCTGCTCCGCGAGGTCGCGGGCCCGGGGCTCGTGGCCCTCGTGGGCCTCTGCGCCGCGGGTGGCGTGGTGTTTGTCGTCGCCGAGGCGCTCCGGGCGCCGGTGTTCCCCGATCTCGCCACCTTGGGCCGGATTGGCCTCGCCGCCGCCCCCGGGGTGCTCGGGCCGGGGCTGCCGATGGCCTTGGCGGTCGGGATCTCCGCCGCCGCCCGTCGCCAGCGCGCCGACGGGGAGTGGACGGCCCTGCGCGCGGCCGGGGTGCGGGGGAGGGCGTTTTTTCCCGGCGCCCTCGTGTTGGCCTTGGGCGTAGGCGGCGTGGGCTGGCACCTCCAGCATGAGGTCGAGCCCAGCGCCCGGGCGGCGCTCAAGGAGGCGGCGCGTCTGGGGCTCCGACCCCGGCCGAACCAGCTCATGCAGCTCGGCCCCGTCGCGCTCATCGGCGCGGGGGTGGACGGCGCGGCGCTCACCGACGTGCGGTTTATGTGGGAGCGCGAGGGGCAGCTCACCGTCGGCTGGGCCGTCCGGGCGTCGTGGGAGGCGGACGGGGTCGTGCTGGAGCGCGGCGTGCTGCATCACCCGGAGTCCCCGGAGCTGCGGGTTGACTTTGGCCGGGCCACCCTCGCCGCCCCCCAGACGAGCGCCCGGGTCGAGCTCGTCGAGCGCAGCGACGCCTCGATCCGCGCGCTCATCCACCGCATGGAGGCCCGGGGTCGCCGGGCTGAGGTCGAGCGCGCCTGGCTCTACCGCCGTGACGCCGCGCCCGTCGCGGCGGCGATCATCCCGATCCTCAGCCTGCCCCTCGCGCTCTCCGGCCGCCCGGGGCGGATCTTCTTGTGGGTGCTGCTCTACTGGGCGCTCAACCGCCTTGTGGATCCCCTCGCCAGCGCCTTGCCGGGCCTGGTGATCGCCTGGATGCCGACGATGGCCCTGGCCTTTGGCGCGGCCTGGGTCTGGGCGCGGTGGAGGGATCGGTGACGACGACGCGCCTCGTGGGGATCCTCCTTGGGCGGGGCATGGCGCTCACCTTCGCCGCGGGCCTCGCGGTGCTGGGGATCGTCGAGGCTGTGGAACGATCCCGAGGGCAGTCCGCGGAGCGCTTAGGGCTTCTGGTGATCCTGCGGGTGCCGCTCCTCGCCCGGGAGATCTGGCCCGCGCTGTTGAGCGCCGGGGTGGCGCTGGCCGTCGCGAGGGCGCGCGCCCGGGGAGAGCTCGTCGTGTTGGGCGCCTCTGGCGTCTCTCCCAGGGCGCTGCGTGGGCGGATCGTGCTCGTGGCCGTGAGCGCCAGCCTCGCCGTGGCGGGGCTCACCGAGGCGATCACCCCCTGGGCCCGGGACGCGGCGCTCAGCCAGGCGGCCGCCGCCGAAGGTCACCCCATGACGGTCGCCGGGGCCTG
>JAKLKE010000552.1 GCA_023150775.1 Myxococcota bacterium
CGGATCTCGCCGATGTGGTCCTCGCCCATGCCCGTCGCTGGGCGGGAGTTAAAGCCATAGTCGCCGTTCGTGTTCGTGTGCAGCTTGCCCACACAGACGGTGTCGTAGCCGCGCTCGGCGAAGGCCTGCACGAGGGTGCGGGTGGACTCGTGCAAGACATAGTTGTTGTGGAGCTGGCCGTGCTCGGGGGGGTAGAGGCCCGTGAGCACGCTCGCCCGAGCCGGGGCGCAGACCGGGGCGGCGGCGTAGGCCCTCGGGAAACGCACACCCTCCCGGGCGAGGCGATCCAGGCGCGGCGTGAAGGCGTAGGGGTGGCCTTCAGCGCCCAAGAAGTCGGCGCGGTGCTCATCGGCGCAGATGAGCAGGACGTTCTTGCCTTGGGTGGAGGCGATCTTGGCGGCGGCGAGGGCCGTGAGCCCCGCCGTGGCGGCGCCGCCGATGAGCAGGCGACGGCGGGTGAGGGGAGAGAGCGACGACATGCCGAGAGTGTATCCCTCGCGGGCGGGGCGGCTCAGTAGAACTTCACCGTGGGCGGGGCGCCGCGGGCCTCGGTCCAGGTGAGCTTGAGCACCCGCAGGCCGTGGGTGAGGCCGCCCAGGCCGCGGTGCAGCTCGACGCCGCCGTCGCGGGCGGCCATCGGCACGGGCAGCTCCGCGATCACCAGCCCCGCGCGCCAGGCCCGGGCGAGCACGTTGGTGTCGGCGACCTCGGCGGGGAAGTCCGTCGCGAAGAACGAGACGGCCTTCGGCGAGAGCGCCATGAGCCCCGAGGTGGTGTCGTGAACCGTGAGGCCCGTGAGCGCCTTGAGCCAGGCCGAGAGCGTGGTCATGCCGAGGCGGCGCAGGGGCGGGATCGTGTAGCCGGGATCGCCCAGCAGTCGGCTTCCGATCACGAGATCCGCGTGATCCAGGGCGGCGGCTAGGCGGGGGATCGCCGCGGCGGGGTGCTGGCCGTCGGCGTCGAGCTGCACGAGGGCCTGGCCGCGCAGGTGGGCGTAGCCGCAGGCCAAGGCCCGGGCGTAGCCCGGCGCGGAGGAGATCACCTCGGCGCCAGCGTCTTGGGCGCGCTCAGCGGTGTCATCGGCGCAGCCGTTCACGACGACGACCACCCGCTCAACCTGCTGCAGGGCGGCGCGGACCACGGCCCCGACGCGGGGGCCCTCGTTGCGGGCGGGGATCAGGGCGACCATCGTGGGCCCCCTAACGAGGGAGATCTTCGGGCGCGAGGCCGCCTTTTTATTGCGGGCGCGTCATAGTTGCGCTACCCAAGGGGCGCCACTTTCAGCACAGGGAAGGAACCCTCATGGGACTCTGGGACTTCATCACGAGCCTCTTTGGCGGCGGCGCCAAGATGGATCTTCAGCTCGACGCCAGCGAGGTGCCCGTCGGCGGCATCCTCTCCGGCAAAGCCATCCTCATCGGCGCCAGCAAGGACTACCCCGTCACCAGCGTGAAGGTCCAGCTCGTCTACGTCGAGACCACCTTCGAAGAGGACAGCTCGCTGCCCAAGATCGACTTCCGGGTGCTGATGGACAACACCATCGCCCAGAACGAGACCCTCTCCGCCGGCCAGACCCGCGAGTTCAGCTTCACGTTCCAGGTGCCCACGGGCACGGAGCCCTCGGCCTCGAACGTCAGCTACCAGGTGAAGGTCGTCGCCGACATCCCCGGCATCAAGGATCCCAACAAGATCGCCGAGCTCAAGGTGCTTGAGCCTGGCGAGGACGGCGAGGGCGCGGCGACGATGAGCCTGGAGGGCCTCTACGCCCGCTGGCCCGCCCTGCGCGGCACCGCCGAGCGCCCCCTGGTGGACGCGCTCCGCGACATGCGCTGGAGCCACTCCGACTACGACGCCGAGAAGGACCTCATCATCGCCGAGCCCCTCGTCGCGCGCCTGATGCGTGAGGGCAGCGCTGAGGTCCAGGCCGCGGCCTTGGAGACCTGGTCCGCCATCATCGGCGACCGCGCCCGCAAAGAGAACATCAAGACCTTGGGCGACATCCTCAAGCAGCCGAACGTCGATGAGGACGTGCTGTACGAGGCCCTCGACGCCGCCGGTCGCTTCGCCGCCGTGGGCGGTGTGGCGCTGCTCTCCGACTTCGCCAAGCACCCCACCGAGCGCATCCGCGAGCGTGTGGCCTCGGCCCTGACCTACTCCGGCGGCGAAGGCAAAGACAAGCGCGCCCTGCTCTTGACGCTCACCGCGGACGAGTCCCACCGCGTGCGCGCCCAGGCCGTTCGTGGCCTCGGCGAGTACGCTGAGGACCGCGACACCCTCAAGCGCCTCGCGGCCTTGGCCCAGTCCGAGACCCACCCCGACGTGCTCGTCGCGGTGATGTCGTCGTCCCGCTCGGGCTTCTACTACGACCACGGCGATCTGCTGTTCAACACGCTCACCACGCTGTCCAAGCACAGCTACGTGGACGTGCGCCGCGAGGTGGCGAACAGCATGGGCGCCGCCGTTGGCCGCGTGAAGGGCGCCGACCAGATCGCGCTGGCGCTCATGGAGGACGCCGAGTCCGAGGTGCGTAGCACCGCGGCCTACGAGGTCCAGAACATGAACGACGAGGACCGCGCGGTCTTTAAGCCCCTGCTCAAGAAGCTCGCCGAGAGCGACCCGAGCGGCGAGGTCCGCACCTCGGCCATCGACGCCTTCCAGTCCGTCTTCACCAAAGAGGAGACCCTGGCGTTCTACGGCGCGCTCATGCAGAACGAGCCCACCGAGGCCGTCCTGCGCGGCATCGTGCACGGCATCAAGTACGAGGGCGACGCCGAGTACAAGGCCATCCTCAAGACGCTCAGCTCTTGCCAGTTCCCCCGCGTCGCCGACGAGGCCCGGGACGGCTTTGAGTACGACGCGAGCTGAGCGGTAGCGGGCGCTTCGCCACGACGCGGCCAGGGTGACCCCCTGGCCGTTGTCGTTTTGGCTTCTACAAACTTTCCCCTTCCAGATCCCGATAGTCGGCGCTATGCTAACCACACCAATCCGCCTCCCGGAGGAAGTCATGGACCTCACCCGCACCCAACGCAGCTCGGCGCTTCGGCCGGTCACCACCCTGTCGGGGTCGATGCGTGACTCTGAGGGTCGTGAGCGCCCGGTGACGCTTCGTGTACAAGAGGGCTCCGGCGAGCGGCTGCGTGTTCGGCGCACCGTCTCCTTGGTCGGCGAAGGGCCCACCGCCTCGGAGATGCTCATCGAGGATCGCGGTTGAACGTCTACGTCGACACCAGCGCCGCCCTCAAGCTCTGGATTGACGAGCCCCAAGCCGAGGCGGTGCGGCTCGCCTTAGCGGACGCCCGGCAGGTCGCGTCGAGCGTGCTCATCCGGGTCGAGGGGGCCT
>JAKLKE010000553.1 GCA_023150775.1 Myxococcota bacterium
ATGCTCAACGTGGGCCTACACTTCGACGAGATCAGCGCGGACAACGGCGGGCTGCGGCTCATCCCGGGGAGCCACAACCAGGGCTTCTTCGACATGTGTTTCCGCAAGCTCTACTTCTTGCAGCACGCGCCAGACCCGGCGGAGATCGCCGTCGAGACCAAGCCTGGGGATCTCACCGTGCACGATGGGCGCCTGTGGCATCGGGTGGCGGCCTCGACGCGGGTGGGGCCCACGAGCCTGCGGCGCTCGATGTACGTGCCTTACCTCAGCGGGCCGTATGAGCCCAAGTCCGACGCCTCGGGCACGCCGTTTTATCACCACCTCGGCCGGGGCTTACGCTGGTTACGCCGGGCGGTGCGCGGATGAGCGACAAGGCCCCACCCCACACGATGTTTGGTGACCCGGAGCTGTTCGCGGCGATCACCCGGGCCTTTCCCGAGAGCGCGCGCCTAGACCCCCGTGATCTTGGCGAGCTGCTCGCGCTCATGGGCTCGGTGCACCTGCCCGCGGGGACGGCC
Organism: Myxococcota bacterium; assembly: GCA_023150775.1. Taxonomy (GTDB): domain Bacteria; phylum Myxococcota_A; class UBA796; order UBA796; family CAJQPC01; genus JADKFE01. The sequence continues at coordinate 519 of JAKLKE010000553.1, forward strand.
CTGTTTGGCGCGGGTGACCCGCCGGGCCCGGCCTACCTCATCCTCAGCGGCCAGGTGCGTGTGGAGCGCGCCTTGGAGCACGGTCGAATCGTGCTCTTGGGGCGTCTGGGCGATGGGGATTTTGTGGGGGATCTCGGCCTGCTCGACCGTCGCCGACGCTCGGCGAGCGCCAAGGCCGAGACGGAGCTCTGGGCGCTCACGCTCACCCTTGAGGACTACCAGAAGCTCCGCGCCGAGGGGCACCCCGCCGCGCTGTGGCTGCTCTCGGAGATCGATCACCACATGGCGCGGCGAATTCGTGCGATGTATGAGCGCCTCGCCCGGGTGCGCGCCGAGCCGGCCTTGGCCCTCGAACCCCCAGCGCCCCCTCACCAGCCGCGCCGCTCTTGGCTCGCGCGACTTCTGCGGTTGGGGGCGTAGATGGGGCCCGAACAACGCCAAGAGGCGCTCAGCGCCGCGGTTCACCAGCACCCGCTCCTGAGCGGGCTGCCGAACGATCTCCAGCTTCGCCTTATCGAGCGGGCGCGGCTGCGAGAGCTGGCCCCCGGCGAGGCCATCACCCGCGAAGGCAGCGCCGGGACACGGTTTTATATCCTCCTGGAGGGCAGCGCCCGGGTGAGCCGCGCACGGCCCGATGGGGGGCAAGAGCGCATCGGCCGCCTGCGCCCGGGGGCGATCTTCGGCGCGATGAGCCTCTGTGACGGATCACCACGGGCGGCCACCATCGCCGCGACGGCGCCGTCCTTGTGTCTGGAGCTGCCCGGCGAGCTCCTGCTCGGCGCCCCGCGCACCCTCGACGGGCGCTTGGCCCTGGCCCTGCGGGAGCTCCTGGCGACCTCGTTCAGCGAGCAGCTCCGCGCCGCCAACCGCCGACTGTACTTCTTGAGCCGCCAGCTTGAGGGTGGTGAAGACGCGGCGAACGAGACGGTAGACCCCGAGGCCGTCTGGCTGCCGCCGGAGTGAGAATGACCACGCCCCTGTCCCAAGCCGAGATCCTCCTCCGCGTCGCCGACGCCGTCGAGCCCACCCTCTGGGCGCTCACGAGCCGGCTCTCCGCCGAGCTTCCTTGGGGTCACGCCGCCTTGGACCTCACCCGCGGAGAGGCGCGGCCCTTCGCGGCCAGCGTCGATCTCTCCCCCAGCGGCGAGCGCGCCGACGCCTTGACCCGGCTTTGCTTCACCGCCAAGAGAGACGGCGCGGGCTTTGTGCTGTTTGGCGAGCTGACCATCGCCGATGGGCCCGCCCAGGCGAAGACGACAGAGCTTCATGTCGGCCCCGAGGGTGTGGCCGAGCGCAGGCTGACGGCCTGGCTCGCCGAGGCCGAGGCCCTGATCCTCGCCGCGGAGGCGCCGCTTCTGGCCATCGGGCGTGGGGTGCTTGGCGGTTGAGGGAGCCCCCGCTCAGTCGCCGCCGGCTCGGCCCAAGGCGGCGCGGATCTCCGCGGGCCCGGCGTCATCGGTGAGGTAAAAGAGCGGCGCGTACCGCGACTCTAAGTGTTTAAATCGCCGGGGCTCACCGTCAAAATCGTAGCTCATCACCACGGGCACGCTCACCCCGGCCTCACGCAGGGCCGCGAGGATGTACACGCCTTGGTGGTCCTCCAAGTGGCGGCGGGCCTGGGCCTCGTCCCCGGTGAAACGTGCCGTCGTGGCGGCGAGGTCGCCCAGAAGGCGGCTGGGCGCGGCGCGGTCAAAACGCATGTCCAAGAAGATGACGGCGAAGGCCCTCGCCTGGAGCAGCTGGAGGGCTTCAGGGCCGTCTCCGGCGCGGGTGAAGATGAAGCCCTCGGTGAGATACCGCTGAAACAGAGCGCTGTACTCTTGGCCGTCCTCGATGATGAGCACCTGGGTCATTGGCTGTCCTCCCGCTCGGCGCGGGGCAGGCGCACGACGATGGCTTTGTTGTAGGGGGCGGCGGCGGGCTCAACCCGCACAGATCCGCGGCGGCGGCGCACCCGCTCCACCACGATGCCGAAGCCGCGGGCGATGTAGCGGCCTTGAATCATCTCATCGGTGAGCACGCTGCGGGCGTTGTCGCAGAAGCGCATCGCCACCTCCTCTAAGCCGGTCACCGGGTCGAGCTCCTCCTCCAAGATCAGGCCCAGGCGCGCGTCGTCACCGCGCTCGGCGAGGGTGGCCTGGAGGTTGTTGCGCAGGAGGTTCACGATGATGTCGTCGAGCTCCTGGGCGCTCGCCCGCACGGGCAAGTGCATTCCGTCTGTGTGGATTGTCAGGCTGGGCAAGGTCTGGCCGCGCTGGGCCAGCTCACGGAAGGCGGGCTCGGCGCGCACACGCTCCCAGGCGGCGCGGAGGGTCTCCTCGTCGAGCGTGCGCACGTTCGCCTCGCGGATGAGGCGGCCCAACGCCCGATATCCTTCGCCGTTGAGCGCGTCGGAGATGCGCCGAAGCTCGGCGGCGGACGCCCGGCCTGTCCGCGCCCGACGCGCCTGTCGCCGGAGCGCGTCAAACGCCCGGCTCATCGGCGCCAAGGCCGGATCCATGTGACGCAGGTTGAGACGTAGGCCGAGCCCAGCGCCAAGGGCCTCTAACGCGCGCAACGACGACTCCCAGCGGGCCACGGCGCCATCCGGTGCCACGAGCCGGTCAAGCGCCTCTTGGGCCGGGCCGGGATCACCGGCGTCTAAGGCCTCAGCGACGGTCTTGAGCACCGTCGTGTTGTGTTTGATGACCTCGTGCCGCATCGCGGTGAGCGCGGCGGTGACCTCCTCATAACACTCGGGATGTTGATGTAAGAGCGCGTCTACGCTGAGCCCGCTGCGGCGCCTACGAAGGATCAGCAGCGGCACACCCAACACGATCC
>JAKLKE010000554.1 GCA_023150775.1 Myxococcota bacterium
GGTAGAGGTCTCCGAGGGCCCAGAGCGTGTCGGCCTCTCCGGTCACATCCTCCGCGCGTGTGAAGAGCTGTAGCGCCTGGGTGTAGCCGTCCTCGGCCTCGCTAAGTCGGTGTCGCCAGAGCGCGACCTGCGCCCGCCGTTGCATGAATTGGGCCTGGAGCCCCGGCGCGGCGCTCGAAGTGATCCCCGGCGCGGCGCGCGCCAGCGCCTCCTCGGCCCGAGGAAGCTCGTTGGCCAACAGAGCTAGGCTGACGACCTGGAGGAGCGCCGCCGCCACGGCCTCCGGCGACCCGCGCTGCGCGAAGGTGATGGCCAAGGCCCGGTCGAGCACGTCGCGACGCGCCTCGGCGCCTAGCGTCCCCCGCCTCGTGGCCTGCTCGGCGGCCTTGAGCGCCTCGACGAGCTGCCCCCAAGAATCCTCGCTGAGCGCCCGGCCCTCCCGGACGGCGCGGGTGAGCCGTGACAAGACCACGACGGCCTCATCCCAGGTGAGGCGCGAGGGGGGAGAAGGGGCGTCAAACGTCATCGGGATGAGGCTCGGCTGTGGCGGGTCGTGCGCCTCGCCCAAGAGCCCGAGGGGGACAAGCTCCCGAAGCGGGCGCCCCGGCGCCTGCAGGCGCACGAGGGCCTCAACGGCGCAGCGGGCCAGCGTAGGCTCGGCGACCGCCGCGGCCAAGGCCGAGGGCGCCGGGGCGTCAGGGTCCATGAGCCCGACGCCCTCTAGGAGCGCGCGGTCCTCGGGCGTGAGCTCCCGGCCTGTCGCCAGCCGCACCACCGCCAGCAGCGCCGCGTCCGCGCGCGCGGGGGTATCGGGGCCAAGCCGCGCCGCCAGCACCTCGGCGAGCGCGCTGGCCCGGGCCAAAGCGAGGCGCTCGCCTGAGGCGAGGCGGCTGATCAGGACGTTGGCGAAGTCCAAGAGGTCCACGGGGCTCACCACCAGCGCCGCCACCTCACCTAGCGCCTCGGCGGCCCCGTCGATGTCGTGGATCGGCGCCTCGTCATAGAGCGCGCTGAGGATCGCCTCTTGGACCGCGAGCTTGAGCGGCGCCAGCCATACGAGCGGCGCTGAGGGCTGGGCCAGCCCAACGTCAAACACGCTCGGGCCATGGTGCAGATCACAGCAGGCCCGCAGCGTCGCGGATGGGTCGTCTAGCTGCGTGTCCTTCACGCGCCACCACACCAGGGTGTTTGGCCCCAGACGCAGCCCGCGGCCCAAGAGCGCGCGCTCAGCCCAAGCCAGCTTCACGAGGCGCAGGCCGGGGTCGGCGCCCCGAAGCGCCGCGGCCAGGAGGTTCACCAGGCGGCTGCGGTGCTGGCGGTTGAGTCCGCTCGGGAGCACCCACGGGGTCGCCATGGTCGGGCCCAGGCGCAGCCCGGGCAGCACGTCGCCCGCGAAGTACCGCATCGTGTCTATCCGCGAATGAGGAACATCAGGCCCGGCGCGAGCATGTAGCGGTCGGGGCTCAACAGCCAGTCCGGCACCAAGGCGCCATATTTACAGGCCCGCTTGATGAGCTCTTCGCTCAGGCCACCGCGCCTCAGCTCGTCCTCTGTGCGCCAAAGCTTTGAGGGCGCGCTCTTGTAGACGCCGCTCAGCCAGGTCAGCTCCTCCCAAGTCACCCCGGTGTATTGCGTCTCGGCGTAGCGGCGCATCAGGGCCAGGAGCGCGGCGGGGCTCAGCTCGTCCGGCAGCGGTTGGAGGTCGAGGTAAGCAAGCCAGCAGAGGAAACCCCAGGCGTTGTCGGTCCACTCGCTGAGCGTGGCGGCGAGCTGAGGCATCCCGGCCTCCTCCAACTTCGCCCGCGCGTCGCGGCCGCGGGCCTCCACCCGCGCCTCATACACCTGCATCAGCTCCGCGGGGCTCATGCCGAGCACCTCGACAGCGTAGGACTGGAGCTTTCGCAGGTCCGTCGACACAAACTCCGTGCGCAGGTTGGCGACCACGAGGCAGCCGTCCATGCTCAGCAAATAGCGCGCGAGGTCCGTGACGCGCCGCACATCCTCCTCGATCTCGGCGTAGCCGACCTGATCGAGGTTATCGATGAACAAGATCGTCATCTGGCCCAGCGCCAGGGCGTCTACCAGGAAGGCCTGAATGAGCCCCTGGAGGAAGGGCACGTCGATCTGATGCTCTGTGCTCTCTTCGACGGTGACGGCGCGTGACGCCCCGAGCCCGACGGAGAGCTCGACGCCTAAGAAGTCTGTGAGCTTGTCGTCCAGCTTGAGGTTGAGCGCGGCGCTCTTGGTCAGCGTGCGCGCGGTTTTGTGCTGCACCTTCGACTGGCTGGCGAGCTCCAAGATCAGCTCCGCGCGGGCGCACAAGGTGGGGTCGGTGGAGTTCCGCAGGGCCTCTTGGGCCAGGGCTCGGGCGAGCTGGCGTAAGAACGGCTCAGGCCCGTGGCCGGTGCGGGCCGCGTCGACCTCAACAAAGAGCGGGCCGAGCTCCGTGACCACCCGGTCAATCGCCCGGCGGCTCACCATCGACTTGCCGATGCCGCGCTGCCCGCGCACAAGGATACGCGCCTCGCCGGGCGCCCCAGGTTCGAGGAAGCACCTCAGCGTCTCGGTGAGGTGTTCGGTCAGCGCGTCACGATCCGCGAACAGCTCGGGGGTCCGGTAGTTATCGGGCTGAAAGCAGGCGCTGCGGCTGGGGCGACGGGGCACGAGGACTCCTGCAGGGGCGTCTCCCGCACCCTAACACGGCCCCTCACCGCCGCCCCGGCGGCCGCGACCGCGCCGCCAGATGCTCCAGCCACCCCCGCCACGCCGCCCGCATCTCCGCCGCCGGGGCCGTGAGCAGCGCGCGCATCGGCGGCCAGTCCTCCCGGCGTAAGGCCGGGCGGTGCCGGGACGCGAGGTGGAGCACGATCTCCGCCGCGCCGGACTCGGGGTCGTCGGGGGGCAGCTCGGGCAGCACACACTTGTCGACGACCCAGGCCGCCCACCAGCGGAGCTCTTCGGCGGGCACGGTGCCTTTGACCCAGGCCGGCCTAAGGCGCCTTCGGGAGCCCAGCGAGTGTATGGCGCGCACGTTCGGTGGCGTAGGTGTTGCCGAGGGCCTCGCCGAGCTGGAGAGCCTCTTGGGCAGACCGCGCGGCGGCGGCGGGGTCGTTCAGCGCCGCGTAGCAGCGGGCCTCATCGGCGAGCGTGTTGGCGAGGCCCCAGCGCTCCTCAATGGCCGAGAACAGCGCCTTAGCGCGGTGATAGAGCGGGAGGGCGTCTTGGGGGCGACGGCGGTTGAAGGCGAGGGTGCCCATCGATCGGAGCGTGTTGGCCTCTCCGAGTGAGTCCGCCACACGCTTGTAGAGCTGTAGTGCCTGTGTGTAGGTCT
>JAKLKE010000555.1:0-296 GCA_023150775.1 Myxococcota bacterium
CTCCTGTCTGATCGTGTCGAGTAGACGGCCAAGCTCCACCTGCCGCGCCCCGGCGTCTTGGCCCTCCGACGTCGCGACCAACAACGCGTCGTTGAGGCGATCTTGCTCGCGTCGGGCGGCGCGCAGCTCGGCGTCTTTTTTGAGCAGGTCAGCGCGCTGCTCCTCCACCTGGCGGGAGAGGGCCTCGACCTCGCCCTCGGCGCCAGCGGCCCGGGCACCCAGCACGGTCACGGCCTCGCGGCGGAAGCCGGCCACCTCGTCGATCGCCCGGGAGAGCCTTGTGACCACGCCGGTGA
>JAKLKE010000555.1:306-3324 GCA_023150775.1 Myxococcota bacterium
CTGGACCTGCTCGGTGAGGAGCGTGTTCTCGGCGCGTTTCTCGGCCACCTCGGCCTCGGCCTTGGTCTGGGCCTCTTGGGCCGCCTTGGCTTGGGCGTTGGCCTCGCCCAGCGCCGCGACGAGGGTGGCGGCCTCGGGCAGGGGCATCGGCGCGCGGTCGCGGACCTTGGCGTCGGTCACCCAGCGCAGAAGTGGCGCCTCGGCGACGTCCCGGGAGAGGAACGTCTGTGCGAGATGTCGCGCGGCGAGGCCCCGGGCGGCGGCGGCGGCGGGGTCTGTGGCGGCCTCGACCACGGCGGCCTCGAAGGCGTCGAGATCGTTCACCACCCAGCCCGCGCCGGCGGCGCGTAGGGTGTCGGAGAGCGCGTGATCCGCCCCGGTGATGAGCGGCAGGCCGCAGCCGAGGTAATCCGCCTGGCGAAAGGACATCGCCAGCTCACGCTCGGGGTTGGGGCTGAACCAGTCAAGCGCCGCCCGCGCACCGGCGTAGGCGGTGAGCAGCTCACCCAGCGGGGTCGGCCCGGCGTAGCGCAGGCGAGGGCCCGGGGGCAGCGCCGCGGCGAGCTGAACCACCGCCGCGTCTCCAACGGCGGGGCGGCCACCGTACACGATGATCCGGCCAAACCCCACACGGTCCAAGGCGGCCACGGCCCGGCGCAGGGCGGGGGTTGGGTCTTGCCAAGGCCAGGGCACACCCCCCAGCACAAACACGGGCTCGTCGTTGGGGTCTGTGGGGAGTCGTGGCGGGCCCTCGGGGGCCACCAGAGGCACGACGTCGCCGACAGGCTCGCGGGTGTCCCAGCCGGCCAAGGCCATGAGGCCCAGGGTGAAGTGCCGCTGGCGGGGGTTGGAGAAGAGCACATGGTCGGCGGCGGCCAAGGCCCGCATCGTGTGCACGGCCTCGGCGGCGGTCTCGCCCTGAAACGCGGCCTCCAAGAGCCGGGGGGCGTAGAGGTCTACACAGAGGGGCGCGAGCCCAGCCAGGGCCGGGGCCTCTTCAGGCTGCACACACAGGACACGGTCGGGGCGCAGGCGCGTCGCCAGCTCGCGCAGGTGCCGGTGGCTCTGGAAGGTGAGCGGCCCGCCGTCTTCGTCGTCTTGGGCCCGGGTGAGGACGATGACCTCGTGGCCCGCGCCGCGCAGGGCCTCGGCGTGGTGGGACGCGCGCTGGGCGCCGCCGCTGCCGGGGCGCGAGGGGGAGGGGAGTCGGCCATGCTGGACGAGGAGCACACGCATGGCCGGAAGTGTAGCGGATCCAGCGACCCACGACAGGCGCCCACGCCGCGGGCGATCTCCGGTAAACTGGGGGCGCTCCTATGACGACGAGCCTGCCAGCGCTGAGCGGCCCCCTCGTGGCCCGCGGCCTCACCGCCCGGGCCGGGGGGAACCTCATCCTTGACGGCGTCGGCCTGTCGATTCACCCCGGCGAGCTGGTTGGGCTCATCGGGCCCTCCGGCGCGGGAAAGTCTACGCTCATCCGCTGTCTGCTCGGGCTGCGCGCGCCAGACGGCGGCGAGGTGAGCCTGGCCGGCGCGCCGCCCCGGGCCGAAGGGGTCGGCTATGTGCCCCAGCAGGACGCGATTCACCGCGCCTTGACCCCCCGGCAGGCCTTAGACTTCGCCGCGCAGCTTCGCCGCCCGGAGCTCGACGCGGCGGCCCGCGGCGCCCGGGTGGTCGCCCTCGCCAAAGACGTGGGCCTTGAGGAGCGCCTCGATGTGCGGATCCACAAGCTCTCCGGCGGCCAACAGAAGCGGGTGAGCGTGGCCTTGGAGCTGCTCACCGAGCCCGGCCTGCTCATCTTGGATGAGCCCACCTCGGGCCTCGACCCCGGCTTAGAGGCCCGGCTGATGGACCTGCTTCGCCGCCTCGCCCGCCAGGGCCGCGCCGTCTTGGTCGCGACACACGCAACAGCCTCGTTGCCGATGTGTGACGCCTTGTTGGTGCTCGTCGCCGGGCGGGTGGCGTACTTTGGTCCGCCGAATGACGCCTTGGGCTTCTTTAAGGCCACGAGCTTCGGCGAGATCTTCACGCGCCTGCCCCTTCGGAGCCCCGAGGCCTGGGCCAAGGCGCACCTTCAAGATCCGCAGCGGGCGGGGTTTCTGGCGCGGGCGGCGCCATTGGTCAACCGACCCATCAACGAAGGCAACGTGAGCGTTGTCTCGCCGTCCGGCCCCGCGGAGCCAGCGTCTCCAGCAAACAACAAACCTGCTGCCAAGCCCTCGACCAGCGCCGCTGAGCAGCTCGCCGCGCTCAAGGCCCAGCGCAGAGGGGGCGGCCCATGAGCGCCGCCTTGGGCTGGCGCGCCCAGCGCAGCATCCTCGCCGAGCGTTATCGTGCCTGCTGGGTGGGCGACTGGGCGAGCGGCCTCGTGCTCATCGGCCAGGCGCCGCTCATCGGCGCGCTCTGCGCCGTGGTCTGGGGTGAGGTCGCCACGGACACGCCGAGCCTCTACTTCGTGCTCAGCCTCACGGCGGTGTGGTTGGGGGCGACGGCGGGCTGCCGCGAGGTGGTCAAGGAGCGCGACGTCATCGAGCGCGAGCGCCTCTTTGGCCTCTCCATGCCCGCCTATGTGCTCTCCCGGGCGGAGGTGCTCGGCGCGCTCACCTTGACCCAGGTGGTGCTGCTGCAGGTGGCGGTGGAGTGGTCGCTGAGCCTGCGCGGCCTGTTCCCGGCGCAGACCTTGGCCTTGTGGGGCGCGGCGATGGCGGGGGTGGGCCTGGGCCTGCTCGTCTCGGCCTTGGCCCGCACCCAGGCCCAGGCGGTGGGCGCGGTGCCGCTGCTCATCGTGCCCCAGCTCTTGTTCTCGGAGTTCGCGATCTCCAAGGACAAGTTCGGCCCCGTCGTGGCGCAGGTCGAGCGCCTGATGCCCGCGCGCCACGCCTACCGCGCCTTCGTCGAGCTCGCGGCCCTGGAGCGTGACTGGGCGGCCCTGCTCACCCCCTTCTTCGTCTTGCCTCTGATGACCTTCACCCTCCTCGCGCTCACCACCGTCGCCTTGGCCTTCCGCCGGGACGTGGT
>JAKLKE010000556.1:0-248 GCA_023150775.1 Myxococcota bacterium
GGGCGCCATGAGGATGAGCTGGTCGATGCGTTCCATTACACGCATCTTACCTCAACGCTGTACACGATTCACCCCCCCGATCTCTTGTGCTGGGTCGGCACCATCCCCGCCATGGTCGGGTTAACCCCCGCGGATGCCCGAGAAGAAGCCCCGTGTGCCCGCAGACGAGACCCGCGCGCGGCTGCGCGCCGCCGCCGCCGAGCTCTTCCGGGAGCGGCCCCCGGGGGAGGTCTCGGTGCGCGAGATCG
>JAKLKE010000556.1:258-3323 GCA_023150775.1 Myxococcota bacterium
AAGACGCCCTGGTGCTCGCCGTTCTGCGCCAGGTCTTCCGCGAGACCGGCGAGGTGATCGCCGCCCGCGCCGCCGACGACTTTGAGGCGGCCTTGGCCTCCGGCCTCGACGTGCTCCTGCGCGAGCGCTGGATCGCCGGGGTGATCGCCCACGCCCTGACCCGGGGTGACCTGCACCAGCTCCCCGTCGCCTCGATGACGCCGCTCGTGCGCCAGCTCCACGGCGAGCCCTTAGACGACGATCTCGCGGCCTCCGTCGCCTTGGGCGAGGCCGCCGCCTTGGGCTGGATGCTCTTTGAGCCGTTCATCACCCGGGGCTCAAGCCTCGGCGGGATGCCCCAAGACGCCCGCTCACGCCTCTTCGTGCGGGCCCTGGCCCGGGCCGTGGGCAACCCAACGCTCAGCGCCTCCTCCGCGCCCCCTGCCGCTTGGGCGCAGAACCCGATAAGCGCGATGTCCATCCCCGAGGAGTGAGTCATGGAGTGGCGCAGCGGCGGCGTAGACGGTGGGCTGTTTCGTGCGGACGCCTTGGCGCGGCCCGGCTGGTACTGGGTCTTGCGGCCCCGCAACGAGGGCGAGCGCCGCTATGACGCCCAGGTGGGCATCCTGCTCCCCGTCTTGGTGCGCGGCGACGAGCGTGTGGTGAGCCCCCTGGCGGATCTGCGCGACCTCAGCCCCTCTAGCCTCACCTGCCTCGATGAAGACACCGGCCGCCGCTACGGCACCTTCTACGTCGGCCCCGTCGCCCCCGGCGCGCTGGTCGGCCGCCTGCGCCACAGCCCGGGCCAGGGCTTTGAGGGCTACGTCCCCGATCAGCCCGGCTGGGTGTGGGTGCGCACCCGCGCGCCGCTGCAGCACGTCGACGCCGACGGCGTCGGCCCGATCTTTCTGCGCTCCGAGCGCGGCGGCCCGCTCTACGCCTACGCCGCCGAGCGCACCGATGGCAAAGCGGCGGACGTGTGGGAGCTTGGCTTCGCCGAGCCCTTGTTGAGCCCCGGCGGCATCATCGACGCCAGCGGCGAGGTGGAGCGCCGCGAGGCCGAGTTCTTCGGCGCCATCCCCTGCCCCAAGGTGAAGGCCCCGGCCTTCCCCGTCTTGCGGTGACTCTCGGCGCCTGATCTGGCAGGATAAGGGGGAATGTAGTCAACGACTACAACGGCCCGGAGCCCCCATGTCCGCCCTCCCCTCCGCAGACCTCGCGCTGGTCACCTGCGCGCTCACCGGCGTGCTCACGAACCCCAAGCAGCACCCCGTCCCGGTGACCCCTGAAGAGATGGCGGCCCAGGCCAAAGAGGCCGTGGACGCCGGGGCGTCGATCCTGCACCTGCACTTCCGCGACCAGACCCCGGGCTTGGGGCATTTGCCCTCTTGGGACCCAGAGGTCGCCGGGGCCATCGCGGACGCCATCCGCGCCGCCTGCCCCGGCGTGCTGCTCAACTTCTCCACCGGTGTGCTCGGCCCCGAGCTCTCCGGGCCCATCGCCTGCTTACGCCGGGGCCGCCCCGAGCTCGCCGCGCTCAACGCCGGGACGCTCAACTACCTCAAGACCCGCAGCGGCGGCGCCTGGGCCTGGCCGCCGATGGTGTTCGACAACCCCGTCGAGAAGGTCGAGGCCTTCGTCACCGAGATGAAGGCGCTGAACATCCTGCCCGAGTGTGAGTGTTTTGACACCGGCATCGTGCGCTCGATCCCGCTCTACCAGCAGGTCGGGCTCCTGGGCGACGCGCCGAGCGTCTCCTTCGTGATGGGCGTGGCCTCGGGGATGCCCGCGAAGCCCTCGTGGCTGCCTTTGCTCATCGATGAGCTGCCGCCTCGCGCCCGCTGGCAGGTCATCGCCATTGGCCGTGAGGACGTCTGGCCGCTGCACCGCGCCGCCGCCGAGCGCGGGGGCCACCTGCGCACGGGTCTAGAGGACACGTTTTACCTGCCCGACGGCGGGAAGGCCCACGGCAACGGCGCGCTCATCGAGGCCTTGGTCAAGGTGGCTCAGGACGCCGGGCGCAAGGTCGCCAGCCCCACCGAGGCCCGGGCGCTCTTGGGGATCGCCTGATGTTGCGCCTCGTCTCCCACATCGACACGAAGAGCCCCGAGTTTCGCGAGAACTACGCGGCGAACCTTCAAGGGGTCGAGCGCCTCAACGAGGAGCTCCAGAAGAGCCGCGAGGGCGGCGGGGCGGTCTACAACCAGCGCCACATTGAGCGCGGCAAGCTCTTGCCCCGAGAGCGCATCGAGCGCCTGCTCGACCCCGACTCCTACTTTATGGAGGTGGCGCCGCTCGCCGGTCGTGACGTAGACCTCATCACCGCCGGGGCGGGCATCGTCGGCGGCGTCGGCGTCATCAACGGCGTGGAGTGTATGATCTTCGCCAACGAGTCCACCGTCGCCGGGGGCTCGGTGAACGAGATCGGCGTGATCAAGACCAAACGTCTGGCCGAGATCGCCGCCGAGAACCACCTCCCCAGCGTCTCCTTGATCGAGTCCGGCGGCGCCGACCTCCCCAACCAGTCGCGCATCTTTATCCCCGGCGGCGAGGGCTTCCGCGACATCACCCGGCGCTCCAAGGCGCGGATCCCCACCATCTGCCTCGTGTTTGGCTCGTCCACGGCGGGCGGCGCCTACATCCCCGGCATGAGCGACTACGCCGTGTTCGTCAAAGACGGCGCCAAGGTGTTTCTGGCCGGGCCGCCCTTGGTCAAGATGGCCACGGGCGAAGAGGTAGACGAGGAGGCGCTGGGCGGCGCGGCGATGCACAGCCGGGTGAGCGGCGTGAGCGACTTCTTGGCGGAGGATGAGCTCGACGCCATCCGCATCGGCCGTGATCTGGTGGGCGCATTACGCTGGCAAAAAGAGGGCCCCGAGCCCGGCCCCGTCGAGGCGCCGTATTACGACCCCGACGAGCTCCTCGGCGTGGTGCCCCCAGATTTTCGCCGCCCCTTCGCCGCCCGGGAGGTCATCGCCCGAATGGTGGACGGCAGCCGCTTCTTGGACTTTAAGCCCGAGTACGGAAAAACCTTGGTGACCGGCTTCGCCACTCTGCACGGTTACCGCATCGGCGTGTTGGCGAAC
>JAKLKE010000557.1 GCA_023150775.1 Myxococcota bacterium
TCTTGTGGCGTGAGGCGGTGCTCGCGGCCTTCGCCTCCCAGCTCCGCTCGGCGAACCACGCGCTGAACAAGGCCATCGAGCTCAAGGCGAGCCTGCATGGCGACCACAGCGACGCCACGGCCAGCGGCGACAACGAGGCGAGCTTCCGTGAGCTGCTCCGCGCCTCGGGCTTCTTACAAGGCGGCCGCACCACCGACGCGCACTTGGGCGTCACCGACAGCAAGCCTCCGCCCTCGTACCCGTCCTCGCCGACCACGAAGAAGCGCGAGTGAGCGCGCCCCCCGCCCGCCGGGTGATCTTTGAGCACGCCATCCTGCGTGTCGTCGGTAGCCCCGTCGAGACGTCTGAAGGGGCGCGGGAGTACTTGCGCTTGGAGATCCCCGACTGGGTGAACGTCGTGGGCGTCACCCAAGACGCCGAGCTGATCCTCGTCCGCCAGCGCCGCCACGGCATCGACGCCGAGACCTTGGAGATCCCCGGCGGCTGCGTAGACCCCGGCGAGGCCCCCGCCGCCGCCGCCGCCCGGGAGCTCCTGGAGGAGACCGGCTACGGCGAGGGCGTCTGGCGCAGCCTCGGCTGGGTGTGGTCCAACCCCGCGATTCAGAACAACCGCACCCACCTGTTTCTGGCCGAGGGGCTTCGACGCCTCGGCCCGCCCCAGCTCGGCCCAGGAGAGGCAGACCTCAAGGTGGAGCTGCGGCCGGTGGGTGAGGTGGCGGAGCTCCTGCGGAGCGGCGCGGTGAACCACAGCCTCGCCGTGGTGGCGCTGCAGCGGTGGCTGTTGGGGGGCTGATCCCGCCCCCCTGGCGCCCGCCGGGCCTCTGCCTTAGAATCGCGCCATGCCCGAGCCCAAAGACATCTGGGAGGCGCTGTACCGGCGCTTCGATCCCGACGAGCCCGCCCACAAGGGCCAGTGGCGCGCTGACCGGCGCTGGAGCCCGATCCCCTCGATCTCCGCCGGGCTCAAGCGGCCCTTCGGCGAGAAGCGGTACCTGGTAATGGGCACCGTCGGCACGGGCAAGACGACGGAGCTTCTGCGTGTGGCCGAGGAGCGCAGCGAGGACCACGTCGTCGTGTTCTTGGACCTCTGGCGGCACTTTGAGGAGGGCGTCGGCGACCCGAACGCGCTGCAGCATGTGCAGACCTGGGAGGTGCTGCTCCTGATCGGCCTCGCCGTGTACCGCGCCGCCGAGGCCCGCTTTGGCCATGTCTGGTCCAAGGACGATCTGCGCGACTTGGAGCGCGCCGCCGCTCGGTTCACCGCGCCGCAGGGCGACACAAGCGGCGGCGCCAGCGTCGATCTGGCGCGGCTGGCGTCGAGCCTGCTCGTCTTCGCCGGGGGCCCCGTCGGCGTGCTGGCGGGCGCGGCGGCGGAGGCCGGGGTGAAGGCCATCGGTGAGGTCGCCCGCTCCTCCCGCTGGGACTTCAAGATCGGCGTGAGCGGCCGCAAGAGCCTGCCCGACCAAGACGAGCGCGTTCAAGAGATGCTCGGCGCGGTGAACATGCTCATCGGCACGATTCAGCACCAGTACCGGCGGCTCTTGTTGTTGGTAGACGGCCTCGACCGCATCAAGGTCGCCGAGACGACCCGCTCGCTCTTCGTCGAGAGCACGGTCTTGGGCAGCCTCTCCTGCGCGACGGTGCTCACCGCGCCCCTGGTGCTGCGGCGCAAGGGCCTCGCGGCCCAGGTGCGGCGCTTTGAGCCCAAGGTGCTCGCCAACGCGCCGGTCATCGACCGCCACGACCCCCACCGCGAAGGCGACGGCATCGACTTCTTGCTCGACGTCTTCCGCCGCCGGGTGGAGGACCTGGCCGCGCCCACAGGGCTCAGCCGCGCGGCGGACTGCATCTCCGAGCCCCACCTGCGGCATCTCGCGTGGTGCAGCGGCGGTCGCGCCCGGGACTTCGTGCGTTTTGTCCGGATGGTCGCCGAGCGCGCCTGGGATCACGGCGCCGCCGTCGCCCCCCAGGAGATCGTCAACGACGCCATCGACGAGCGCCGCAACGTCATGGAGATGGGCCTCAACAAACGACACATCGAGCTGCTCATTGAGGTCATGCAAGACCCAGAGCGGCTATTGCCCGATGACGAGGCCATCGAGGCGCTCTTAGAGCAGTGGTGCCTGCTCCCCTACCCCAACGGAAGCGAATGGTACTTTCCCCACCCGCTCTTGACGCTCCGCCGAGTCCAGCTTCCCCCGAGAAAGGCTGGCTCGACCGCCTGATCCGGCCGCTCAAGCTGGCCGATCGTCAGGTGATGGTGCTCGTCGCCCAGGCGAGCCCGGCGGGCTTACGTCCGGCGCTCTGCCGCCTGCTCGTGGAGCTGGGCGAGGTGCAGGTGCGCCTGCGCGCGCCGGAGCTCGCGGCCTTGGCCCCGGCTAGCGTGGCGCTGTTGCGGGTGGTGCCTGAAGACATCCTCTGGCTCAACTACAACCGGCCGCTCGTGAGCGAGCGCCGGCTCAAGCTCGTGTTGTGGGCCGAGGGTGAGGTGGCGGCGGCGATGCGCGCCCAGGCCCCGGACTTCTTCGACTGGATCAGCCACGTCTTGCCTTGCCCACGGCTCACGCCGGGCTTCGCGCTCTCGGGGGTCAAGGCGCTGGGGCCCGACTCCACGGCGCGCTGGGACGGTGAGGGCCTCGTCGGCGCCCTGCACAGCGCCGGGCAAGAGTCCATGGTGGTGTTTGAGGACGCCAGCCGCCACTACCGATCCCTGCAGCGCGCCGCCCGGGCCGCCTCCGCCGGGGTGTGCTGGACCGCCGTCGACCGCGCGCGCAGGCTGCATCGGGTGCGCTGGGCGATGGCGGAGGGTCGGGTGAACGGCCCCGGCCTGCTCCTCGACGCGGCCTTGCCCACCCCCGGCTGGGTGAGCCTGCACGCCCGCTGCCAAGACTGGGCCGAGGCCGCCGCCGCCTTGGCCGAGGCCGGCGTGCCCGACCCCGCCCGGGAGGCCGCGCTCTTGGGCTTAGAGCCCGAGGCCGTTCGCCTACGCGCCGCGCTGTCGAGCCTCGGCACGCCGCCGCCCCCGCCGCCGAGCTTGGACCCCCTGGCCGATGAGGGCGCCCGCCTCGCCGAGCACGCCGCGTCTTTGCCTGGCCTCGCGCTCACCATCCCGCCGAGCCTGCTCCAGCGCGCGGGCCTGCCCCAGGCCGAGACCCCGCCGACGACGGCCTTGGAGCGCCGGGTGCTCGCCCTCGCCGAGGCGCTGCGGGTGGCTGAAGAGGGCAGGGCCGAGCCCTGGCTCAAGGCGAGCCGCGAGGCCCTTGACCTCGGCCACCCCGACGCCGC
>JAKLKE010000558.1:0-3022 GCA_023150775.1 Myxococcota bacterium
CGAGCCGACGCATGGGGGCTCATGCTGAGGTGAGGCGGGGCCGACCAGGTGATGTCCGGCAAGCGAGGATGGGGCGATCTGGACGGCCACCGCTGTAACCCAACGACGGCGCCAGAGCCCGGTTAAACAGCGGAGATGCGCCCGCTCTTCCTGGTGATCTTGACCTTCTTCTCGGCCTGTCGCTGCGCCCCGGCGCCCGAGGCCCGGCTGTTCACCCAGTTTCGGGAGGCGCCGAGCGGGCGGGTCTTGCCCCCTGAGGCCGAGGCCGCCGCCCGGTCGGCCTGCCCCGAGGTGCGTGAGGCGGCGCTCTCCGAGGCCCAGGGGCAGCTCGGCCTGGTGACCCTGCGCGGCGAGGGCCTGGCCCAGGTCGAGACCGTGGCGGCCTTGGTGGACGGGCGGCTTTTTGGCGAGGCGATCGTTCACCACGAGCCTGACGGCGCGCTTCGCTTCGCCGTGGGCTGCCCGGAGTGTGAGCTGGTGCTCGGCGTGCGCCACCCGGTCGGCCTCGTCGGCTGCCAAGGCCCGGGGCTCAGCCTCACCCGCTCGGGCGGTCAGCTCCGTTAAGAGCCCGGCCTCGGCTTGTGCTACGGTTGGCGGGTGAGCGCGCTCCTCCTCCTCTTCTGGTCTGTGGCCGTCGTCTCCGCCCAAGAGGGCTGGGGCGGGGCCCAGGCGCCGGAGGAGGAGGCGCCCGAGCCCGAGGGCATCACCCCGCCGCGCCTGCTCACGCCTCTGGAGCTGCCTTGGCCCGGCGGCCCGCCCTATGAGGCGGCGACGGTGGAGTGGCTCTTGCTCATCAGCGCCGAGGGGGTGGTTGAGGAGGCCACGCCGGTCTACGGCCAGGCGCCGTTCATCGAGCTCTCTGAGCCTCTGGTGCTCGCCGCCCGCTTTGAGCCCGCCCGAGACGGCCGCCTCGCCATCGCCGTCGAGGTGCCGTTTCAGCTCACCTTCACCCCGCCGCCGGTGGGGCTGCGCCTGCGGCTCATGGGGCCTGACGGCGCGGTCTTGGCCGGTGAGGCGCTGTTTGTGGGCGAGGAGCGGGTGGTCACCGACGCCGCGGGGGAGGTGGCGCTGCGGGAGCGGCCCCCGGGCCCCGTCGTGGTGCGCCTGGAGTCCACCGCCTGGAGCCTCGCCCCCGTCGAGGTCACCTTGGAGGACGGCAAGCTCGTCGAGCTTGACCTCCGCGTAGACGCCCCCGCTGAGGAGGAGGCCGCGGTGGGGGTGTACCGCCGCCGCAGCCCCCAGGCGGTCGTACGCACGGTGAGCGCTGAAGAGGTGCGCACGACGCCCGGCACCCTGGGCGACCCGGTGCGGGCGCTGGTGAACCTCCCCGGCGTGGTGCGCACGCCGTTCGACTCGGGCTGGCTCCTCGTGCGCGGCGGCGACCCCGACCAGACCGCGATGTTGATCGACGGCGTGCCCGTGCCGCTGGTGTACCACCTCGGGGGCTTCAGCTCCGTGGTTCACCCGGCGCTCATCGACACCGTCGAGTTTTTCCCCGGCGGCTACGGCGCGCGGGTTGGCCGGGCCACGGCCGGGGCCGTCGACATCCAGACGAAGACCGTGCCGTCCGCGCTCAAGGTCGAGGCCGGGGCGGATCTCCTCTACGCCGGGGCCTTCGTGCAGGCGCCTTTGGGCCCCAAGACCGGCCTCGCCGTCGCCGCCCGGCGCTCCTACATCGACCGCGTGCTGGCCCGGGTGCTCAGCGAAGAGCAGGCCGCCATCGCGCCGCGCTTCATCGACGGTCAGGTGAAGCTCGACCGGGAGCAGGTCGGCCTGTTCTGGATGGGCTTTCGGGATCAGGTCGAGGTGCCCTCAGACGATGAGGGCGACACGGCCCTGGTGAACATCAGCACCAGCCGGCTGCATGGACGGGTGGAGCTGAACCCCGGCGCGTCTACGCTGCGGCTCACGCCCTTCGTCGCCCGAGATCGCCG
Organism: Myxococcota bacterium; assembly: GCA_023150775.1. Classification (GTDB taxonomy): domain Bacteria; phylum Myxococcota_A; class UBA796; order UBA796; family CAJQPC01; genus JADKFE01. The sequence continues at coordinate 1,935 of JAKLKE010000558.1, forward strand.
CGCCTTGTCCTATGAAGACGTCACCGATGAGCGGGAGACCTTACTCCTCGGCGGCCGCGCCCAGCTCGACACCGACGACGCCCGGCCTTGGGCGGCCCAGGTCGGCGTCGACGCCTTGTGGACCGACCTCGCGCTCAAGGTCTCCGGCGTCGAGGCCCCGCTCACGGCCCTGTCCTTTGACCCCTACGCCCAGCTCCGGGTGGGCGAGGCGCGTCGGGTGGTGTTTGGCCTGCGCCTCGACACCTGGGCCGCCCAAGATCAGCGCCTCAAGCTGGGCCTGAGCCCGAGGGTGCAGGGCTTCGCGCCGCTGCCCGTGCCCGGACTTGAGCTCGTCGGCCACGCCGGGCTGAACCACCAGGCCCCGCCGATGGAGCTGCTCGCGGCCTGGCCCGATGGGCGCTACCTCGATCTGGAGCGCAGCTACGGCGGCGGCGGCGGCCTGCGCTGGACCGGCGGGGCCCTGAGCGCCGAGCTCGACGGCTACTGGCGCCGAATGGACCACCTCGCCGTGTTTGAGGACGACGGCTCCTTGGTCGAGGGCCAGGGCCTCGCTTACGGCGTCGAGTCCTTGGTGCGGTTCACCCGAGGCCCGGTGAGCGGCTGGACCACGGCGAGCTGGACCCGCAGCTTTCGCCGCGACGAGCCCGGCCAGGCCTTCAGCCCCCACATCTACGATCAGCCGCTCTACGCCTTGGCGGTGGTCGCCCTCGACCTGCCCGGCCAGTGGTCCTTCGCCGCCCGCGGTCGCCTGGGCTCGGGCTACGCCTGGAACCGCGACGATCAGACGGCCTACGACCTGCTCACCATGATCGAGGAGCCCCTGGTGATCTCCCCCCAGGGCCGCCTTCAGCCCTACCGCGCCCTCGACCTCAAGGTCGCCTGGGCCTTAGACGCCCGCAGCGTCACCGGGGAGCTCTACCTCGACGTGCAGAACGTCACCAACCGCCGCGTCGCCGAGCCCGTGATCACCGGCGTAGACGACCGCGACACCCTCTACGGCTACGGCCTGCCCGTGCTGCCAGTGTTCGGCTTCAAGGGCGGCTGGGGCGGGGCGGGGTAGGCGGATCCCTCAAAAGGAAGAGGCCGAG
>JAKLKE010000558.1:3032-3276 GCA_023150775.1 Myxococcota bacterium
ACCCGCCTCGTGGCGCTTAGTTCAGCGCGCCGGGCTTCTCGTCCTTACGCTTGACGGTGTAGCCCTTGTCGGCCCACTGCTTCGCGACGACGTCGTACAGGGCGTTCACGCCGTCTGCGCCCTTCACGGGCTCCTCGGAGACGATGACGCTCCAGGCGCCCTCATCGGGGGTGCACTTCTTGTTGGCGGGCTTGAAGGCGCGCATGGGGGCCTCGGCGGCGGCGCCGACGACGTACCGTTTGCC
>JAKLKE010000559.1 GCA_023150775.1 Myxococcota bacterium
CTCTTGGCGCGGTTGGCGGACTCCGCGGCGTCTCGGGCGGCGCGCATGGCCTCGGCGGCGGCGTGGCGCTCGGTGACGTCGCGGCTGTGCACGGCCACGCCGGTCACCTGCCCGTCGGTGAGGATGGGGTTGAGCGACATCTCAAACACCGTGGAGACGCCGTCGCCCCGTTTGGGCAGGCTGTCTTCAGCGGAGAAACGTTGGCCGGAGAGCGCGTAGCGGTAGAGCTGGCGCCAGTGGTGGCGCTGGCTCACGGGCAGGAGCTCTAAGGCCGACTGCCCGATGGAGCAGCCGACGTTGAACGCCGCGCTGTAGTTCTGGGCGAAGGCCTGGTTAAACGCCACGAGGCGCAGATCGCTGTCCACTGACCAGAACATGTCCTCGCTGCTCTCGATGAGCGCGGTGAGGTTGGCGCGGCTGAGCAGGAGCTCTTCAGAGAGCGGCCCGGCGCTCGTGTCGTCGTCGTGCTGGCCGAGCTCAACCCCGGTGGAGTCGGGCATTCCCGAGGCGAGCTGCGACCACAAGGACCACAGCTCGCTCAGGCGCTCTTGGCGCGCGGCGACGGCGCCGTCGTCGGGGCAGAAGAACAGAAACAGGCGGTCGGACGCCCCACGCACGGCGGTGAGCAGGCCGACCCCTGGCGGCGGGCTGCCCAAGGCCTCGACGAGGGCCTCGGGGCTCAGAGGCACGATCTCCCCGGCGTGGGCGCTGTCTAAGGCGGCGGCCTGCAGGCGCGGCGCCCTCAAGACCGGGCGGGTCGCGGCGAGCACCCGGCCTTGGGCGTCGCCGGGCCAGGCCACGAGGTAAGCGTCGGTGAGGCCCAGCCCCAAGGCCTCCAACACCCGGGCGAGTCGGGCGCCCGGCGGCGCGCTGAGCGCCTCCAAGGCCGCGAGCAGCCGTCGTGTCGAGAGCGGGTTCACGAGGCCCACATCGCGGCGCACGCTCCCCAACACCAAACCAATCCTTGAGGGGAGTAGGGTCGCTTCATCTCATCAGTGTACCGCAGGTGCCGCGCCGAGCGCGCCGCGCTCAGGGCAGGGTGCTCCACGCGCCCGCCGCGAGGCCGGTCATCGCCGCATACAGGAGGATCTCGGCGTTCTCTGTCCACGGCTGAATCTGCCGCAGGGCGCCATAGACATGAACCAGGGTCATGCCGAGACAAGCGATAAAGATGATCTCCAGCACATAAGGATGCGCCGCGGGATCACTCGCCGCGCGCATCGCGAAGAGCGTGATGGTGATCGCCAGCGCTCCGGTGCAGCGCCCGAAGTACTCGGCGAGCTGTGGGAGCTGGTTCTCCTCGTCGCTCTTCAGCTCCGCCGGCAGTCTCCACTGAAACCACCGCGCCCAGCGCAGGGGCACGAGGGCGAGGGGCAGCCCATAGACGAGCAAGAAGCTGAACGAGGCGAGCCACAAGAAGGCGCTCGCGAAGGGCTGATCTGCGTTCAACATCGTCTGCTCCTGCCCGGTCCATTGACGCCGATCTCTGAGCTGGATCGTTTTACTCAGAGTGTCCCTTGATGATATCCTGATCTCTTGGCGCGTTGCGCCAGGCTCCGCAATGAGCTGCGGAGCGAACTCGTCGCGGACTTTCTGGTGGCCACGTCATCTCTGAGTGACCCGGATCTCCTGCTGTCTTCGACCTCGGACGACAGAGACGGCGTCGTTTTGCTCTCCGCGTATGTGCCGAGCCTCGCGCTCGCCGATCTCGCCTTTGGGCGGGAGCGTGAGGCGCAGGGGATGCGCGCGGGGCTCATCCTCGCCGACCTCCAGCACTCCACCCGTTTTGTCGCCGACCTCACCCACCGGGGGCCCCAAGGCCTCGACACCTTACAGCGGGCGCTGCGGGCGTGGTCTGAAGGCAGCGTGCGGGTGATTCACGCCGCGGGCGGGGTGGTCTATCAGTTCGCTGGAGACGCGATCCTCGCCTGTTTTCCCCAAGGCATCGACGAGCCCGACGCCACCTTGGCCCAGCGCGTCGCCGAGACCGCCCGGCGCCTCGCGGCCTTCGCCGAGACCACCCGCGCGGTGCAGACGCCCACGGAGTCCTTGGAGCTTCGCTGCAAGTTTGGGGTGTCCATGGGTGAGGTCCACCGGCTCATCTTGGGCGTGGCCGACCTCTGGCTGCACCCCTTGTTGGTCGGTGAGCCCGTGGCGGCGGCGGTGCGCGCGGAGAAGCGCGCGTCGGGGGGCGAGGTGGTCGTGGACATCGCCGTGGCCCGGCACCTGCCCCCGGCCTGGGTTCAGCGCACCTTCGACGACGTGTCGATCCTCAGCCCCACGCCCGCGGCCCCGGCGCCGACCCACGCCCGGGCCATCCCGCCCCACGCCGGGCTCGCGCCGCGCCTCTTGCACCCCTTCCTCGCCCGCCGCCTCACCCACGAGCGCGACGAGCTCATCGCTGAGCTGCGGGGGGTCACCTGCGTCTTCCTCAAGTTTGACCTGGAGGGCGCCCCCGGGCCGCTCATCGAGCGTCTGGCCGAGCTGCGCGCCTTCTATGAGCTGGCCCAGCGCGAGAGCCTACGCTTCGGCGGCTTCTTGGCCCAGACCGACTTCACCGACAAAGGCAACGTGATCTTTGTGGTGTTCGGGGCGCCGAGCGCCGTGGAGCACCAGGAGCTCATGGCGACCCGCTTCGCCTGGGCCATCTTGCAGGGCGCGGAGAGCCTCGCCGGGGTGCGCGACGTGCGCGTGGGCGTGGCCACGGGGCCCGCGTACTGCGGCATCATCGGCGGAGGTGGGCGCCGGGGCTACACCACCCTGGGCGAGGTGGCCCACGTCGCCGCCCGGCTGATGACCTTGTGTGAGCGCGGCGTGCTCGTCGACGCCGCCACGGCCCGCGCCGTCGCCAGAGACTTCGCCTTGGGGGAGCCCACGGCGAGAACCCTCAAAGGCATCGATCATCCTGTGCTCACCCTGCCCGTGCTCTCGGCGCACAGCAGCGAGCGGGCGCGGGTGGTGCCGGAGCTCGTCGGGCGTCAGGCGGCGCGAAGCCTGCTTCGGCGGGCCTTGGGCGCGGCCTTGGGCGGCGGCGGCGCGGCGACGCTGCTCGTCGGAGAGGCCGGCGTCGGAAAGTCGAGCTTGTCCGAGGCCTTGGCCGTCGAGGCCCGGGGGCGCGGCGTTCATGTCGTCGAGGGCGCCTGCTACACCTACGAGCAGCGCACGCCGTTTTACCCCTGGCGTGAGCTGTTGCTCCGCCTCCTGGAGCTGCCGCCGACCTTGCCGCTCCAAGAGCGCATCGAGCGTCTAGAGGCCGAGGTGCGCCAGGTGGCCCCG
>JAKLKE010000055.1:0-18263 GCA_023150775.1 Myxococcota bacterium
CGGGTGTTTGAGCTCCTCGACCGCTCGCCGACGGTGCGCTCGGGCGGCGGGCGGGTGCCGGACGTGCAAGGCCAGATCGAGCTGACGAACGTGCAGTTCGCTTACCCCAGCCGCGCTGACCACCCCGTGCTCCAAGGGCTGAGCCTCAGCCTGCGCCCGGGGGAGGTCGTGGCCTTGGTCGGGCCCTCCGGCGGCGGAAAGTCCACCGTCGCCGCGCTCCTGAGCCGGTTTTACGACCCCCAAGGCGGGCAGATCACCCTCGATGGTGTCCCCTACCCCGACCTCGACGTGAGCTGGCTCCGGGAGCGGGTCGGCGTCGTCTCCCAAGAGCCGATCCTCTTCGCCACGACCATCGCCGAGAACATCCGCTATGGCCGCCAAGACGCGAGCGACGCCGAGGTCGAGGCCGCGGCGAAGGCCGCGAACGCCCACGACTTCATCCTGTCGTTCCCCGAGGGCTACGGCACCCTCGTCGGTGAGCGCGGCGTGCGCCTGAGCGGCGGGCAGAAGCAGCGCGTGGCCATCGCGCGGGCGATCCTCAAGGATCCTCGGGTGTTGGTGCTCGATGAGGCCACCTCGGCGCTGGACTCCGAGTCTGAGCACCTCGTGCAAGAGGCCCTGGAGCGGCTGATGGTCGGCCGCACCACCCTGGTCATCGCCCACCGGCTCTCCACGGTCAAAGAGGCGGATCGGGTCGTCGTCATCGACGGCGGGCGGGCCGTGCAGCAGGGCTCTCACGACGCGCTGGTGCATCAGGAGGGGCTCTATCGGCGCCTGGTCGAGCGGCAGTTCGCGGCCTGAGAAGGAGGCGGGGTACGGGGCGAGATCCCCATCAGAACGGTGGACTTCCGGTCTTGACATGTAAAGTGGCACAGGGCCCCGGCTTGTGGTGTTAAGCAGGTGGCCTGCCGCTCTGCCCGCCTGCCCGACCGCCCGACCGCCGCCGCCACGAGAGCCCGCCCATGCGCCGCCTGATCGTCCCGTTCCTCCTGCTCACCGGCCTCGCCTTGGCCTTAGAGCCCGCGCCGAACCCCGACAAGCCCGCGTCGGTTGAGCTGGCGTTGACCTACCTCTCGCCGCCCTTCCCCATGGACAAGGCGCTCAAAGAGGCCCTCGCCGGGCGTAAACACAGCGAGGCCGCGACCTTGCTGGCCGCCCTCGACAAGTCCAAGATCCCTGGCCACGCCGTCGGTGACCACGGCTTCTTGATGGCCTGGTCGCTCTTGCGCGCGGGCAAGGCCAGCGAGGCGGTGAAGTTCACGGCCATGGTCGAGAAGGCCGAGCACGCCCCGCCGACCTACAAGGCGCTCACCTTGGCCGAGCTCTACAGCGCCGACGGGCGCCACGTCGAGGCGGCGAAGGCGCTGGAGACCTTCCCCGCCGACGCCCAGCTCTGGCCTCGGGCGATGCTCGCGCGGGCCTCGGCGCTGCGGTACGCGGGCAACACCGCCGCCTCCAAGGCGCTCTACGAGCAGCTCGCCGCCCGGCCCGACCCCGCTGAAGGCTCGGAGTGGGCGCTGCTCAACCTCGCCCAGCAGGCCGGGAAGGGCTCCCCAGCGGCTTACCCGCTCTATCGCCGCATCTGGGCGTATTACCCGACGACGGACGCCGGAAAACAGGCCGAGACCGCGCTCAAGGAGTACCCCACCGCCGCCACCTGGCAGGAGTCGGCGGTGCGCGGGGACCGCCTGATGGTGGCGAACAACTTCCAGGGCTCGGTGACCCTGCTGCAGCCGCTCTTGCCCAAGGTGACCGCTCCCAGCGCGGACGCCTGCCGCCTGTGGTACGCCTACGGCCGCTCGTTGTTTAAGCTCAACCGGCTCACTGAAGCCGCCGACGTGCTGGGCCCCGCCGGGACGAAGTGTAAAGGCTTCGACGACGACCGCGGCGCGAAGGCGCTGTACATCGCGGGCAAAGCGCAGGAGCGCAAGAAGGCCTGGGCTGAGGCGGCGCGGCTCTTCGCCGAGATCCCCAAGCTCTACCCCACCCACAGCTACGCCGATGACGGCTACGCCTTGGGCGGCATCGGCCTCCAAGAGGCGGGCGACCCCGAGGCCGCGCGGACCTTGTGGGCTGAAGGTGTGAAGAAGGTGCCTGACGGCGACATGGCCGCGGAGAGCTTCTGGCGCCTGGCCTGGGGCGCTTACCGCGCGGGCAAGACCGACGAGGCGATTCAGTGGGCCGAGAAGGGCGCCTGGGAGGTGCCGATCACCGCCGACGCCACCCACGTCCAGGCCTGCCTGTACTGGGCGGCGCGCTGGCGGGCTTGGCCCGACGTGAACGCCCCCCACACCCTCACCACCGACCCCAAACGGAAGGAGGAGGCCGCGCGCCTGCTCCAGCGCTTCGTGGAGCAGCACCCCCACAACTGGTACACGCTCCTCGCCGCCGCCCGGCTCAAAGAGCTCGACCCCGGCGCCTGGGCCAAGCTCCCCGACCCGCCCAAGGGCAAAAAGACGCCGTGGGTGGTGCGGGAGGAGTTCTTGAAAGACCCCCACATCGCGGCGGGCCTCGCCTTGGCCCAGCTCGGGCTCACCCGGGAGGCCTTGGCCGAGCTGACGCGGCTCGACGAGTCGGCCTACACCCCGGCGGAGTTCGCGTTCATCACGAGCATTCAGTGGGATCAAGGCGACATCCTCTTCGCCCATGAGCGCCTTCGGGCCTACATCGACACCCACCCGCCCGAGGTGATGGGCGCCCAGCGAGAGCGGGTGCTCGTGCAGGCCTACCCCGAGCTGTACTGGGACGAGGTGAAGGCCGCCGCCAAAGAGTATGGCTGGGATCCCCGCATGTTCCACGCGCTGGTGCGTGAGGAGTCGAGCTTCAACAAAGAGATCGTCTCCCACGCTGGCGCCCGGGGCCTCTCCCAGCTCATGCCCGCCACGGCGCGCACGGTCGCCGGCTGGCTGGGCATGTCGGTCACCACCGCCCAGCTCAACGACCCGGCGATCAACACGAAGATCGGCGCGCGCTACATGCAGTTCTTGATGCTGCGCTATGGCGGCAACCCCCTCTCGATGGCCGGGTACAACGCCGGAGAAGGCAACGTCGACAAGTGGCTGCGCGAGAAGGGCAACCTGCCGACGGACGAGTTCGTCGAGTCCATCCCCTTCCGCGAGACCCGGGGCTACGTCAAGCGCGTGAGCCGCACCTGGGTGACCTTCCATCACCTCTACGATGGCGACCCGGTCTTGCCCGATCTCTCGGCCTACAACCACAAGGCCAAGCCTTAGGGGCCGGCCTCAGCGCGCCGGGCCTCAGAGCGTCGGGAGCGTGCCGACCTCGCTGAGGCTGGCGCGGCCCAAGATGCGCTTCTCGTCGCCGTCGATGTAGACCATCTCCTCAAAGGAGGCGGTCAAGCCGTCGCCGCGCACCACCGGCCGGAAGGCCCAGGCGCCGCGGATGCGGGCGGGGTGTAAGAAGTGCACCTGGTAGCGGCGCAGGCGCACCGCGGCGTGGGCGGAGCCGGGAAAGCCCAGGCTCAAGAGGCCCGCCTTGGGCAAGATGGCGTGGCCGACCGCGCCCTCTGAGGCGAGCTGGTAGCGGTGGTTGTTCGCCCAAGACTTCGCGAAGACGAAGATCTCGCCGACGGTCTTCCACTGGCTTGAGTAGCCGACGCAGCCGCGCGCACACTCCCGGGCGACCTGGAGCAGCTCGGGCTCCGCCGCGTTGGGCTCGGCGATGTGCAGCGTGAGCCCGACGTCGGCATAAAACTCGGCGCCGGACGGCGCGAGATCGATGGCCACCAGCTCGCCGGGCTTGATGCGGGCGCTGGCCGAGGCGCCACGAAGCACCCGCGACTTGCCGATGCGGGCGCCGACCTGCACCTCAGGCGGGTGAAACCAACGGTCGAAGCCGTGGGCGGAGGCTTTGTCCTGCGCGATGGCCTCGATCTCGACCTCAGACATGCCGACGTGCACCTCTCTCGCGACATCGGCGAGGAGGCGCCAACCACGGCGCTGGGCGTCGTCGAATCCTTCGACCTGGGCTCTCTCAAGCGCTGAGGCCACGTTGTTGGGCGCGGGGCTACGCGAACACCCGAAGGGCCTCGATGGCGCGCAGGTGGGCGGAGGCGTCGTCACCACGAACGCCCTCAAACACGAGGCGATAGAGCACGAGCTGGCCGTCTACGGCGAGGCGCTCTACCCGGGCGTCGGCGTGGTGCTCGGGCTCCTCGGGGGCGGCGATGAGCACCCGCACCCGACCGCCCTCGACAAACTTGAGGGGCTCGGACTGGGGCACAGAGAACGAGAGGCCCTCCAAGCCCACCTCGACGAGCCGCGCGACGCCGCCGACGAGCTCTAAACCCCGGCCTTGGGGCGGGAGGATCACGGCGCGAAGGGTGGCCTCGGCGGCGCTGTGATCGGCGCGCTCGCGGCGAAAGTCTTCGATGAAGCCCAGGAGCACGCCGTCGTTGGTGCGCTCGGGCACGGGCACCCCGGCGCGTAAGACCGAGCCTTCAAAGGAGTAGACCTGCTCGTCGAGCTTAAACCAGACGCGCAGATCTTCGCCGCCGGAGAGCCGCAGGCCCGGCGCGGTGAGCACCACCCCGGCGCGATCCACCCGCACGAGCTGGGCGGCGCTCCACACCCCGGCGCGGGGCATGACCTGGCAGGAGAGTCGCCGACGGGCGGCCTCGTCCAGAAGCTCTCTCGGATCGTCACTCACGGGGGATCCTTCGCGCGGGGGGCTCAGACTGTATAGCTAATCTTTGCGCCCTCTCGGCGCGAGGAGCCATGAATGCGCGTCGCACACCTCACCGATCTTCACGTCATGCGGCCTCCTGAGCTCGGCGAGCTGACGGTCAAGCGCCTTCTGGGCAGCGCCAACCTCTACGTCATGGGGCGCGCGAGCCACTTCACCGAGGCCGCGCAGCAGGCCGCCGTCGCCGCCGTGACGCGCCTCAACCCCGACGCCTTGTTGTGCTCCGGCGATCTGACCGCCCAGGCCTTGCCCGCGGAGTTTGAGGCCGCCGCCGCCCTGCTCACGCCGCTGTTTTCCCGCCAGCCGACCGCCCTCATCCCCGGAAACCACGACACCTACACCCCCGACACCTTCTTGAACCGCACGATCGAAGAACGTTTTGGCCCGTGGACGGGCAAAGGCGACTGGCCGAGGCTGCACTTGTTGGGAGAAGAGGTCGCCTGCGTGGCCCTCGACGTCTGCCGCGCGCAGTGGATCCTCTCCTCAGGCTTCATCGACGAAGGCCAGCTCGACGGCCTCGACACGCTCTTGGGCGACGACCGCCTGCGGGGCCGCTTCGTGTTCGTGATGTTGCATTACCCCCTGCGCAACCGCCGGGGCGAGCCCTACGGCCCCGCTACCCGAAACCTGGAGAACGCCGCGACCTTAGAGGCGCTCTTGCTCAAACACGCCGGGCGAGTCGGCGCCATCGTGCACGGCCATGAGCACCACGGCTTTCGCGCGGCGCTCAAGGGCGAAGGGGTGGAGATCCCGATCCTCAACCCCGGCGCGGCGGGCTACGCCTACCTGCCCAAGAAGGGCCGCACGGCGCACCTGTGCGTGTACACCGTCGAGGGCGGCGCGCTCCGCGACGTGGAGCGCCTGCGGTTTGACGGCCAAGACTTTGTGCCCGAGCCCGGCGGCGCCTGGGCGAGCGGCGGCTGAGCGCCAACGGGCCTCAGAGGCCCGCGGACTCCATCAGCTCCGGCGGCGGCGGCCCCATGTGGCCCTGGGTGCACACCCAGTCCACCTGACCGGCGAGGACTCGGTCAAAGGCGGGGTCGGGCTTCACGTTGAGGCCCGGCGCGGCGGACAAGGCGACGACTCCTTGGGGGCCGAGGGCGCAGAGCGTCTCGGGGCCTCGGGGCGAGCCGACCATCGCCCGGATTCGACCGAGGTAGAGCTGACCAACGCTCTTGCGGCAGGTCACCTGGTCGTCCCCCGTCTCGGCCTCGCAGAGATCGAAGCTCAGGACTGGATCCCGCTCAAGCTGGTGCTGGTAGTACCGCTGCCAGAATCGAGAGGAGAGGTCTGAGCCCTCGCCGAGCACGGGCTCCCAGACGTGGTAGAGCCGCTCGGCGCGCTCCCGGCGCTCGGCGGGGTCGTCGTTGCCCTCCACCAGCGCCTTGAGCGCGCTCTGCCAGAGGTGCTGCCCGCAGTCGTTGAGGAAGGGGCCCGACCTGGCGCAGAGCGACCCGGCGAGGTCGGTGTCACCGCGGCGGCGGGCGATCTCGGCGGCCTGGAAATAGCACTCCTCCCGCCAGACCCCCTTGGGCACACGGTCGCAGCGGGCGCCCGGCGTCTTCTCGGCGCCGTCCAGGGCGATCACGACCCGCTCGACGCAGGCCCCGGCGCTGCCCGCGTCTCGGATGCCTTCGCACAAGGTGATGGCCTCCTCCACGGCGTCTGGGGGCAGCGCGAGGGCGCGGGAGAGGCGCTCGGCGTCGCTCAGGCCGCCACCTCCGCTCCCGCAGCCGGAGCTGACGAGCGCGGCCAGGGCGAAGGCGACGCGGTGCACTCAGGGCCTCCAGGCGTCGAGGTCTAAGGGCAGGCTCACGCCTTGGGCGCGCAGGGCCTCACCCCGGTGCAGGATCCTCGCGCCGGTCAGGAGCGCCTCGGCGATCTCCACCACGCCGCGCCCGGCCAAGGGGCCCAAGGCGCCGCCCTTCGCCCAGTCGTTGAACGCGCCCATCGCCGGGCCACACCAGACCTGGTAGTCGCGGCGCCGCGCCGTCTCGCCTGACCGGGCCCAGCGGCTCGTCATGCCGAGGTACCAGCGGAAGACCAAGGCCATCTTGTGGCGACCGTCGGTGCGGGCGCGCTCCACCTGGCTCGGATCCCGGGCGCCCCAGTAGGCCTGGCAGTCGGTCCAGACCTCGTCAAAGCCGCGCCCGAGGATCTGCCGCTCGACGCGCTGCCGGTCGGCCTCGGGCACAAGCGGCCAGCCGGCGTACTCTTTGTACAGCTCGTGGAGCTTCTTCGCGCGCTGGGCGTAGAGCGTGCCCCGAGAGAGCACCTGCACCTGGGCGCCGATCTCAAACATGTCCGGGGCTGGGCCCATGGCGACGTCGGCCATGCCCGCCTCGGCGAGCAGCTCCTTCACCTCGGCGGAGGTGCCCGCCTCACGGGCCGACTGGTTCACCGAGCCGGTGAGCACGTAGTCCGCGCCCAGCGCGAAGGCCGCGAGCACCGAGCGCGGCGAGGCCACGCCCCCGGCGGCGCCGATGAAGATCTGGGCGCCCCGGGCGGGGTAGTCCAGCGAGGCGCTCACCCGGTCCCGCAAAGCGCGCATCATCGGCACGAGCACGGGCAGCGGGCGGCGGTCGGTGTGGCCGCCGGAGTCGGCCTCGGCGGTGATGGCGTCGGCCATGGGCCAGCTCACGGCGAGATCGGCCTCCTCCGGGGTCAGCTTGCCGCGCTGCACGAGGGCCTGGAGGAGATCCCCCGGCGCCGGGCGCATGAAGTGTTCGGCGACCTCGGGGCGGGAGACCTTCGCCAGCACACGGTTGGGGCAGATGACGCCGCCGTCCGGGCCGCGGCGGATCCCGGCGTAGCGGTAACGCACGATCGCCGGGGTGAGGCCCATGTAGGCCGAGGCCGAGACCCAGCGCACGCCGGACTGAACGTAGAGCTCGGCGACGGCCTCTTCGCTGGCGGGCTCGACGGGGTTGTGCAGGAGGTTGAAGCCCGCGGGCGCGGCGCCGACGGCGTCGAGGATGGTCTTCACGCCCTCCCGCACGGCCTCGATGGGCAGGCCGCCCGCGCCGAAGAAGCCGATGAGCCCGGCCTTCGACATGGCGATGACGAGCTCTGGCGAGGCGATGCCGCCGGCCATCGCCCCGGCGATGTACGGGGCGCGCACGCCCATTCTGGCGCAGAAGGCCTCGGAGCCGAGCTCACGAGCCGGAGGCAAGGCCCCGAAGAGCCGCGCCGCGCCGGGGCCTCCGCCGTATCGACCCGCGGCGTAGAGCGCCTGGCCCTCGGCGTCCTCGACGACGTAGAGCGCCTGGCCCAGCGCGCCCAAGGCGCCGTAGAGGTCGGTGACGCGGCTTGAGGGGTCGGGCACAAAGAGCGGCGTGTCCCCTTCGGCGAGCGCGTCGGGGTTCGGCGCCAGCTCGATGAGGTCCTCCAAGGACTCTCCGCTCGCCCAGCGCATCGTGACCCGGGCGGCGGCGCCCTCGCGGCGCAGGGTGAGGCCCGCGTCGACGTCTTGGAGCTCCAAAGACCGCAGCGACGGCCTCGCGCCGAGCCGCGCGGTGAGCGGGCCGAGGCCGACATGATAAAGCGCCGAGAGCAGGCCGCCGCCAGGTCCATCGGCGCGCTCGTCGCCGTGAAGCCCTCGCGCATGAACGGTCTTCGCGCCGTAGATCTCAATCAGGTCGAGCACGTCTCCTCCGCGTGGGCTGCTCCGCCGCCTTCGTAACCCGGCGCGGCGCTCGGCGCGGACCCCTCCCGCTCAGGAGCGGCGACGGCGGGCCGTGAGCGCGGCGAGAAGCACCAGACCAAAGGCGCCTCCGCCGAGCTCTCCCCGGCTCGCCGAGGCGCAGCCGCAGCCGCCGCCTCGGCCGTCGTCTTTGGGGTCTAAGCCGCTCGCGGTGTCGTCGTTCACGCCGCCGTCGCTGTCCGAGAGGATCGCCGTGTCATCGCCGGGGTCGCTGTCTTCACCGCCGCTGTCTGTCATCCGGCTGTCATCGGCGCCGCCGCTGTCCCCGCCGCCGCTGGTGTCGTCGGCGCTGGTGTCATCGCCGCCGCTGTCGCCGGGGGCCTCGACGCAGTCCTCGTCCTCTTCCCCGTCGCAGTCTTCATCCCCTCGGCGGCAGTCATCGAGGGCCACGTCGGGGGAGACGCTCGCCTTGGTGTCGTCGCAGTCTTCGCCCCCCCAGGCCTCGGCGGCGTGGCCGTCACCGTCTTGGTCGTAGTCGTCGCCGCCGTCGCAGCCCTGGTCGACGCCGTCGTACCAGCGCTCCGAGGCGCCGGGGTAGCTGCGGTCGTCGTCGTCGTCACAGTCGTCGCCGCCCCAGGCGTCGCTGTCGTGGCCGTCGCCGTCCGCGTCGTAGTCCGACGCGCCGTCGCAGTCCTGGTCGACGCCGTCGTAGAAGACCTCCGCGGCGCCGGGGCTCACCGTGGCGTCGCCGTCGTCGCAGTCATCGCCGCCGTGGGCCACATCTCCGTGACCGTCGCCGTCTACGTCTTCAGCGTCTTTGCCATCACAGCTCTGATCGACGCCGTCGTAGGGTAGGTCCAAGGCCCCGAGGTAGATGGTGGCGTCGTCGTCGTCGCAGTCGTCGCCGCCATACGCCGCGCTGTCTTGACCGTCGCCGTCGGCGTCGTAGTCTGAGGCCCCGTCGCAGTCCTGATCGACACCGTCGTAGAACACCTCGACGGCGTCAGGGTTCACCGTGGCGTCCGCGTCGTCGCAGTCCCCTCCCCCGTACCAGCTCACGGCGTGGCCGTCGCCGTCGTCGTCGTAGTCGTCTCGGCCGTCGCAGTCCTGATCGACGCCGTCATAAGCGTAGTCCCGAGCGCCGGGGTTCACGCCGCCGTTGAGATCGTCGCAGTCGTCGCCCCCCGCGGCGAGGGCGTCGTAGCCGTCGCCGTCGCAGTCGTTGTCATCGGCGAGGCCGTCGCAGTCTTGATCTTGGCCGTCGTAGCAGGTCTCCGGGGCGCTGGGGCTCACCGTGGCGTCGGCGTCGTCGCAGTCCTCGCCGCCGCGCTCCGGGGGGCGGTGGCCGTCGCCGTCAAGATCCCACTCGTCGGTGCCGTCGCAGTCCTCGTCGATGCCGTCGTTGAGGTCACTCTCGACGGCGTCGGGGCTGATCGCCGCGTCGCTGTCGTCGCAGTCGAGGCCCCCGCCCAAGGTCGAGTCGTAGCCGTCGCCGTCGCCGTCAAAGTCGCTGTCTCCGGCGCAGTCGGAGTCGATGCCGTCGTAGAGGGTGTCTTTGGCGCCGGGGTAGGCCGTGGGGTCGTCGTCGAGGCAGTCTTCGCCGCCGTGGGCGAAGGACTCAAAGCCGTCGCCGTCGGCGTCGTAGTCCGAGCCGCCGTCGCAGTCGGCGTCAACGCCGTCGTAGAAGGTCTCCTCTGCGTCGGGGTTCACGGCGTCGGCGGCGTCGTCACAGTCGCCGGAGCCCAAGAGCCCGCCGGGGAAACCCGCGGCGGAGAAGCCGTCGCCGTCGCTGTCGTCGTCGTCCAGGGGCTCACAGTTGTCGTCTACGCCGTCGTAGAAGGTCTCGGCGGCGGAGGGGCTCACCGCGCCGTCCGCGTCGTCGCAGTCGTCCCCGCCCCAAGCCAGGTCGTCGTGCCCGTCGCCGTCCGCGTCGAAGTCCGAGCCCGCGCAGTCGGCGTCGATGCCGTCGTAGAAGGTCTCCTCAGCGTCGGGGTTGATCTCGTCGTCCCCGTCGTCGCAGTCCAGCTCCAGATCGAAGCCGTCGCCGTCGGCGTCGCGGTCGGAGTCGCCGGAGCAGTCGGCGTCTACGCCGTCGTAGAACACCTCCACCGCGTCGGGGCTCACCTCGTCGTCGTGGTCGTCGCAGTCGCCCTCAGCCTCGGTGAAGCCGTCGCCGTCGGCGTCGTCGAGGCCCAGGGCGTTGAAGGTAAAGTCATCGAGGCCCCAGACGTCGGCGGCCGGGCCGGTGATGATCAGGGTGTCGACGCCCAGGTCAAAGGTGAGGCCGACGACCTCACCCCCGGCCACGTCGTCCCCCTTCGCGGCGATAGTGACTCCGTAGAGAGTCACGCCGTCGAGCAGGCCGTCCACCTCAAAGCTGCCCTGCCCGTCGAGCAGGTAAAACAGCACCGCGGGCTGCACCTCCTCAAAACGCAGCTCGACGGAGGCGCGCAGGGCTTGGGCGCCTTGGCTGTCCCGGGGGGCGGCGCCGTCGAGGTCGTTGGCCACCCGAAGCTCGGCGTCGGCGTCGAGGCCGAGCGCGTTGTACTGGTCGAGCACGGTGTCGCCGAGGCTCAGCTCCTCAAAGTTGATCGCCGTGAGCTCGGCGACGGTCTCCGCCTCCCACGCCGCCGCGTCCGTCCACAAGGTCGCGCCGCCGCCGTCGATGATGCCGTCGCAGTCGTCGTCTTTTCCGTTGGCCAGATCTTCGGTGGCGCCGGGGTAGATCGCCGCGTCCGAGTCATCACAGTCGCCGTCGAGGCCTCGCCAGCCGTCCGCGTCGCGGTCGCTCTCTTCGCTCCAGTAGACGCGGAGGTTGTCCAGGCCCCAGCCGTCCGCCGTGGGCGCGCTCAGGGTGACGAGGCGCGCGGGGCTGGCGAAGATCCCGCCGACGAAGCGCCCGCCGGGCACGTCCTCGCCGGGGTGGCTGAGCGGCGCCGCGCCTCCGCTCACCAGCAGATCCAGGCCGTCGGCGTCCCAGGCCTGGAGCGCGAGGGTCTCCACGCCGTCGAGGAGCTGAAACGAGAGCGCGTCGACGTCGCGGTCAAAGCTCAAGGTGAGCTGGTTCCCGGCGCTCGTCGGGTTGACCTGGGCGGCGAAGCGCCCCACGGCGTCGCTGCCATACACCGCGCTCGCCGCGATCACGCCCCCCGACCCCGCCAAGCTCAGGCCGTTTCCGGCGTAGAGCGTCTCCACCGACGCGCCGCTCGACGTGGACTCGAAGTTGAACAGCTCCGCGGCGGGATCGCCGAGCACCTCCACAAGCTCATACGCGAGGTGCTCGCCGCGGGTGCGCGTGAGGTAAACGCCGTCTACCCAGCCGTCACAGTCGTCATCATAGGCGTAGCCCGCCGCGTCTAAGGCCAGGCCCTCGTCGTTGCCGGGAAAGGCTCCCGCGTCCTCGTCATCGCAGTCCGGGCCATCGGCGGCGGCGCCGACAAGTCCGTCGCCGTCTACGTCCAGAAACGAGGGGCGATACGGCCAGATGCTCACGACGCCGTTGAGCGTGTAGGTCGCGACGGAGCCAAACCAGGCGCCCACCGCCACCTCGCCGAAGCCGTCGCCGTCCTGATCCGCGAGGAGCGTGAGGCCCGTGCCCGCCGCGCCGCCGGAGTAGCCGCCGCGTAGGCTGTGATCGGCGTCCGACGCCAACAGATCCCCCACGGGCGCGTGGCGGATCACCCACGCGGCGCCCGCGGAGCTGTACGCGCCGGGTCCGCCGATGAGCAGATCTTCAACGCCGTCGCCGTCGAGGTCCCCCGAGGCCAAGGCCGTGCCGAGGAGCGCCGCGCTGCCATCACCGAGCACACGCCCGTCCGCGCTGGCGGCGGAGACGGCGCCGACCACTGAAGACCCGTCGTAGAACAGGACCACCGCCCCGGCGTTGCTCGCGCCGGAGTCTTGGCGGGGGGCGCCCAAGGCGAGGTCGTCGAGGCCGTCCCCGTCGAGATCGAGCAGGAGCACGGAGGCGCCGAGGTAGTCAAGCGCGGTGACCCCGGTGATCTCGGCGATGGCCTCGGCGTCGATGTCGGCCCGGCCCGCGCGCCCGCCGCCCAAGACCAGCCAGGCCGCGCCGGCGTCCGTCGCGGCGATGTCGCTCGTGGCGCTGCCGGCGAACAGGTCGCCGAGGCCGTCCCCGTCCACATCTCCGGTAGAGAGCGCGAGGCCGAGCTTGTCCCCGGCGGAGGCGCCGCCCAAGGTCGGCAGGCCCACGAGGGAGCCCGAGCTCCAGCTCACCCCGCCGCTCCACAAGACGACCGCACCGGCGTTGAGTCCGTCGGTGTCGTCGCCGGGGGCGCCGATGAAGAGGTCGCTGTAGCCGTCGCCGTCCACGTCAGCGCTGGCGAGGCCGTCCCCGGCCTGGGCGTCGCTGGAGGGGTCTCCGGTGAGCGTGGCGTCGGCGAAGGTCTTCACGGCGTTCGTGCCGCCGAAGGTGTCGTGGCGGAGCAGGTACACCGCCCCGGCGTCTTTCCCGGCGGTGTCTGACCGAGGCTCGCCCAAGACCACGTCGTCGAGGCCGTCGCCGTCGAGGTCCACCACGAGCATCGCCGCGCCGAGCTCCCCGCCGCTCGCCCCGGTGAAGATGGCCTCCGCCGCGCTCGCGTCGCCGCTGCCCGGGGCGAGGCCGCCGTAGGTGATGACGACCTGGTCATCCTCAGGCGCCCCCATGATCAGCTCGCTGAGGCCGTCATCGTTGAGATCACCGCCAGCGAGGGTCTGCCCGAGGTAACCGTAGGAGGCGCCGCCGTACCACGCCCGGCTCTGGTCGCCGAGCTTCACCGCCGCCGCGCCGGGGCGGCTCGACTCCGGGCCAAACCACGCGCTCAGGCCGTCGCTGAGCCCGCCCGCGCAGGACCAGGCGACCCCGGCGCTGGCGCTGCCTTGCACGCCGATGACCGCCCCCGCGCCGCCGTCAAAGGCCGCGTCGCCGACGTCGAGGTCGCCGAGCACGATGACCGCCTCGTCCCGGGCCTCTTGAAACCAGACCTGGACTTGGCCGTCGCCCGTCGCGCCTTTGGGTTGGGCGTTCGTCCAATCAATCACGAAGAGGCGGCGCGGGTACTGCCCCAAGGTCGCCGTGCGCGCCTCCGCCCCGTCGTGGTCGAGCCACCACGCGGCGACCCCCGACCAAGCCCCGCCTGGGGCGCAGGTGACGTCCGCGGCGTCTTGGCTCCCAGAGAAGAAGGCGGTGGCGTTGTCCCCTACATAGAGGACCGTCTCCTCCGAGCCATACCACGACACCGTGAACGGCAAGCTCAGCGGGGTCTGCGCCTCGTCGCCGAGCGTGAGCAGCGCGCCCTCTGCGGTGATGTCCAGCAGCGTCGTCGGCGGGCCCTCGGCCTCGTCGGAGTCCAACCACGACACGCCGCCAGCGTCGGGGCCTCCCGTCGCGGCCCAGGCCACGGGGAGCGCACCCAGGAGCGCCATCATGGCAAGGGGTCGTCGCACATCGGCAGCATACCTGGAGAATCTTCATTCGTGACAGGATCTTGACGGTGGGGCCTGTGTTGGGTCTGCGCCCGGGTTAACCCTCGGCGCGATGTCTTCACCGAACCCGTCCCTCCGCCAGAGCGTCGCCGTAGTCGGCGCCGCCAACCTGCTCTCTCGGGTGAGCGGCCTCGCCCGCGAGGTCGTCTTCGCCGCCGTCTTCGGCGCGGGCCTCGCCGCCGACGCCTGGAACGCCGCCTTTCGTATCGGCAACCTGATGCGGGAGCTCTTCGCCGAGGGCGCGCTCTCCAACGCCTTCGTGCCGCTCTACGCCGACGTCGAAGAGAAGGACGGCCGAGACGCCGCCTTCGCCTTGGCCAACGCCTTCTTGGGAGGCCTGCTCGTCGCCGTCGCCGCCGTGGCCTTGTTGACCTTCACCTTCGCCGATCCTCTGGTGAGCCTCGTCGCCGGGGGCTTCGAGCAGAACGTCGAGAAGGCCGCGCTCACCGCCTCCTTGTCCCGGGCGCTCTCGCCGTTTGTGGGCCTCATCGCCGTGGCCTCGGTGTTCATGGGCATGCTCAACGTGCGCGGCCGCTTCTTTTTGCCCGCGGTGAGCCCGCTGTTGATGAACGGCGCGGTGATCGCCGCCTGCCTCGGCGCGCCAGCCTTTGAGCGCCTCAGCGGCCAGCCGGCCATCTTCGCCGTCGCTTGGGCCTCGCTCCTCGGCGGCGCGGCCCAGGCCCTCGCCCAGCTCCCGCTCTTGTGGCGCCAAGGGTTCCGCCTGCGCCCGAGCCTCGCCGGTCACCCCGCGCTTGGGCGCCTCTGGGCCTTCGTGCTGCCGGCGATCATCGCCATCTCTGTCACCCAGCTCCACCTGCTCGTCGAGACCCAGCTCGCCTCCCGCCTCGGCGACGGCCCCGTGTCCTGGCTGCTCTACGCCTTCCGGATCGCGCACCTGCCGTTCTCGATCATCTCCGGCGCTGTGGGCGTCGCGGCCTTGGCGGGGCTCTCCGTTCACGCCGCCCGTGGGGATCACGACGCCTTCCGCCGCGACCTCTCCGGCGCGCTCAACCTCAACTCCACCTTCATGCTGCCCGCCGCCGTGGGGCTCTACCTCCTCGCCGATCCCCTCGTCGCCCTGTTCTTTGAGCGTGGGGCCTTCACCCCCGAAGACACCGCCGCCACGGCGACGATCTTGCGGGGCTACGCCGTCGCCATCTGGGCCATCGGCGCCCAGCGGGTGCTCGTGCCCGTCTTTTACACCCTGAACGACCCCCGCACGCCGATGTGGATCGGCCTCGGCCTCGTCTTGGTGAAGTTCCCCTTGGCGGCTTGGCTCACCGCGCGCCTCGGCGTCATCGGCATCCCGCTCTCCCACGCGATCTTGGCCACCGTCGAGGTGTTTTGGCTCACCGCGCTGCTGCACCGCCGCGCCGGTGGCCTGTGGTCGGCGCTGGTGAAGCCCCACGCCAAGGTGCTCATCGCCACGTCGCTCATGGGCTTGGCAGTTTCTGCCACACAACCCTACGCCGGAGGCGGCCTCGTCTCGATCGCCCTCTTGGGCGCGGGCGGCGCGGGCCTGTTCTTTCTGCTCGGCGCCGTCTTGGGCTTAGAGGAGAGCCGCGCCTTGGTTCGCCGTGCGCTTCGCCGCCAGCCCCCGGGCCTGCCGCCGACGATCAGCCCCGAGAGCCAGGCCGCGCTCACCGCCCTCACCGACGGCGTCAGCGACATGCGGCTCGACGCCGGCGTCGCCACGCTCTGCACGCCCTCAGGCCTCGTGCGCCTCACCGCCCAGGGCGGCGCGCTCTCCGCGCTGCTCGTCCCCCACGACACGGCGGCCCAGGCCAAACACCCCAGCGCCGTCGCCGTCGTCCTGCGCCCGAGCCCCCAAGGCCCGATCTGGATCGGCCTGAGGCTGCCCGAGCACGCCCTGCGCGCTGATGGCGACCAGCTCAGCCTCGGCGAGGCCGAGGGCGTCGTCTTGGCCGTGCCCCCATCGAGCGGTGGGTGAAAACACACAGCGCCGCCTGACTTGGCGTGGCGACCCCCCCCCCCCCGCTGCTACACTGAGCGGAATCTGGAGGATCCGATGAAGGTCGCGCTCATCAACCCCACGCCGATCGACCACTATTCGCCGTGCATCCGCACCTTGTCGTCCTACCTCAAGGCCCATGGCCACGAGGTGAGGATGATCTTCCTCCCCGCCGACAACTACACCAACCGGTTTCAGCCCGGCTACATCAAGCAGATGAAGCAGTCCTTGGTCGAGGACATGCTTGATCTCGTGAAAGACTACGACCTCGTCGGGGTGTCCTTCCTCACCTCGATGTTTGACGTCGCCGTGCAGGCCACCCGGGCGATTCAGGGCCGCTACCCCGAGAAGATGCTCATCTGGGGCGGCTTTCACCCCACGACCATGCCCCAACAAGCCCTTGAGTTTGTGGACGCGGTGTGTGTCGGCGAGGGTGAGCTGGCGCTTCTGGAGCTCGTCGAGCGCCTGGACAAAGGCCAAGACTTCTACGACGTTCGGAACTTCTGGTTCCGCAAACCCAACGGCAAGGTCGTCGGCAACCCGCACCGCCCCCTGGTGCAAGACCTCGACACCATGCCCTACCAAGACTTCGACTTGGCGGACGACTGGACCTGGGACCCTGAGTCCCACGCCAAGATGGTGAAGGTGGAGTGGGAGGCCTTCAAACACATCGTCCCCACCTACCCCGACCGCAACGGCGATCTGCGCATCTCCTACAAGACGATGATCACCCGCGGCTGCCCCCACAAGTGCAGCTACTGCGGCGTGGCCTTCAACCACGATCTCTACAAGGGCCAGAAGTACCTGCGCCGCCGCTCCGTGGAGCACATGGTCGGCGAGATCAAGCAGGTCATGCGCCGCTTCCCCGAGGTGGGCATCATCCACTTCCAAGACGACGTGTTCTTCTCGACCTCCACTGAAGAGATCCAGAAGTTCGCTGAGGTCTGGAAACGTGAGGTCGGCCTGCCCTTCCGCGCCCAGTGCAGCCCCACGACGATCAACGAGGAGAAGTACGCCGCGCTCATCGACGCCGGCCTGTGCTTCACCGAGCTCGGCATCCAGACCGGCAGCGCCGAGACGATGCGTATGTACAAGCGCGGCATGACGAACGAGCAGCTCCTCAAGGCCGTGAACATCATCAGCAAGTACAAGGACTACATCCAGGTCCCCGACTACCACATCATCCTCGACAACCCCTGGGAGTCTACCGAGGATGTGATGAAGGGCCTACGTCTGGTCTGCACCTTGCCGCCGCCCTACAACCTCTTGCCGTCTTCGCTCATCGCGTACCCCGGCACGGAGTTCTTCCACAAAGCGATGGAGGACGGCTTCATCACCGACGAGTACAACCAGGTGTACCGGGCGAGCTTTCACGTCCCCAAAGGAAGCTACGTCAACTTCCTCTTCTTCTTGACCCTGTTCAACAACCTGCCCAAAGAGCTCGTCACCTTCTTGGCCAGCGACCGCTTCGTGCGCCGCTTCAACCAGAGAAAGTACGACAGCTTCTGGGGCAAGCTGTATGAGCGTGGTGAGGTGCTGCGCAAAGCCCAGCGCTTCTCCGAGTTCGCCATTCGCGGCAAACTCTTAGAGATCACGAGCTTACGCGAGCTCAAGCGCGTCGCGAACCAGATGAAGTAGGTCCCGGGGCGCTGGGCTCAAGCCCAGCACCTCACTGGACGTACTCAAACGCCATCAGCTCCCAGGCCATCTCCACAGGGGCCTGGTCATCGGTGAGCACCCGGGCCTGCTCCCAGCCGGGCACCTCGCCGGTGAGCTTCTCGCGGATCACCGGGCGGAGCTGGTCGAGGCCCTTCACGCGGGGCAAGGCCGCGAGGTGGTCGGCGATGCGCTCCTTGGGCGTGGCGCCCATGGTGGCGAAGAGGATGTCGTTGGAGGTGGTGGCGTCCACCAAGTGCACCGAGGGCAGCTCCGTGCGCATGGTGTGGTAGATCATCTGCGTGAGGTCTTGGGACACGCCGCGCACCGAGGCCACGTTGATCGCGACCACACCGTCCGGCGCCAGATGGCGCTTGACCTCCTTCCACCACTCCACGCTCGTGAGGTGGAACGGGATGTAGGGCTGGCGGTAAGCGTCCACGAGGATCACGTCATAGACCTTGTCCGTGGACTGCAAGAACACGCGGCCGTCCATCACATACGGCGTGATGCGGGGGTCCTTGTTGTCGAAGTACTGCTCGCCGATTCGCACGACCTCACCGTCGATCTCGACGCCGTCGATGTGGGCCTCGGGGAAGGCCTCCAAGAGCTGCCGGGCGACGGTGCCTCCCGCGAGGCCGATGACCAGCACCTCCTTGGTGCTCATCGGGTCATCTTTGTACAAAGGCGCGGCGGCCATGTAGGCCCAGGTGCCGCGGGTCTCAATCGACGGGTCGATGCACTTCACCGAGTGTACGCCCACGCCCTCGTTCAGGTAGAGGTGGTAGGCCTCTTTACACT
>JAKLKE010000055.1:18285-23365 GCA_023150775.1 Myxococcota bacterium
GTCCATGGGGCGGATGAGGCCCTGGGGCAGAAGCGCGAGGGGCAACGCGAGCGCGCCGAGCGTCGCGTGTTTGGGTGTGCCGAAGTAGCCCACCGCCGAGACGGCGAGCAGGGCCCCGCCGACGACGACGAAGGTGTTGCGCACGCCGAAGAGCGGCACCAGGGCCAAGGCCGGCAAGAACGAGCCGACGATCGAGCCGACCGTAGACAAGGAGTAGAGCTTGCCCGCGGCCACTCCGGCGTTCTCGACGTCCTTCACGGCGAGGCGCACGGCCCAGGGGCTCACCATGCCCATGAGCGTGACCGGCGCGGCGAACAGCGCCAAGGTGCCCAAGAGCCCGCCGACGATCATCGCGATGGCGACCTGGGGCTCGGCGAGGCGCTCCCCTTCCAAGAGCGGGCGAATCGCCCCAGCCGCCGCGCGCAGGATCGGCTGGCCAATGAACGGGATGATCAGGGTGAGACCGGCCGCCGCGCCAGTGATCGTGCACAGCGCGCGGAGGGTAGGCGAACGATCGCCATATGCGCCACCGAGTCGATACCCCAACGAGAGAAACGCCATCATGGATCCAATGAGGATCGTGGTGACGAGGAGGCTAGTGCCGAAGAAGGGCGCCAAGAGCCGTAAACCGGTCATTTCGACCGCCATGACGGTCGCGCCGGAGACGAACACGAGGATCTGAAGCAGGGGGGTGGACATGGCCCCCGGCTATCCGCTCGCTCTGGCCGGGGCAATGAACCGCAAGATCCAAGTTGCTCGACTTTTTTTCATCGCTCAGATAGTGTGGCGGGGATGCGTGCCCGGAGACGGCCCGCCCACTGACTGCCACACCCCGAAGAGGGTGTCTGCCTGAGGAGGCAACCAAGATGTCCCGCTTTCTGATCGCTGCCGCTGTTACCGCCATGTTCACCGCTTGTGGTGGCGAGCCCGCCGCTCCCGAGACCACCCCCCCGCCCGTCGAGCCCCCGGCCGCCCCCGCCGAGCCGCCGGCCCCCCCCGTCGAGGCTCCCCCGGCTGAGGCCGCTCCCGCCGAGGGCGCCGCTCCCGCCGAGGCCGCTCCCGCCGGTGGCCCCGCTGGCGCCCCTGTTGAGGCCCCCAAGGGCGACAACAAGGTCGCTCCCGCCCAGATGGCCCCCGCCATCGCCCCCAAGGCTGACGGTGCGGCCGCTCCGGCCCCCGGCGCTCCCGAGGCTCCGGCCCCGAAGGCGACCCAGGGCGGCGCTCGTCGCTGATCCTCGGCGAGAGGCCTCGGCCTCTCTCCACCACACCACGCCCGCGCTCTTCTTGAGCGCGGGCGTTGGTGCTTCAGGGGGCGCTAAATAGGCCACCGCGACGTGTAGAATCGTGGCGACGCAGGAGGCGAGCCCATGACCCCGACGACCCCCGCACAGGCCGAGGCGAGCAACACGGCGCGACGTCTCACCCTGGAGGCCCGCCGCCACGCCGGCTTACGCTGGATCGGCGCCCTCGCCCTCGGCGTCGCCGCCCTCGGGCTGGTGTTGGCCATCGGCCTGTGGGTCAGCGGCGCGGCGACGGGGGGCCTCGTGATGTTGGGGGTCGCCACGACGGGGCTCTCTCTGGGCACCTTCGGCCTACACAACGACACCGCCCTCGCGCTGATGCACCGCGCCGGGCCCCAGGCCCTCGACGAGGGCGCCCGGGCGGAGCTCGCCGCCGAGCCCGATCCCCGCGCGCTGGCGGCCTTGGCGCCCATGCCGCGCCTCGCCTTTGGGGTGACGGTGATCGCCCTGGGGCTGCACGCCCTGCTGTTCACGCGCCTCGCCGCCGTCTTGGGCGGCTGAGCAGGAATCCGCCCTCTCGCGCACGATTCTTGAGGCCGTGGGTTACACCGGCCCCAAGGAGGAGCGTGTGACCGGTCGTGTTGTGCTCATCGGTGAAGATCGTCAGGTCCAGCTCATCAACAGCGACGGCGGGGGCCTTCAATCGTTGACGGTGGACTGGTCCAAGCAGCTCATGCTCTCCCGCTGGGGTGAGCCCCCTCCCCCCTCCACGGCGTGGATCTGGCCGGTGTGGAGCCCCGACGGCGCCTGGGTGGCCGCCTTTGAGATCCCCTACGACGACGACGTGGCGGGGCCGGCGCGCCTGCAGCTCCTCTCCACCGACGGCGTGCGCCAGGTGGAGCTGCTCACCCTCACCGACGAGGCGCCGCTCTACGCGGCCTGGTCCCCCGATGGCACGGGCCTCGCGGTGTTGACCCAGCCCACCGACGGCGCGCTCAACCTGCACCACGTCGCCGTCGACCGCCCCGGGGTGAGCCGCGTGCTGGAGCAAGGCGCGCCGCTCTTCTTCTCGTGGGCCCCCGAGGGTCGGCAGGTCAGCGTGCATGTCGGCGGCCGGCGAGAGGGCCGGGTGATCGTGCGGGACGCCTTGGGCGACGGCGCCGATCTCACGCCCAGCGCATCGCCCGGCCTGTACTGCGCGCCGATCTGGGTTGGGGGGCGCCTCATCTTTGTGGAGGGCCAAAGCGGCCTCTCCGGGCTCGTGCTCAGCGCGAACGCCGACGGGAGCGACCCCCGTGAGGTCGCGCGCTTGGCGGGCCTCGCGGCGATCACCCCGGCCTTCGACGGTGAGCGCCTGCTCTTGGGGGTGGTGCGTGACGGCGAAGGCGGCGCCTACGACAGCGTGCACCTCATCGATCTCCGCTCCGGCGAAGATGTGCTCGTGAACGACGAGCCCTGCCTCGCCTTCTTCTGGTCGGCGGCGCGACAATCCTTGCTCTATGTGCGGGTGAACCGTGAGCGAGGGCACCTGAGCTGGCACGAGCGGCGCCCGGGCGCCCCCTCCCGGACGCTCTGCAGCTTCATCCCCACCCGGGAGATGCTGTTTCACCTGCACTACTTTGACCAGCTCAGCCTCACCCACCCCCTGGTGAGCGCGGACGGGGCCACCTTGGTGTTCGCGGGCTCCCTCATCGACGCCGACGAGCCCGGCGTCCCGCAGATCTACGCCCTGGACCTAGATCACGAAGAAGGCCCTCGCCCCCTCGCCGCCGGCGCGTATGCTTGTGTCTGCCCCGGCTGACCCAGAGGGTTCCACACGAGAATCTGTTGACGCGACAAGGGGCTACGCGGTAAGAGGCCATCAAATCAAACCTGCCAAGCCAAAAACTGCGAGGTTGGCGTCATGGGTGTCAAAGATCTTTTCGCTCGGGTGGTGTCGGGCTCCGCGGGACGGGTCGTTGAGACGCCTGTTCGCGACATCGTTCAAGAGGCCTTCCGCCAGGCGGAGATCCCCAGCCCCCAAGAGCTCCAGGCCGTGCGCGCCGAGGTCAGCCGCCTCACCGCTGAGGTCCACGCCCTGCGCAACCAGCTCAGCGCCCTCACCGACGTCGTGAAGGTGCAGCAAGAGCAGCTTGAGCGCGCAGCGGCGGCGCCGGTCCAGGCCCCCGCCCCCTCTGAAGACGCCACCCGCGCCATCGCCCTGGCCCAGGCCAACGCCGAGGCCCTCGCCGCGGTGAGCGAGGCCCAGTCCGCCGCCTTAGACGCCGGACTCAGCGCCCAGCGCGCCGTGCACGACGCCGCCATCGCCCGCTTGGAGGCCCAGCTCGCCGAGCTGCGCGCCCGCCCCGAGCCCACGCCGGTCGTCGTCGAGGCCGCCCCCGCCGCGGCCGTCGAGCCCGCCCCCGCCGAGCCCACCCCCGCCGCCGCAGATGACGACGAGGACGGTCGCCGTGGCCGCAAGAGCCTCTCCCACCTGCACTGCAAGGTCCCGGGCTGCACCGAGCCCCACCGGTCCAAAGGCTTCTGCGGCAAACATTACCAAGGCTGGCGACGCGGCCGCCTCGACGGCTTCGTGGGCCCCGAGGGCGCCGTGCGTGACGGTGAGCGCGCTTGGCGGGTGGATCCCCGCTACGAGGCCGAGCCCGTCGAGGTCGTCGGCGACGGCGCCGCCGCCCAGGTTCAGGTGAACGGCGAGGTCGTGCCCGCGGAGCGTGTCGCCGCGTAAACCGGCGTGATGCTGACCGACGCCAGCGCCGCGCCCCCTGGCGATCGGCGCCGCGCTGGCATAAGCCCGGGGTGAATTCATCTGGAGCGTTCCGTATGACTGACCTCCTCACCCGCCTCGGCCTCAGCGCGGAGTGCTCAGGCGCCTGGATCGGCGAGCCCCTGGCCACCACGGGCCCCGTCGTCTCCTCCGTCAACCCCGCGACCGGCGAGGTCATCGCCTCGGTTCGTCTGGCCACGGCGCCTGATCTGGAGCAGGCCCTGAGCCGCTCTCAGGACGTGTTCAAACGTTGGCGGTCTCTGCCCGCCCCCGCCCGCGGCGAGATCGTCCGCCAGATGGGCGAGGCCCTCCGCGCCGCCAAAGACGACCTCGGCGCGCTGGTCTCCTTAGAGGTCGGCAAGATCCGCCAAGAGGGCCTCGGCGAGGTTCAAGAGGGCATCGACATCGCGGACTTCGCCGTCGGCCTCTCGCGCCAGCTCTACGGCCTCTCAATGCACTCCGAGCGGCCGGCCCACCGCATGATGGAGCAGTGGCACCCGCTGGGCGTCGTCGGCTGCATCACAGCGTTCAACTTCCCCCACGCCGTCTGGGCCTGGAACGCCATGCTCGCGGCGGTCTGCGGCGACACGGTCCTGTGGAAACCCTCGCTCAAGGCCCCGCTCACCGCCATCGCCACCCACATCATCTGTGAGAAGGTGCTCGCCCAGCACGGCTGGAGCGGCGTCTTCACCTTGATCATCGGCGAAGACAAAGAGGTGGGCGAGGCGCTCATTCACGACGTGCGTGTGCCCTTGATCTCCGCCACGGGCTCCACCCGCATGGGCCGCCACGTCGGCAAGATCGTCGCCGGGCGTATGGCGCGGAGCCTGTTGGAGCTCGGCGGCAACAACGCCATCATCGTCGCTCCCGACGCGGATCTCGACCTCGCCCTGCGCGGCGTGGTCTTCGGCGCCGTCGGCACCGCCGGTCAACGCTGCACCACCACCCGCCGCCTCTACCTCCACCGCGACATCGCTGAGGCCTTCACCGCCCGGCTGGTCAAGGCCTATGGCCAGGTGCGCATCGGCGATCCCCTCGCCGACGGCGTGCTCATGGGCCCCCTCATCGACGCCGA
>JAKLKE010000560.1 GCA_023150775.1 Myxococcota bacterium
TTTTTTCCCTGGCGGCCGATCCCCGTCTCGCCCATCGGCGCGGGCTTTGTCTCGGCGCGGGGCCTCAAGGTCGCGCTCACCGAGCTGGTTCAGGGCTCGCCGCTGTGGCTGTGGGCGCTCTCGCCGAGGCGCTGAAGCCAGCTGAGCGCCGCCCGGTTGACCTCCTCCGGGCGCTCTTGGTGGGCGAAGTGCCCGGCGTTTGCGACGCCAGCGACCGTGAGCCCGGCGGGAAATGACGAGGGCCGCGCCGAGCGTCGGGCGAAGTCCCAGCCCATGCAGCCGTCTTGCTCTCCCATCAACAACAGCGTCGGGCAGGGGATCTCCCCCAGCATCAGCCGCCAGCTCTCCCAGGCGCCGGGGCGGACTGCCTGCCGGTAATAGGCGGTGGTGGCGCGCTGCGCCTCGGGGCTCCGCAAGGCGTTCAGCACGGCGTCAAAGGCCTCGGGCTCTGGGGTGTAGCCGGGGGACCAGCGCGCCCAGAGCGCCCGCACACCGTCGAGATCACCCGCTCCGAGCCAGGCCAGCGCGGCCTGCTCCCGCTGAAACCGAAGCATGTACGCCGAGCGTAGGAGCTGGCTGGGGTCGTGGAGCAGCGCGCCCAAGGCCCCGCCGAGGTGCGGGACGGCCAAGGTGACCAAGGCCCGCACCTGGGTCGGGCCGCCCAGAGACGCCGCGGCATACGCGATGACCGCGCCCCAGTCGTGGCCCAAGAGCACGGCTGGGCCGCCGCCGAGCTGCTGAAGCTGCGAGAGCAGGTCTCTGGCGAGGGTGGCCACGCGCACATCGGGCAGGCGAAGGGTGGGGGCGTAGCCGCGCAGGGTGGGCGCGACGAGGCGAAAGCCGGCCTCGGCGAAGGCGGGGCCTTGGTGGCGCCAGGTGAGCGGCAGGTCGGGGAAGCCGTGTATGGCGAGCACCAAGGGGCCGTCGCCCCAAGAGAGCGCCGGGCAGGCCTGGCCTTCGATCGAGAGGGTGAGCCGCTCCGCCTGCATCGGACCTCCGTTTTTTGCTCAGGCGCTTGCGAGGGGCGAGCCGAGCGTCCATGATCCTGCCTGATGATCGCCGCCAACGCACCCGACCCCAGCTTACGCGCCCGCGCCCTGGCCTACCTCCAGGGGGCGCTCGGGCCCGACACCCAGCTCACCCGCCTGGAGCCGCTGGGCGGCGGCGCCTGCCAAGAGATCTGGCGGGTGGGGGTCTCGCGGCCCGACGGCGTCGAGGGCGCCTTCGTGATCCGGGGTGACCCGGCCGTGGCCCTGCCCGGCAGCTTGGGCCGCCGCGAAGAGCACGCCGTGATCAACGCCGCCGTCGCCGCGGGCGCGCCCACCCCCGCCGCCCGTTGGCTCACCGAGGGCCTGCTCCGGCCCGGGGCCTGGGCGTACACGATGGAGCTTCTGCCCGGCGTCGCCTTGGGGGCCAAGGTCACCCGCGACCCAGCCCTCGCCGCCGCGCGGGAGAAAGCGCCAAGCCAGCTCGCCGAGGCGCTCACGGCGATTCACACCGTGACTCCAGAGAGAGTCACGCTGCCTCTGCCCGTGCCCAACGACCCCGTCGCCGCCTCCCTCGACGCGCTGCGGGAGACCATGGAGCGCCTGCCCTGCGCGCGCCCGGCCCAGGCCGCGGGCCTCGCCTGGCTGATGAAGAACCGCCCGCCGCCGGGTGAGATCACCCTCGTCCATGGCGACTTTCGCACGGGAAACCTGCTCTTTGAGCCCGAGGGCCTCACCGGGGTGCTCGACTGGGAGTTCGCCCACTGGGGCAGCCCCTTGGAGGATCTCGGCTGGTTGTGTGTGCGGGACTGGCGGTTTGGCGCCCTGGACCGCGCCGTGGGGGGCCTCTGCCGCCGGGCGCCGTTCGTCGCGGCCTACACCCAGCGCTCAGGCCGGGCGGTGAGCGCAAAAGAGCTGACCTTCTGGGAGGTCTACGGCAACCTGCGCTGGGCGGCGGGGGCGATCCTCCAAGGCCAGCGGGTGCTCTCCGGCGCCGAGCGTGACTTGGAGCTCCTCGCGATTCCTTGGCGCGCCGCCGAGATGGAGTACGAGGCCCTGCGCCTCATCGCGCACCACGCCCAGACCTCCCCGAGCGCCCCATGAGACCGCCCCCGGACAACGTCGCCGTGCTCGCCGCCGTGGCCACGTTCTTGGCCAAAGAGCTGCGTGTTGAAGATCCCGCCCAGGCCTTCCGGGTGAAGGTCGCCGCGCACCTCTTGGGCGGCGTCGCCCGAGGGCTCAAGGTGGGCGAGGCCCTCGATGAGCAGGCGATGGGCCTCTTGGCGATGCTGCTTCACGAGGAGGCGCCCGAGGGGCCGTTCTCGGGGGACGAGCGCGCCCGGCGGCTCCAGACGCAGAGCGCCCAGCTCTCCGCCCGTGTGCTCGCCGGAGAGATCAACCCCGACGACGAGACCTTGCTCCAGGGCCTCCGCGCGCTCTTGGCGAGCGAGCTCGCCCTCTCCAACCCCCGCTTCGACCTCGACGACCAGGTCGGGGAGCCCTGATGGACTTCACCTTCCCCCCGGCCTTGGCCGAGCTTCGTGGCCAGGTTCGCCGCTTCGTCGATGAGCGTGTCATCCCCGTTGAGGACGAGATCGTCGCCCAAGACGCCGCCGGTCGTCACGACACCCTCCGCGCCTTACAAGCCGAGGTCAAGGGGCTCGGCCTGTGGGCGCCGCACCTGCCCGTGGCCCATGGTGGCCTCGGCCTCGGCGTCATGGGCATGTGCGCGCTCTTCCGGGAGATGGGCCGGTCCATGGTCGGCCCCCGGGTGTTCCACTGCGACGCGCCGGATCAAGGCAACATGGACCTGCTCATCCAGGTCGCCGATCAGGCCATCCAAGATCGTTGGCTCAAGCCCCTGTGCGCGGGCGAGATCACCAGCGCCTTCTGCATGACCGAGCCCGCCCCCGGCGCCGGGGCCGACCCCACGAACCTGCGCACCCGGGCCGAGCGTGACGGCGAGGGCTGGGTGATCCGCGGGCACAAGTGGTACACGACGGGCGGCCGAGACGCGAGCTTCCTCATCGTCATGGCCCGCACGAGCGACGATCCGCTGACCGGCGCCACGCTCTTCGTCGTCGATCGCCACGCCCCCGGCGTCACCTACCTGCGCGACATCCCGGTCATGGCCGAGCCGCTCCTGGCCCACCGCGAAGGGGAGCTCCGCTTCGACGGGGTGCGTGTGGGCCCCGAGGCGATCTTAGGCGGCGAAGGCTGGGGCTTCGCCTTGGCCCAGCAGCGCCTCGTGCCCGC
>JAKLKE010000561.1 GCA_023150775.1 Myxococcota bacterium
CTGCGCCTGAATCTGCCGGTGAACATCGCCCGGGATCTGCGCGGCGGTCGCCTCGCCTTGGCGGCCTTGGAGCCGAGCTACGGCGGCCCGCCGGACTACTTCCTCATCACCCGAGACGTCGCCCTGCGTGTGCTGGAGTCCCAAGGCGCGCTCCCCTTCTTTAATGAGCACCCCGCGCCCGACACACCAGATCAGCAGCTCCTCCAAGACGAGGCCCAGCGCGCGGAGCTGGGGGTAGACGAGCTCCTGGCCTGGGTGAGCCGCCGCGCCCGCGAGCCCAAGGCCTGAGCCTCTCGCCGCAGATTCCACCGCCCAGCGGCCTTGCGCGGCGGTTTGGGGGAGTTATTGAAAACGACTATCAACAACGAGGCTCCCCGATGTTCGCTCTGATCCTCCTCGCCTTGACCGCCTGCGGTGAGACGCCGCCCCCTGCCCCCGCCGAGGCGCCGACGCCGCCTGTGGCCGAGGCCCCGCCCGCGCCGGCCGAGGCGCCCGCCGCCCCCGCCGCGCCCTTCACCCGCACGGTGAACCTGAACACCGCCACCGACGCCGAGATCACCGCCGGGGTGCCCGGCATCGGCAAGAAGATGATCCACGAGTTTGAGGAGTACCGCCCCTACGCCTCGATCCTGCAGTTCCGCAAGGAGATGTCGAAGTACGTCGATGACGCCACCATCGCCGAGTACGAGAAGTTCGTCTTTGTGCCCGTAGACGCCAACCAAGCCGACGCCGCGACCTTGGCCCAGCTCCCCGGCGTGAGCGCCGAGGATGCCGACGCGCTCATCAAGGCCCGCCCCTTCGCCAACAACGACGCCTTCATCACCGCGCTCACCGACAAGGTCAGCCCGGAGGAGCTCAACCAGGCCAAAGGGATGCTCAAACAATGAGCGAGGTCGAGCGGGGTCTACGCCGGGCGCTGTTGGCCCTCGCGGGCCTCACGGGCCTCGGCCTCGTGGGTGAGCTTCTGCTCATCGGGCACACTGAAGAGACGCTGCAGCTCCTGCCCATCGTCTTGGGTGGCCTCACCACGCTGGGCGCGCTCTGGGCGGCGCGTCTGCCCGAGACCGCCGCGCCCAAGGCCCTGCAGGCGCTCAGCGCGGCCTTGGTGCTCTGCTCGGCCCTCGGCGTCTGGGAGCACCTGGAGAGCAACTTAGAGTTTGAGCGTGAGCTGCGCCCCGATCAGTCTCTAACCGAGGCGCTCATCGGCGCGCTCTCTGGCTCCAGCCCCCTCTTGGCGCCAGGGGCCCTCGTCGTGGCGGCTCTGGCCCTGGCGGCGGCGGTGTGGCGCCTTACTCCAAGTAGCCGAGCTCCTGGAGCTGCTTGAGCATCTCGGCGTCATCTTTGCTCTTCGACACCTCGCTCGTGTTGCGGGTGGTGCCGTAGGTCGGCACGGTCTTGAGCGGGTGCGCCGAGCGGTAGGCGTCGGTGTAGAGCGCGGTCTGGGCCTTGCCCGAGAAGTCTTGGCCCACGGGCAGGCCCATGCCGTAGAGCACCGTCGGCGCCACGTCATGAATCGAGAGCGTCGCGGGCATCACGGCCTTGGTGTTGATGTCGGGGCCCGCGGCGATGAAGATGCCCGGCGGGTTGCCTTCGTGGCCGCCGGAGTTCTCCACCATGCCCTTCACCGGCTCGCTCGTCGGCGCGCCGTTGATGATGAGCTCCTTCGTGGCGCCGTCATCGAGCACGACCACCACAAAGTCAGCGCCTTGGGCCTTGTCGGCGGGCAAGGCGTCCTCGACGCCAAACACGGGCATACCCGAGGCGTAGGTCACCTTGGTGAGCAGGGCCTTCTCTAGCTCCGCCCGGTGCTTCGCGACGTCCGCCGCGGCGACGGTGCCGCCGGCGTCGCGGCCCGCGACATAGAAGCGCACCCGCTTGCGGACCTCGTTGTGCCGAGAGCCGTAGGCGCTGGCCTTGCTCTTGGCGACGTCGATCTTCTCGCCGCTGCGCACCTGGTACCCGAGCTTCGCCAAGACGAGGTCGAGGTCGATGACCACCTTGACGATGGGCTCGTCCAAGGCGTGAAAGCCGTGGTCGGAGACGATGATGATGTTGGTGTCGGTGCCCGAGGACTCGACCATACGCCCGATGACCTGATCGATGGACTTGTAGGCCTTGGGGATGCGGTCGGCGTGTTTGGCGGCCTCGGCGGGGTCTACGGCGACGCCGGGGAAGTCTTGCGGGCGGTAGTAGCGCCAGTACCGGTGCGAGTTGGGGTCGGAGCCGTGGAGGTACATCACCATCAGGTCGTAGCCGCTGGCGGCGAGGGTGGGCGCGACGTGGGCCACCACACGATCTTCAGGGGCGAACTGCTGCTCTCCGGGGAACATCGACTTGTAGGTCTGGGAGTTGATCTGGGCCAGCTCCCCTTTGATCTTCGTCTCCCAAGTCTTGGGCTGCACGACGTTGACGTCGCCGGCCTGGACCTTGTCGGTGACGTTCACGCCGCTGATGACCTCAGCCGGCCAAGATCCCCACCAGCCGACCTGGTTGACGTACAGCCCGGCGCTCGTGGCGATGTTCCACAGGGCGGGCACCTTACGCACCGTCGAGGCCACGGGCACGTCCCCCTCATCCGTGGCGACGACGAAGCCGGTGATGCCGTGCTTCTCGGGGAGCACCCCCGTGGCGATGGTCGTCCAGATGACGGGGCTCTTGCCGTACTCCGTCTTGAGCTTGGCCCGCACGCCACGGTTCACCAGAGCGCGCAGATGCGGGAGGTAACCCTTCGCCCAGAGGTCCTCGATGACCAGCCACTCGGCGCCGTCGATGCCGATGAGCAGCATCTGGCTCTCTTTGCCGCGCCGCTCGGCCTCGGCGTCTTTGGGGGCGAAGGTGACAGCCAAACCCGCGATGAGCAAGAGCCCAGCGGAGAGACGAGGGATGGTCATGGGGTACTCCTTCCTGTGCGCGGGCGAACCCGCGACCGTCGTCTTGTAGTCCAGGGGTGCGGCGCCGGACCCAGGGAGATGAGGCGAAGCCGAGCGCGACACCGAGCAGAGCGCGGTGCCGCAAGAACGGATCATGCTGACCTTAACCCATCCGAACCCGGCTGGGCCATGCTCAACTTTTGAGCACACAACGCGAGGCCGCCCCCTCGACCCCCTGCACCCTGTCCGGGCGTGATGACTCCACAACCTGTCCACAGGACGTCCACCGTGCCCACAGGCGCGCAAGTCGCCGTTTTACGAATCAAATATATGTTTTTGCTACAATATGGCGCTTTGCGCACCCTCGTG
>JAKLKE010000562.1 GCA_023150775.1 Myxococcota bacterium
TGGGGCGAGCCGGCGTTTCGCGCCAAGCAGGTGCGACGGTGGATCTACGAGCGCGGCGCCACGACCGCTGAAGAGATGACCGACCTCCCCCAGCGCCTCCGGACACGCCTGGGGGCCGAGGCCGTGTTTGGCAGCCTGGAGCTCGCCGCGGAGCAGGTGAGCAACGACGGCACGATCAAGCGGGTCTACGCGCTGCCGGATGGGCAGCTCATTGAGTCGGTGCTCATGCCCTATGAGGATGGGCGGCGCACGGCGTGTATCTCCAGCCAGGCGGGCTGCGCCATGGCCTGCGCGTTCTGCGCCACGGGGCAGATGGGCTTCGCGCGCCAGCTCACTGAGGCGGAGATCGTCGAGCAGGCGCTGCGATTTGCCCAAGAGCTGGTGAAGCGCGGCGAGCGGCTGTCCAACGTCGTCATGATGGGCATGGGGGAGCCGTTTCACAACTATGAGAACGCCGTGGGCGCCATGCGGCGGCTGATCGGCGAGCTGGGCATCGGCGCGCGGCACATCACCGTGAGCACGGTGGGGCTCGCGCCGCAGATCCGCCGCTTCGCCGGGGAGGGCCTCCAGGTCACCCTCGCCATCAGCCTGCACGCCGCCACGGACGAGGCCCGCGCCGCGCTCTTGCCCATCAACCGGCGCTGGCCGCTCGCGGAGCTCCTCGACGCCTGCCGGGAGTACGCCGAGCGCGCCGGGCGCCGCATCTCCTTTGAGTGGGCGCTGATCTCGGGCAAGAACGACTCCGTCGGCGAGGCCGAGCGGCTGGGGCGGCTCTTACAAGGCCTGCCCGCCCATGTGAACCTCATCCCGCTCAACCCCACCGCCGGGTATGACGGCGCGCCGACCCAGGCGCCCCAGGCCCAGCGTTTTGTCGAGGTGTTGGGGCGGTTTGGCGTGAGCGCCACGGTGCGGGTGCGCCGGGGCATCGACATCGACGCAGGATGCGGACAGCTCAAGGCCGCCGTGCTCAAACGAGCGCGCGCCGCCGCCGCAGCGGCGATCCCCGCCGACGCCGAGTCCGCCGAGACGCCGTGAGCCCGAGGCGCCGCCGCTGGATCGGCCTCGCGGCGCGGGTCACCCTCACCGCCGCCGCCCTCGCGCTGTTGTTGACCCGGGTGCAGCCCGGCCAGGTGCACGACGCCTTGGGCCTCGCACCGGCCTGGGTGTTTTTGCTGCCGGTGAGCCTCATGCTGGTGAACTCGGCGATTCACGCCCTGCGGCTGCGCTGGCTGCTCCTCGCCGCCGGGCAGCCAGCGCCGTTTCTCGGCGTGTGGTCGGCGATGCTTCAGTCGCTTTTTTTCGGCCTCGCCTTGCCCACGGGCGGCGCCGAGGTGGTGCGACTGGCGCTCTTGACCCGGGCCGGGGCCACGGCGGAGGCCACGGTCGCAGTCTTGTGGATCGCCCGGCTCTTGGAGCTCGCGCCTTGGGGTGGGCTCTTGGCCTTCGGGCTTGTCCGGGGGCTCGGCGCCGAGGACCCGGCCTTGGGCGCTACGGCCGCCCTGTTCTTGAGCTTGTTCGTGGGGATCTGGGCGGCCACGGGCCTCGCGCTGCGCTGGGGGGCGCGGCTCACGGATCGTCTGCCCAGACGTGTCGCAGAATTTTTGCGACAGGGGGAGCTCTCGATGCGACAGGTGCGACGAGACCACGGCGCCGCAGGCCGGGCGCTGTTGGCCTCGTTCCCTTACGCCTTCATCAACTGTCTCAACGTGTGGCTCATCGGCCTGGCGTTTGGGCTGTCTTGGCGCTACGACGATGTGCTGGGGCTGATCCCGGCCGCCGACGCGCTCATCTCTCTGCCGGTGACCCTGAGCGGCGTCGGCGTGCGAGAGGGCGTCTTTGTGCACGCCTTGGCGCGTTTTGGCGCCACCGAAGAGCTGGCCGTCGCCATCGCGCTCACCCGCTGGACCGGAGAGCTCGGTCGCGCCGCCGTGGGCGGGCTCATCGCCCTCGTCGGCCTGATCACACGAGGCCCCGAAGATCCCGCCGCATCCTGAGCCATTTCGCGGCACACTGAAGGGCAGAGGTGCGCCTGTGCGGTTGTGGAGCCTGCTCCTGCTCGTCGCCTGCGAGACCCGCGCCCCAGAGAAGGGCGCGGCGAAGGACAATGACGGCGACGGCCACCTCGCCAAGGCCGACTGCGACGACGACAACCCCCAGGTGAACCCGGCGATGCCGGAGCTGTGTGACGGCCTCGACAACGACTGCAACGATCTTGTTGACGACTCTCCCGCCGACGGGCTGTGGGTGTTTAAGGACGAAGACGGCGACGGCTTCGGGACCGGGGCGGGCTTCGCCGCGTGTGGGCTGCCCGACGGCGCCGCGCTCTACGACGGCGACTGCGACGACAACGACGACGGGCGCGCGCCAGGCCAGGAGGAGCGCTGCGACGGCGCCGACAACGATTGCAACGAACGTGTTGATGATGACGCCATCGACGCGGCCCCCTACGCCGCGGATCTTGACGGCGACGGCTGGGGCGACGGCGGCGTGGCCTGGCTCTGCGCGCCGATTCAGGGCCTCGCGCCTTATGGCGACTGCGACGACACGAACCCCCTGAGCTCCCCGGACGGGGTGGAGGTCTGCGACGGCCTCGACAACGACTGTGACGGCGTCCTCGACGAGGAGCCCCTCGACGGCTTGAGCTGGGAGGCGGACGCCGACGGCGACGGCTGGGGCGCGGGCGCGGCCCTCCTCGCCTGCGAGGCGCCGCCGGGCTTCGCGCTCCCCGGGGACTGCGACGATGAAGACGGCGGCGTGAGCCCCAGCGCCGACGAGCTGTGCGACGGGATCGATCAGGACTGCGACGGCGACATCGACGAGTCGGCCTGGGACGCCGTCGTCTGGGCCCTCGACGTCGACGGCGACGGCTTCGGCGACCCGGCCTGGGCGGTGACCCGCTGCGACGGGCCGGTCGGCTACGTCCCCGACGCCCAAGACTGCGACGACGGCGACCCCGGGGTGAATCCCCTCGGCCTGGAGGTCTGCGGCGATGGCCTCGACGGCGACTGCGACGGCCGCGCCGGGCCGAGCTGCGGGCCGGGCGGAGACGGCGCGGTGGCCGAGGCGACGGCGCGGCTGCTCGGCGCCAACGCCGGGGACGCGGCGGGCTACGCCGTCGGCTTCGCTGGAGATCTCGACGGCGACGGCCTGCAAGAGCTGCTCATCGGCGCGCCTTCGGTCACGGTCTCCACCCGGGGCGACGGCGCGGCGAGCCTCTTCTTGGGCGCCGGCCTCAG
>JAKLKE010000563.1 GCA_023150775.1 Myxococcota bacterium
ACCAGGCCGAGACACCTCGCCGCCGAGCAGCACCCGGGCGTCCGCGGGCAAGACCACCACCTCGGGCGGCACCTCGTCTAAGTGGGCCGCGCCCTGGCGGATCAGCCAGCGGTGGCCCGGCGGCGCCGGGGTGGGCGTCGTGAGGGCATAGATCCAGCGCTGCTCAGGCATTCTTGGCTCCTCCGGTCGCTCCAGGCGCCTCCCCTAACGCCTTCGCCCCGATCACGGTCATCGGGAGGTAGGTCACCGTCGTGAGCACGGCGAGCCAGAGGGGGTGCGGGATCGCCGCCATGTTCATGAACCCGGCCAAGGTGAACAGCGCGCCGACGATCAGCGGCAGGCGCAGGCCAAAGCCCGGGGCCAGCCGGGTGACGAGGGCGCCCGCGAAGGCGCAGCCCAAGATGTAGGCCATCTCGACCATGAGCAGCGCGCCGAGGGGCGCCTGGGCGATGACCTGGGCCAAGGCATCGGGATCGTTGGGGTCTAGCGCACCGGGGAAGGGGTAGAGCACATGGCCCAAGGCCTGCACGGCGGAGATGATCACGCTGCCGAGCACGACGGCGAGGAGCGTAGAGAGCACGGCGCGGAGCATAGGAGACCTCGGCAGGGAGACCCTAGGGTTTGCCGATCCGCCTCCTTCGCGCAAGCTGCGCGGCGGATCTCGTGGCGATGAGGCGCGGCGCGCAGCTATGCTCCCGAGGACGCCCGCCCTGTTGAGCAGACGAGGCCAAGATTGAGCCCCATGGACCCAAACCCTTACGCGCCGCCACAATCCGACGTCAACGCGCTCTGGGCCCCCGTTGAGGTAGAGGGCGGGATGACCTTGGCTGAAGCCGAGGCCCTGCGCCAAGCCCAGCTCCCCCACGAGGCGCGGCTGCGGTCGATGGGCGCGCTGATGTTTTTGGGGTCGATTCATGTGATCGTGGGGCCGCTGTTCTTCTTTTGGAGCTGCCTCAGCTGGCTGGGAGACCAGCTTCGGATGGAGGAGCCGCCGCACCACCCCGCGGAGCTTGAGCGCGCCATCATGGTCGGCGTCGCGCTCACGGTGTTCGGCGCGCTGAGCCCCCTGAGCGGGCTCGGCCTCCGTCGCTTAGACCCTCGACACCGCGCGCTCTACACCACCATGGCCTGCGCTTGGGTGCTGTTCTTCCCGTTCTTGTCGATCTTGGGGCTGTGGGCGCTCTATTGGCTCCACCACAAGGCCACCCCGACCGTGC
Source organism: Myxococcota bacterium (assembly GCA_023150775.1). GTDB lineage: Bacteria > Myxococcota_A > UBA796 > UBA796 > CAJQPC01 > JADKFE01. The sequence goes on from JAKLKE010000563.1 coordinate 1,218, forward strand.
TGTCCGTGGAGCATCAAGAGGCCCGGCGCCTCACGCCTCGGCTTGAGCCCCCCCAGACGTTCGGGGGCCGCGTGCTGTTTGGGATCTTGGTCGTGTTTGTGCTCGCCGCGCTGACCGTGCCGCTGGCGCTGTACACCACGACGGTCTTCAGCCCCTAAATCGGCCCGGCCCCAAGCGGCGCGGGCTGAGGCGTAGGATCGCCGTCGATGGACCACAACCCCTACGCCCCGCCGGCCGCCGACCAAGGCGAGACAAGACCGCCGCCCGCGCTGGAGGGCGGCATGAGCTTGGCCGAGGCCGAGGCCCTGCGGCGTAAACACCTCACCCACGAGGCGCGGCTGCAGTCCATCGGCTCGCTGATGCTTCTTGGGGCGCTGAACCTGATCTCCGGGCCGCTGCTGATGCTGACCGGGGTGTTCGCGGTGATCGGCGTCGCCATGAACCCCGACGTCGAGCCGGGCGCGCTCCCCGGCGGCGTGGTGTTCGGCGTGTTGGGCGTGCTGTCCACGGGCCTGGGCGCGCTGAGTTACCGCGGCGGGACGGGCCTGCGGCGCCTCGACCCCAGACACCGCACGCTCTACACCGTCTTGGCGAGCCTCTGGCTCTTGTCGTGCTCGCTCTTCTCGCTCTTGGGGCTGTGGGCGCTCGTCCTCCTCCAGTCCCCGGCGGGAAAGATCGTGCTCTCGCCGGAGTACGCCGAGGCCCGGCGGCTCACGCCCCACATCCGGTTTCAGACGAGCGTGGTGACTTGGAGCGTCCTCGGCCTCTTGATCGTGGGCCTGCCGCTCGCGCTGTTCATCGCCGCGGCGCTATAAACGCTCGGGCTCAGGAGGAGACCGTGGACCAAAACCCCTACGCGCCGCCGACCGCTGACCTCGCCGAGGTGAAGCCGCCGCCCGCGCCGGAGAAGGCGGGCGAGAGGGTCTTGACCGAGGCCGAGGCCGCGGCCGAGGCGCTGCGGCGGGCGCACCAGGCCCACGAGGCGCGGCTGCGCTCCATCGGCACGCTCATGCTCGTGGGCGGGCTCAACCTGCTCTTGGGGCCGATGATCGGGATGATCGGGGTGTTCGGGGTGATCGGCTCTCTCGCCGCGCCGGTCATCGACGTGGAGGCGCTGCAGGGCGCCGGGTTGATCGGCGGGGCGGGGCTCTTCATCACGGGATTCGGCGCGCTGAGCGTCCGCGGCGGGATGGGGCTGAGGCGCCTCGACCCCAAACACCGCGCGCTGTACACCGCGCTCGTGAGCCTGTGGCTCTTGTCGTTCTCGTTCCTCGCCCTCGTGGGGCTGTGGGCGCTGGTCTTGATCCACTCCGCAGAGGGAAAGATCGTGCTCTCCCCGGAGTACGCCGAGGCCCGGCGGCTCACGCCCCACATCCGCGTCCAGACGAGCCTCGTGACCTGGCTCGCCCTGGCGCTGCTGCTGCTGGGCGTGCCGCTGACCTGGTTCATCGCCGTGATGCGCTGAGCCCTAGAGCCCGGTGTCCCCGCCGCAGCCGGCGCTGAAGCTGCCCTCGTCGTAGCCGTCGCTGTAGCCGTCGGGGTAACAATCGACGTAGCCCTCGTTGTAGCCGTCGTCGCCGGTGTCGTTGTCGCGGAAGCCGGGATCGTCGTTGTAGCCGCCGCAGGCCTCACCGTCGCCGAGGCCGTTGCCGTAGCCGACGCCGTAGCCGTCGGTGCAGCCGTCATCGTAGGCGGGGCCTTTGGGCGCGGTCTCTAAGCAGGCGACGGCGCCGACGAGGGCGAAGGCGGCGAGAACGAAGGCGGCTTTGGTGCTCATAAGGCTCATCCTCACCACACTCTTGGGCCACGTCAAGCGCGGACGGGTGGTTCGTCTCCATTGGACACCCGTGACCTGCGCGGGCGCCACCGGATAAAGCCCCGCCGAGGCGACGATGATCACGACGAGCCTGCTCTGGCGCGGCGACAACCAAGACACGCTGCGGGCCCTGCTCCCCGACCTCGCGGGCCAGGTTCGCTGCGTGTACCTCGACCCCCCGTACAACACCGGC
>JAKLKE010000564.1 GCA_023150775.1 Myxococcota bacterium
CGCGACATCCCGCCCGTCGTGTATTTCCATGAGCAGAGCCCGGAGAAGCTCCAGGACGAGGTCGCGGAGTACATCATCACCGGGGGCTTCCCTGAAGGCAGCGTGCAGCGCCAGCGGGTGCCCGACGGCATCCACGAGCAGGCCGTGCGCCTGTGCGTCAACCTCGCGACGGAGCTCGATCGCGCTGGCGGGCCGGATCTCCCCAACGTCTGGATCTCCGGCTTTTATGGCTCGGGCAAGTCGAGCTTCGCCAAGCTCTTTGGCCTCGCGCTCGACGGCGTGGGCCTGCCCAACGGGCGCTCCTTGGCCGAGGCCTTTCTCGCGCGGGACACCTCCCCCCAAGCCGCGGCGCTGCGCGCGGCCTGGAGCGGCCTGCGCCAGCGCCTGAACGACCCCGTCGCCGTGGTGTTTGACATCGGCGGCTTCGCCCGAGACGGAGAGCACGTCCACGCCGCCGCCGTGCGCGCGCTCCAGAAGCGCCTCGGCTATAGCACCCGCAGCCCCCACATCGCGCTGGCCGAGCTTGAGCTTGAGCGTGAGGGCCACATGGCCGCCTTCAACGCCCATAGCCAGGCCCTGTTCAACACCCCTTGGACGGCCTTGAGCGAGGACATGCACGCCTCGGCGCGCTTCTCGCAGCTCATGGCGAGGGCCTTCCCCACGATCTACCGCGACGATCGCGACTGGCACATGCGCCACAGCGGCGCGGCCTCGACGAACCTCTCCCCTGAAGACGCCATCCGCGCCATCGGTGACATGCTGCGCCTGCGCCGCCCCGAGGCGACGGTGTTCTTCATCATCGACGAGGTCTCGCAGTATGTGCTGGCCGACCCCGACCGTGTAGAGCGCCTTCGCGCCTTCGCCAGCGCCTTGGGCGCGGGGCTCAAGGGCCGGGCCTGGCTGTTCGCCTTGGGCCAACAAAAGTTAGAGTCCGAACAAGACGACAGCTTCTTGGTCAAGACAAAAGACCGCTTCCCCCAGCGCCTCCGGGTTCACCTCGCGGCCACCAACATCCAAGATGTTGTCCACCGCCGCCTCTTGCACAAACGCCCCGAGGCCGCAGCCGACCTGCGCGCCCTGTTTGACCAGCATCGGGCCGATCTCAAGCTCAACGCTTATGGCGGCGAGCACATCAGCCCCGATGAGTTTGTGGAGGTTTACCCGCTCCTTCCGGGGCACATCGACCTCGTTCTGCGCCTCACCACCGCGCTGCGCAGCCGGTCGAGCCGGGCCCAGGGCGACGCCCAGGCCATCCGGGGGCTCTTGCAGCTCTTGGGCGAGCTGTTCCGCGCCCAGCGGGTCGGGGATCGACCGCTGGGCGCGCTCATCACCCTAGACGACATCTACGAGGTGCAGCACACCTCCTTAGACTCCGACACGCTCGAGACCATGGCGCGGGTGCTGCGGGCCTGCGCCAAGCGTGACCCGCTCTTGCTGCGGGTGGCGAAGGCCGTGGCGCTCTTGGAGCTAATTCAGGAGGAGCTCCCCACCGAGGCCCGCCTCGTCGCCTCTGTGCTGTATGCCCAGGTAGGGCAGGGGAGCCAAGAGGCCGCGGTGACCGAGGCCCTAGAGACGCTGCGCCGAGAGAGCCTCTTGGGGTACTCCGCGCGCGCGGGCTACAAGATCCAGTCCTCAGAGGGCGAGCAGTGGGAGCGTGAGCGCGCCGCCATCGTGGCCCCGGCGGACCAGCTCGCCCGGCCGATCAAGGCGGCCTTGGAGCTCCTGGTGAGCGACCCCGAGCGCCCACGCATCGGCGGCCGCCTGCTCCCTTGGGCGGTGTGGTGCACCTATGGCCGCGCCATCGAGGACGAGGTGATCGTCGACCCCCGCGAGGACGCCTCGGCCCGTGTTCAGCTCATCCTCACCCGCCGCGCCGACCGCGCTGAAGGGGAGCTCCTCAACCGCACAAACAACAGCGCCGATCCACTGTTCAACCGTGTGGTGTGGATCGCCTCGGACACCGCCGAGGTGGACGCCGTCGCCCGAGACCTCGTGCGCTCCAGACGAATGGTCGAGCAGCACGAGACCCGGCGGCAGAGCCTCAGCGCCGCGCGAAAGCACCTGCTCATCCAAGAGGAGCAGCGCTGCTTTGATCACGCCGAGGCCCTGCGCAAGGCGCTCGGCGCGGCGCTGATGTCGGGCAGCGTGGCCTTTCGGGGCCGCCGCCTCACCCCCACCGATCACGGCGAGGCCTTCGGCACGGCGCTCACCGCCACGGCCAACCGCGCCTTGCCCGAGCTCTACCCCCACCACATCACCACCAACCTCACCCCCGCCGAGATGATGTCGCTTCTGGACGCCCGGGAGCAGCTCACCGCGCCGTCGCCCAAGCTCCTGCGAGATGAGCTCGGCGTCTTGGAGCGCGACGGCGGCAAATACGTCGCCACCTGCGCCGGGGACGTGCCCCAGCGGGTGCTCTCGCTCATCAAACGCGACGGCGAGATCTCCGGGCAGCTCCTCTTGCAGACCTTGGGCGGCCCGCCCTTTGGCTACACCGTCAACGTCGTGAAGGCCTGCGTGGCGGGCTTGTTGCGCGGGCTGTTCATCCAGGCCACCCCCGAGAGCGGCCCCAAGATCACCGCCCCGCGAGACGCAGGCGCCCGGGATCTGTTTGAGAAGGACCGCGCCTTCCGCAAGGCCACCTTCACCCTGGCCGCCGCCGACGGTCTCAGCCCCCAAGACCGCGCGCGGCTGGTCACCCTGTTTGAGCGCCACTTCAACCTCATCGTCGAGCGCGAAGACAACGCCCTGGCCGACGCGGTGAGCGCCTGCTTACCCGGCGCGGTCAGCCGTCTGCGGGAGGTCCAGGGCCTCCTGCGCCGCCTGCCCGGCGCCCCCGACGGCGGCCCCACCTTACGCGCCTTGGAGCTGGCCTTAGAGTCCTGCATCCGCGTGAGCCGCCAGACCCGCGAGGCGGTGTTGGCCCTCAAACGCCACCAGCCCGCGCTCTCGGATGGCTTGGACCGCCTGCGCTCCATCGAGGGGGAGCTTGGCCCCGAGGCCGTGCAGCGTGTGTCTGAGGCCGACGCGCTCCTGCGCCACCAGGTCGCCCAGCTTCAGGCCGAGGGCGCCATGACCCCCGAGGCCCAGGCCGCCGCCGCCCGGCTGCTCGCCCAGATCACCTCAGAGGCCCCCTGGCGAGGCGTTCACGACCTCAACGACGACCAAGCCGCCCTGCGCGCCCTGTACGCCGACCACCGCCGGGGCCTGTTGAGCCAGCAGCAGC
>JAKLKE010000565.1 GCA_023150775.1 Myxococcota bacterium
GGATCCAGAGACACACGCGAATATACTCTCGTCATGGCTGCCCCAGGGGAACGTGCGGCCGTCAACCCCCCTTGCAGCCTTCTCCCACTCGATCTCCCACGGCAGCCGCCAGGGATGTGAGTCTCTCGCGGCTCGCCACTTCGTGAACCTCACCGCGCTCGGGTGATCGACCAGCAAGATCGGCCAGTCGAGCTGCCAGACGTCTCCTTCGCGGTCTGGTACGAGCCTAAATCCATCATCGCCGAGTTGAATCACCGCTGTTCCAGCTTGCTCACGATAGCTAGCTGCGTTGGTAGGCGCCAAACTCTGTAGTTCAGTCGCCGCGACACCACATCGCAGGAGGTCATTCATGAAGTCAAGGTAATGACCGCAGGTGATCGGGAAACGACTCATGACGAACCCGTCCACCCACAACCGCGCGTGCTGGAAGCCGTTCCTCGCCTCAGGATCTCCCGCCAAAAACCAGCCCGCGGGCACATAGACCTCGTCGGGCCCCAGCGCGCCGCGCGGCGGGAGCCAGATCGGGGTCGGCTCGGACTCATCCGGGGCGACGCCGTCCCAGAGCTCACCGCGGCCGATGTGGACGGGGTAGCGCACCTCCTCGTAGCCCTCCCGGTTGACGCGGAGCATGTAGCTGCCCCGCGGCAGGGAGACCTCGCGCAGGGGCGTCTGACCGAGTTCCTCGTGCCGCTCCTCCACAAGGCGGCGGTCTCGCTCGACGTAACGATAGGCGATCACCGTCGCGCCCGGAGGGTCGGTGATGAGGGTCACCGTGCCGTCGCCCTTGATGAAGCGGGCGTGCTCGCCGATGTCGGTCGCGCGTAAGAGGGCCTCGGCGCGGGCGGCGAGCTCGGGCTTACGATCACGCTCGGCCTCCTCTACGCGCTCCTTGTAGAGTCGGGCGAGCCGTGAGCGGGTGTCCTGGAGGTCGGGGGCCAGCTCAAGCGCGGCTCGAAGCTGCTGCTCGATGGTCAGCTCCGCCTCGTCCGCCTCCTTACGCCGGGCGGCGGCCTCGGCGAGCGTCCGCCAGTGCGGGGCGCGCTCGGTCTCAGGCGCCCAGGTCGGGAGCTTCGAGAGCGCCGCTTGGCCGCTCGCGCTGAGCGTCGCGGCCTCCCTCGCGGCGTCGCGCGCCCGCTCGGCGAGCGCGTCTGTCTCAGCCACGATCCGCTGCGCGCGCTCGCGGCGCTCGACGCCGTCCAGCCACCTGGCGAGCTCCTCCGCGAGCGCCGTGGCGTCAGGGTGCCGCGCGCTGGGGTCGCGGCGCATGCCCTTGCCGACGATCTCTCGCAGCGCCTCGGGCTCTGAGCGGGGGAGCTCCGGCGGGCTCTCCATGACGAGGCGCGACAGGATGCGCGCGGCGTCGAGCTCGGGAAAGGGGGGAGCCCCGGTGAGCAGGTGGTAGAGGGTGGCGCACAGGCCGTACACGTCCGCCGCGGGCGTGAGGGTCGCGAAGCCACCTCGCGCGGCCTCCGGTGACATCCAGGCCGGGCTCCCGCCGACGGCCCCCACGGCCGTGCGATCACCGTATCCGGTCGCTTGCGCGGGCTCCTCCCAGGTGTCCTCGACGTCTTCGGGCTCGTCATGGGCCCGCCTGAACTCCCGGGCGAGGCCCCAGTCGATCACGTAGACGTCGGTCTCGGCGACCACGATGATGTTCTGGGGCTTGATGTCGCGATGGACGATCCCACGTTGGTGGGCGTGGCCGACCGCGGTCGCCGCGCGGTGAATCGCGCTCACGCGGCGGCGGCGCTGAAGCTCGTCGACCGCGCCGCCTTTGAAGGCGACGTCTAAGGTCTGCGCGCCCTCGTAGTAGCGCATGATCATGAACGGGCGGCGGCTCGCGTCGTTCAGGGAGTCGCTGTCCTGGATCGGGAGGATGTTGGGGTGGTCAAGCATCGCGCTGAGCCTGACCTCCCGGCGAAATCGACGCGCGCTCGCCTTGGCGTCAGGTCGGAGCACCTTCACCGCGACGAACCGGGTGTGGGCCTCGTCGTAGGCGCGCCAGACCTCTCCTTGGGACCCCGACTCAATGAGGGTGAAGTCCGTAAATCGATCCAGCATATGATCGGGGAGCAGGGCCTCTGGGAACGTGCGCGTCATCGGGCGTGACCTCGCGAAGGAGCGGCGAGAGGTTAGCACAACGCCAGTCAGCCTCTCTCCTCCTGCGCCACATCCACGCGCCTGCCCCCATTCGGCCACAGCGCCAGCGCCCCATGAACGCGCGGCTGGAGCGTTGGCTACAGCGTCGCCGTTCGCTGCGCCCGGCTGGGCGCCCCCGCCGAGGCGTTGGGCGGCCCTGCGGGCGCCCGGCTGACCTTACCTGGACCACTGCCTGACCTAGGGCTGCTGGCACCGCGCACCTCAGCGAGGAGACCGCCGAGGCCCTCACCTGCCTTGCCGAGCGGCGCGCCAGTGGCGAGCGCTAGCAGCCTGCTCGGCGAGGGGGTAAGGCCCCAAGCTCCGCAAGCTGCGCCGCGGCCTGGAGGCCCTCGGCCTGCCCGTCGACGCCCTGCTCATCGACGGCGGCCGCCGCCGGGTGTACGGCCTCGCCCTCGTCGCCCGCCCCCGAGACACGGCCCTGGGGTTTGATCCCGATACGCGGCGTTGATCACGCAGGGTGACCCCAGGGCGGGGACGGAGAAGAACGTGGCGCGGTGGCTCGCGGGTCGGGTCGAGGCCAAGCGGCTTGAGTAGCCGTTGCGCCGTGGCAGTCGAAGGGAGCGGTTGAGGGCGGTGTCGCTCCAATAAGGTGGGTCCACGATCCCAACGTGGTACTCAGTGACGAACCTGGGCGCCAGCTAGCTGGAGGGCGCAATGACCTTGGGGTGCACGCGAACACTAAGGGCTTGCTCAAAGCGAGCTGAACATCACGTTGTTTCTGGGAAACCCGTCTTGATCGGACTGCGCGATGTGTAAGACTTACGGTATGGCACACTACGATGACGAACGCTTCCGCTCAATTCTGCGTATGGCGAGCTACTTTGACGCCTTCCCACGACTATGGGACCAGGCTCGGACCGGTGGTGTGTCCGAGGATTTCGCCGTCCGAATGTTGCTCAACGCTCTAAGCGCTCATGCTCGCAGGCCCTCGTTGAGGGACATGGTCAAGTTCGCGGTCGAGATGCCGAAGAGCAATCTGCTGGCCTCCCTCGCCGTTGTCTTCGCAGCCCGGCGGTGGTACCGCGACCGACCGGAGGCGATTGGCCTCGCGATGGTTGCGGC
>JAKLKE010000566.1 GCA_023150775.1 Myxococcota bacterium
CTCGACCTCGGGGGCGCTCCAGGTGTCTCGAAACACTGGCGCTCTGGGGTTGGGCACCCCGGCGATCCACAAGGGGTATCCGCCGCAATCCTCACGCCTCAGCCCCCGTGAGCCCGAGCGGTCGCGGGTGAAGACCGCGTCTCCCCTCGCCCGGGCCAAGGCGTGAACGTAGAGCTCAACGCCCCCGACGTCGCCCAGCGCCGGGTGGGCGTGGGTGAGGTGCAGGACGCGGAGACCGCTCACATCAGCCGAGCGATCTCTTCGGTGTCGAACTCGTTCATGAGGTCGGTGGCGCGGTGACCGCCGTGGACCTCTTGAAGCAGGTCGTCGGTGTCGTCAGAGACCTGGGCGACGTAGTTCAGCGCGGTCTCAAACTCTTCGAAGTCGAGCTTGTCGCCGAGCAGCGTCGCCGAGAACGACAGGGTGTTGTCGGGGAAGACCAGGAACGACCCGAAGAGCACCTCGGAGTTGAGGCGCAGGATCTCCTGCATAAACACCATCGACGGCTCAAAGTCGGAGAGCGTCGTCGCCGAGAAACGCACGAAGCTGTGCTTGGCGTCTTCGTCCTCGAACAGGGTGATCACGACGGCCGTGGAGCCGTACTTGAACATGTAGAGGTGGTTCTCTTTGGGCGCCACCTTGAGCCCCATCTGCCCAAGGTACTGCTCTACCACCTGGCCCAGCTCGGACAGGCTGCGTCGTGCTCTCATGGTCGCTCCAGCCATCCAGACGGGGGTGCACCCGCCGGAGGGCCGCAGCATATCAGGCCCCGAGGCCAAGGTACAAGGTCTCAAGCGCATCAAGGTGCGCATCAAAGCTCGGCGGCGGCCGCACGTCGGGCCAAGAGCGGCTTACGACCTCCTCCATCGCGTCTCCGAGGGCCTCGGCGTCGCCGGGCGGGTACAGCCGACCATCGACGCCGTCCTCCACAAGCTCGGGCAGGCCGCCGATCCTTGGCGCGATGATCGGGCAGCCCGCGGCGCGGGCCTCCAAGACCACCAAGGGGGCGTTCTCGGGCCAGATCGAGCCCATGACCAGGGCCCGGGCGCTCTGGAGGAGCCTCGGCACCTCGGCGTTGGGCAGCTCGCCGCGCCAGAGGCCGGGGGGCAGCCGCGGGACGAGGCCGGGCTCAACCGCCGGGCCGTAGAGCGCGAGGGGCGGCAGCCCGGGACGCTGACCCCAGGCCTGGGCCACGAGCTCGGGGCCCTTGTGGGCGGTGAGGCTGCCCAAAAACACCAGCGGCCCGCCGCGAGGGCCTCGGTTGGGGGGGAACGGTGAAGGCGGCAGGCCGTGGGGCAACACCGAGACCGGCGCTTGCAGGGCGATCGTGGCGCGATCGGCGAGGTAACGCGACGGCGCGACGCGGTGGTTCACCCGGCGATGGGCGTCCCCCACGGCGGCGAGCCAAGCGGCGAGCTCCTCCGCCGTGGCCAGCGGCGGCGCCTCGCCCGAGACCGCCAGGGCCCGCAGCGAGGCCGGGAGCCGCCGCCAGAGCTTCGTCAGGCGCTCCGGCTGAATCTTGCCCGCCGCCGCGACCTTCGCCCCGACAGCGCCGAGGCGGTGCTCCCGGGCGGTCCCCTGGCAGAAACTGCCATAACAGCCGGGGCAGCGGCTGGGGTCGGGCCCGGGGCAAGGCGACTTGCCGTTCAGGAGCAAGGTGCCGCCCCGAGGGCAGAAGGCCCAGGCGTCGTGGAGGGTCGAGAGCGACGGCGCCTGAAAACGAAGCTTGGAGGACAAAAACAGCAGGTGCTGAACGTGGATGAGCTCGGGCTCGGCCAACTCCATGAGGCGCTGCACCTGGGCCTCGATGACCGGATCGTGCTCGGCCTGCCCCAAGGGTCGCCAGGGCAGGTTGTTCACGATCTCCCAGCGCCGGCCGCCACCTTCAGCGCTGGGCAGGCGGGAGTCCAAGACCTGGCCTTGGGCGTGGCCCGGGGAGCGGGCGCTGGCGATGACGTCTACGGCGTAGCCCCGGGCGGCGAGACCGGCGCTCACCCAGGCGGCGTATCGTTCGGTGCCCGCGCTGTGCCTCGGCGGGTAACCGTGGACGATCTGCAGCAGACGCCGCATCTCCGCGACCTCCCCTCAGCGCGCCGCCGGGCGCTCCAGGGCCCGCCGCAGGGCGTTGAGCGCGAGGCGGCTGGCGATGTGGGGGTCGGCGCCGAGCAAGCTCTGGAGCGCGGCGGTGGGGAAACAGAGCAGGTCGCTCGCCGTGGTGGCGACGACCCGCACGTCGGACACCCCCTCGACCAAGGCGTGCTCCCCGAAGGGATCTCCGGGGCCGAGCTCGGCGACGGGCTCGCCGTCACGATCCACGGTGATCGTGCCAGAGAGCACCACGAAGAGGCCATCGACGGACTCCTCTTGGGGCAGAAGAACCTCACCGGGCTCGGCGTGGCGGCCCACGGCGACCCGCTGCAGGCGCAGGAGCTCCCCGGCGCTGAGCCCAAAGAACAGCCGCGACCGCCCCAAGGCGCTCAGCGTGGCCTCGGCGCCGATGAGCGCTGGGCGCAGGTTGTGCAGCGCCTCGACGCGGATCACCACGGCGGTGAGGTTGTCGTCGGGCTCCCCGGCCAAGGCGGCGCGCACCAGCGCCTCGGCGGGCTCGGGCGCGGCGAGGCCGGAGAGGAGCTGCTCTTCGCTGAGCGATGCGTAGAGCCCGTCGCTGCACAAAAGGAGCCGATCCCCCTCTTGAAGCTCCAAGAACGCCGTGTCTACCTGCACCTTGGGGCTGCGGCCCACGGCCCGGGTGAGCGCGGCGCGCTGGGGGTGCCGGGCGACCTGCTCCGGGGTGGCGCCTTCGCTCAGCAGCTCGTGGCCGTAGGTGTGGTCCTCGGTGAGCCGCATGAGCTTACCGTCGCGCTGGGCGTACATGCGGCTGTCGCCGACGTGGGCGAGGTACACGCCGCCGCCCCGCACCAGGGCCACGTCGAGGGTGCAGCCCATGCCCCACAGCGCCCGATCGGCCTTCGCCGCGGCGAAGACCTCGGCGCTGAGCTCAGAGACCAGGCGCCCCAGCCAGCGCAGCACCTCGCCGCGCCGGGTGACGCTGGGCTCGTCGAGGCCCGCCAAGGCGGGGGCCTGGGCCACGGCCTCACGCAGGCCAGAGAGCACCATCGCCGAGGCCACCTCGCCGCCCTCGTGGCCGCCCATGCCGTCGGAGACCGCGTAGAGCCCCAAGGTGGCGTCCGCCAAGAAGGCGTCCTCGTTGTGCG
>JAKLKE010000567.1:0-2687 GCA_023150775.1 Myxococcota bacterium
GCCCAAGATCGTGCCCTCTCGGCGGCGCTCGGCTACGGCGTCACCCCGGCGCTCATGGTGGGCGCGGCGGCGGGGATCACCCTGCACATCCGGGCGCGCTGAACGATCGGCGGGGGGTTGAGGATCGCCTGATCACCTGATCTTCAACTTTAGCTTGACGATTGGCACGTCAAGAGCAACGATCGGGACATGCTCCCGCTCCTCCTGCTGACGCTGGCCTGCGCGCCCAAAGTGATCAAGTACCCGGGCTTAGAGACGAGCTCCGCGCCCGCCGCGCAGGAGGCGCCTCCGGCCAAAGAGGCCGCGCCGAAGCCCGTCGCCGCGAAGCCCGCGCCTAAGCCCGCCGCCGCGAAGCCCGCGCCCAAGCCCGCTCCAAAGCCCGTCGCCAAGAAGAAGCGCCCCAGCCGTGAGGAGCGTGTCGCCGCCCGCAAAGACGCGCGTGAAGACCGCCGGGAGGCCCGCCGTGACGAGCGCCAAGACGCCCGCCAAGCCCGCCGCGATGAGCGGAGAGGGGAGCGCCGCGTCGCCCGAGGCCGCGAGACCGACGGCGAGCGGGTCGCCAAGGCGGCGGCCCACTACATCGGCAAGACCTCGCTCACCTGCAACGGCAAAAACTACCGCTACGACTGCTCCGGCTTCGTGAACGTGAGCTACGCCCGCGCGGGCTACGATCTCGGCCTGCTCAACACCGCCGCGCTCTACGACCTCGCCAAAGAGGAGGACCTCTACCACCGCCGCCGTCGCCCGCTCGTCGGTGACGTCGTCTTCTTCGACAACACCTACGATCGTAACGGCAACGGCAAGCTCGACGATCCCCTTAGCCACGTCGCCATCGTCGAGTCCATCGACGAGGACGGCACCATCACCCTCATCCACAAGGGCTCCAGCAAAGGGGTGGTGCGCATCGTGATGAACCTAGAGCACCCTGAAGAGGCCCGCAGCCCCGAGGGTAAGGTGTGGAACAGCCACCTGCGCGGCAAGTCGAGCAAAGACCCGCGCGGCACGGAGTACCTCACGGGTCAGCTCTGGGTGGGCAACGCGAGCTTCTGGTCGTCGAGCGCGCTGGTGGCGACGGACGACGACGAGAAGTAGGGGCGCGCTCAGCCCGGGGCGCGCTCAGCCCGCCGCGAGGCTCTCGCAGGGCGTCTCGCTGGGGCACTGAATCGAGTACCCGCCGCACTCGCCGTCCTCGGACGGGGTGCAGTCGGCGTAGGTGCTCCACATCCGCCAGGTGCCCTCCTCATCTTGGGCGAAGCGAGGATCCCCATACGGCGACGCCTCGTGGCTCTCGGACCACATGCGCAGCACCACAAACAAGGCGTGGTCCCGGGTCATCCGCGCCGCCATCTCGTCGGGGAACGGCAAGGCCTTGTGAAGCTCCGCCTCCAAGGCCTTGAGGCGGTCCACACAGGCCGACTCTTGGGGGCTCAAGGTCGGGGGCTCGTCCACCTGTGGGCTGTACCAGCCGCCGTCGGCCTCAAAGATCAGCCGCAGGTTCACATCCTTAAAGCGGTAACCCTTGAGCGCGAAGGGCACGTTGCGCACGACCCGCGCCTCGACGGAGGTGAAGATCCGCGCCGCCTTGAGATCGCAGCCGCTGGCGACGAGCGCCTCCCAGGTCTGCCGCACGGGGCCCTTCGACACGGCGACGGGCTCGGCGGGGGGCGCCTCCGGCGCAGGGGCGGTGGTCGCCTCGGGGGGTGTGGCCGGCGGGGAGGGTGGGCTCCCGGCGCCGATGCAGGCGACCAGAGGCAGCGGCGCGCACAAGAAGAGCAGGCGGGGGAGGGTCATCTCTCGGCTCCAGAGCGTGAGTTCGCCCCAGCATACCGCCTCGTCGTGCTCTAATGCGCGGATGGACGAGATCACTCGGCGAGTTCAGGCGCTCTACCGGCGCCTCCCGTACCCCAACTCCGGCGGCTGGCAGCTTCGCGCCGACAGCTTCCCCGACTGGCTGCTCGCCCAGGTCGATCGTGAGCCCTACCCGCGCCAGGTGCGCCTGCTCGATCTCGGCTGCGGCACCGGCGCGGCGCTCGTGCCGATCGCGGCGATGCACCCCGAGGCCGAGCTGGTCGGCCTTGATCTCAGCGAGGCCTCTTTAGAGATCGCCGGCGAGAACGGCGCCAACCTCCAGAACCTCACCCTGCTCCAGGGCGATCTGCTCGATGAGGCCAGCGTCGAGGCGCTTCTGGCCCTGGCCCCGGGCGGCTTCGACGTGATCTGGTGCTCCGGCGTGCTGCACCACCTCTCCGACCCCGACCGTGGCCTCAGCCACCTCCGCCGCCTGCTCGCCCCGGACGGTGTGCTCTCCTTGATGGTCTACGCCCACTTCGGCCGCCTGCCCGTGGCCCGCCTCGCCCGCGCCGTGCAGCTCATCGCCGGCGCCGAGGCCCCCTTCGAGGCCCGCGAGGCGCTCACCCGGGATCTCCTCACCGCGCTTGAGGGCGGATCCTTGACCCGCCCGCCTTGGGACGACGGCCTGCGTGTGCCCCCCGCCGAGCTCGCCGACCGTTACCTCCATCCGTGGGCGCGCTCGTACCGCGTCGAGGAGCTGCTCAGCTCCCTTGAGTCCCACGGCCTCAGGATGCTGCGCTGGTTAGAGCCCCGGGCCTGGTCTCCCGCGGCCACCTTGGGCCCCGGCCCCGCGGCGGAGGCCTTAGACGCCCTGCCGCCCCGTGAACGCTGGACGG
>JAKLKE010000567.1:2697-3214 GCA_023150775.1 Myxococcota bacterium
TTAGAGCAGCTCCTCGATCATCCCGGCCTGGAGCTGCTCGTCACCCACGGCGACCGCGCCGAGCGCCCAGCCTTGAGCCCCCAAGCCCAGCCCGAGCTGCTCTTGGACTGGAACCCCCAGGCGGCGGTGCGGGTGGCCGAGCGCCGCCTCTCGACGGGCCGCTTCCCCGAGCGTGTGGAGGCGCGCCTCCGGGCGGGCCCCTACGTCGAGCTTCGTGGCCTAGACGCCATCATCGCCCAGCTCATCCAGGGCCCGACCCCCGCCAGCACCCTCGTGCGAGAGGCCCTCGCCCGCCTTCCCGTCAGCGAAGACGAGGCCTGGGCGAGCCTCACGCGCCTGCTGCGTGAGGAGTGGATCTTCGCCCCGAGCGAGCTGTGAGCGCTCGCTGAACGTCCGCCGCTCAGGATCACCCGCTGCATCACCGCCCAAGAATGACCGATAGAGGCCAAAAATTGCCCGATGACGCCTACGTCGGGGGATCGTCTTCGACGCAAGAGGCCTCAGTTCTCTTCACGAA
>JAKLKE010000568.1 GCA_023150775.1 Myxococcota bacterium
TCGTGCACCATCACGCCGGTGGCTTCTCGGCGCCCGGCCTGGGCCTCCTCAAAGGCCCGCTCGATGGCGCCGGCGCCGATGATGTCCCCGGGCAATGACGGGTGCAGATTGATGACCAGCCCATCGAATCGGGTCAAGAATGTCGGGGTCAAGATACGCATGAAGCCGGCGAGCACGATGAGGTCTGGGGCGTAGGCGGCGACGGCCTCAGCCAAGGCGGCGTCAAAGTCTTCACGGCTGGCCCCGGCCTTGTGCATGAGGCGCCAAGGCACCAAGGTGGTGGGCACCCCGGCCTCGGCGGCGCGCACGAGGCCATAGGCGTCGCGGCGATCGGAGACGACGCCGACGATCTGCCCAGAGATGCGCCCGTCAGCGCAGGCCGCGAGCAGGGCGGCGAGGTTGGACCCGCTGCCGGAGATGAGCACCACCAGTCGCATAAATTCCTGCTTCAGATGCTTCAGACGAAGCGCACAGCCGGCTTTTTGCCCCGGGGGATGATGCGCCCGATGCGCCAGCCGCCGCAGAGGCCCTCCGTCGCCAGGAGCGCCAAGGCCCGCTCCGCCTCCTCTTCGGGCACGACGATCAACATGCCCACGCCGCAGTTGAACGCCCGCCGCAGCTCATAGGTCGAGATGCGCCCGGCCTCTTGGATGATCTGGAACAGGGGCGGGAGCTCCCACGACGCGGACTGGAGCTCAAACGCGCAGGTGGCGGGCAGGATGCGCGGCGGGTTCTCGATGAGGCCGCCGCCGGTGATGTGCGCGAGGCCCTTCACGTCCACAGCGGCGGTGTCGCCGTGGCCGTCGCGCAGGCGGGTGACCTCGTTGAGGTAGGCCCGGTGCGGCGCCAAGAGCGCCGAGCCGATGGACTGGCCACCCAGTCGGGGCTCCTCCGCCCGCCAATCGTGCTGAGCGAGCACCTTTCGCGCCAAGGAGTAGCCGTTCGTGTGGAGTCCTGAGCTGGGCATGGCCAAGACGGCGTCGCCGGGGGCGATGCGGTCGCCCAAGATGAGCCGGGGGCGATCCACCACACCGACGATGGTGCCCGCGAGGTCAAACTCGCCGTCGTGGTACACCCCGGGCATCTCCGCCGTCTCACCGCCCAGAAGCGCGGCGCCGACGGCTCTGCAGGCCCGGGCCGCGCCGCCGACCACCGCCGCCACCTGGGCGGCGTGCAGCTTCGAGGCCGCGAAGTAGTCCAAGAAGAACAGGGGCTTGGCACCTTGAACGAGGATGTCGTTCACGCAGTGGTTCACGAGGTCTTCGCCGACGCTGTCGTAGACGCCCATCGTCACCGCCACGCGGGTCTTGGTGCCGACGCCGTCCGTAGAGCCCACGAGCACGGGCTCCTCCATGCCGCGGAACGAGCGGGTCGAGAACAGCCCGCCGAAGCTGCCCAAGCCGCCGATCACGTCGGGGCCGTGGCTGGCCTCGACGGCCTGCTTCATCAGGCGCACGGCGCGGTTGCCCTCCTCGATGTCTACCCCGGCGTCGCGGTAGGTCACCCCGGCGGGCTCCGCCTGTTGGGCGCTGGCATCGGCAGGCGTCGGCTCATTCGACACGGTCGGCTCCTGGGCGGGGGTGACCGGCGTAGGCAAGGCCAGAGCCTTGGCGCCGATGTCGTGGCGGTGTTGTCCGCCTTGAAGTTGAACATGATGCAGGCCGGCGTAGGCTTGGCCCAAGGCGTCGGCGAGGCTGTCCGCCACGCCGACCACGCTGAGCACCCGGCCGCCCGTGGCGAGCACGTCTTCACCCTCGGCCCGCGTCCCGGCGTGAAACACCAGGGCGCCCGTGGCTTCAGCCTCAGCGAGCCCCCGCACGGGCCGTGAGGGCGCCGCCTGTTCGGGGTACCCTTCGCTGGCGAGCACGACGGCGGCGCTCGACCCCTCACGCCACACGATCTCTTGCTCGTGGAGGGTGCCGCTCACCGCGCCCATGAGGATCTCCGCGAGATCCGTCTCTAAGAGCGGCAAGATGGCCTGGGCCTCGGGGTCGCCGAAGCGGGCGTTAAACTCCAGCACCTTGGGGCCATCGGCGGTGAGCATGAGCCCGGCGTAGAGCACCCCGACGAAGGCGTTTCGTTCGGCCCGCATCCCGTCAAGGGTCTTGCGCAGTACCTCATCGAGCACAAACGAGCGGATCGTCTCGTCCACGAATGGCGTCGGGGCGTAGGCGCCCATGCCGCCGGTGTTGGGGCCGAGATCCCCATCAAGGAGGCGCTTGTGGTCCTGGGCCGCGGGCATCAGCCGCGCGGTCGCGCCGTCACAGAAGGCGAGCACCGAGGCCTCGACCCCCTCCAGACGGTCCTCGATGATCAGCTCACGGCCCGCGTCTCCTAAGGCGCCGTCCAGCATCAGGCGGCGAATGTCGGCCTCGGCCTCAGCCACGGTCTCGGGCAGGGTGACCCCTTTTCCGGCGGCGAGGCCCGAGGCCTTGATCACCAGGGGCCCGCCCCAGGACCGGGCGGCGGCCAGGGCCTCGTCCAGCTCGGTGAAGGTCTGAGAGCGGGCGGTGGGGATGCCCCAGCGGGCCATGAAGTCTTTGGCGAAGGCCTTGGACGACTCCAGGCGCGCGGCGGCGCGGGTGGGCCCAAAACAGGGGATCCAGGCGGCGTTCAGCGCGTCGCCTAAGCCCGCGGCCAGGGGCGCCTCGGGCCCCACGACGACGAGACCTGCGCCCACGGACTGGGCGGCGGCGACGACGGCGGCCGGGTCGTTCATGTTGACGGCGAGGTTCTCACACTTGGGGAGGCGCGCGGTGCCGGCGTTGCCCGGGGCCACGACGACACGCACGACGCGGGGAGAGCGGGCCAAGGCCCAAGCCAAGGCGTGCTCTCGCCCGCCGCCGCCTACAATGAGCACGGTGAGGTTGGTCATCAGGAGTTGCTCCCTTGGCCCGAGGGGTCCGCGTCGCGCAGGGACACCTCAAACTGCCGTTTGTGGGCGTCGGGATCCTTGGCGTCGACGAGCGCCACAGGATACCGCCCGGTGAAACATGCGTCACAGTGGCCCGTAGGCCGATCTCCCAGACCTTCACGAACGGCGGCCAACATGCCCTCGTTGGAGAGGTAGGCGAGGCTGTCGGCGCCGATGTGCGCGGCGATCTGCGGCACGCTCAGGTTGTGGGCGATGAGCTCCTCATAGGTCGCCATGTCGACGCCCATAAAGCAGGGGTGCCGCACC
>JAKLKE010000569.1 GCA_023150775.1 Myxococcota bacterium
CTCGGCGGTGGTGCCTGAGACGCGGCGGTAATGCACCGGGGCGAGCTGCTTGGGGTTGGACTTGCCGTTGCGCACGAGCACGACCACGGCCACGGGCGTCTCGATGGCGAAGACGTTCTCTTCAGGGTTGGCGCCCCGGTTGTCGCCGCCGAGGTCGAGCACCCACAGCTCATCGGCCAGCTCTCGGGCGAGCTGCCGCAGGCCCCCGAAGGCGTGGCCGGTGAGCCAGCTCGCCCCGGTGATGAGCGCGACGACCCCCGGGCCCTCGCCGTGGGCCTCAAAGGCCTTCCACAACGACCAGCGCCAGAAGTAGACGTAGAGGTTGTAAGCGTTCTTAAAATGAACGCCGTGGCCGTGCTTCTGGGCGATCAGCCGCAGATCCCCAAACAGGCTGCCGCCCTTCTTGCGCCCGGGCACCGGCCCGGTGAGCACCCAGCCGCCGGAGCCTCGGCCCTCGATGTCGCCCTTCACCCGGCGATAGGGCGGGTTGCCGATCACCACGGTCACCTTACGCTCGGCCTTGATACGTTTGGCGCGGTTTTGTTCTTGGGCCAGCACGCGCCCGTCGCCGAAGAGGAACATCTGGGTCTCGGCGCCGACCGGGTCCTCTAAGGTGTCGGTGAGCACGACCTGCACGGGGAGGTTGGTCTTGGTGATCTCCCGCAGGCGCTCGCTCAGGCGGAGGTGGGCGACGGCGTAGGGGCCGGGCAGAAGCTCAAAGCCGATGAGGTTCTTGGAGAGGTGCTCCCCGGCTTGAAGCGGCCCGGCCTTGCCACGCACCCGCTTGGCGCGGGCGGCGGCGGCGTCGAGCACGGCGAGGGGGAAGGTGCCCGTGCCCGTGGCCGGGTCTAAGGTGACCACCTTGGGATCGGCGAAGCCCAGGCGCAGGTCAAACCGCTCGATCAGGAGGTGCTCGACCATCTTCACCATGGCGTTCACCACGGCGGTGGGGGTGTAGTACACGCCCGCCTGCTTGCGCTCTTCAGGGTCGTAGACGCTCAGGAAGTCCTCGTAAAAATACATCCAGGGCTCACCGCGCACGTCGCGGCTCTCACGGATCTTCTCGGCGTTCACCGCGCTCAGGAGCGTCTCTAAGGCGCCCAGCTCCACACGCACGGCGTCGTGCAGCGCGGGCTGGTCGAGCAGCGGCGCGAAGGCGGCGGCCATCACGGGGCTCTGCTCGCGGATGGCGCTCTGGGCCTCGTGGACGCTCACGATGCCGTCATCGTCTTTGTCTACCTGGCTGCCGGTGAGCACGGCGAGCACCATGCCGTAAGCGACCACCTGGGAGATGCCATCGGCGAAGTCTTTGGCGCTGGCGTGGGGGTGGATGTACTGCTTCCAGGCGCCGTAAGCGCTCCGGGCCAGCTCACCCGCCTCATCAGTGGTCTTGTCGTCGAGGAGCGTGAGCAGGCGGTCACGAAGCTCGGCGGTGCGCAGGGCGAGGCGCCGCGAGAGCTCGGGCACAGACGTGATGGGGCGGGGCTTGGCCTCTAAGAACCGCCGCAGCAGGGTCATCAGGCCGCCCGCGTCCCAGGCCTGGGGATTTTGGTAGGGCAGGGCGGCGTCTTCGCCCACGGGCTCGCCGTTGAAATACAGCCGCGCGCTGCGCCCGTTGCAGATGATCAACACCTCGGCCTGCAGCTTGAGCTTGTCCCACTGAATCAGGTTGCGCCCAGACCACAGGCTCGTGTCTACGGGCAGCTCAGGCTTCTTGAGCTCGACGTAGCCCTGCAGGCGGCGGTTGCCCTTGTAGACATGGGCGATGGCGAGGTCGGGGCGAACGCCGACGAGGCGGGCCTCACGGATGGGCTCGATCTCGCCGAGCCCGGCGTGCTGGGCCACGGCCTTGAGCAGCTCGCCGACCGGCGTGGTGAGCTGGGCCTCGGGCTCGGCGTCAACGCTGGCGCGGCGCGCGGCGTGGATCGCGTCGTGGTAGGCAAGGGCGATCTCGGCGAAGGTCTTGGCGGGCTTCATGCGGGGGCTCCATGGCGGTCACAACGAACGCCTTGGAGCCTATCACGACGGCGCCCGGAACATCCCCAGATCGCCCCGCCCAGGCCCCGCCCAGGCGTTTTTACTGGCGCAATAGGCGACCCTAAGTGCGTCGAGGTGCGGCGAGGGGCGCCGCGTCGGCGCAGACGCAGGACCGCCACGCCAAGACCTTGACGAGTCTCCCCCACGAGCGCGCCGCGTCGCCCCTGGCCCAAAAAAAGCTCCCGCCCCCCTTGCATCCCCAGCCTCCCGTGTGGCACCTTATCCGAGCCGGGGCCCGCTGGGGGAACCGGGCGAAACCCGGAGCTAGGCGAACAATGACAGTGACCTATTTTCCGTTCACCGCGGCGCACATCTGGAGCGCGTCGGTCTGGGTGGTGGACGCCGTGCTCGACACCTCGCTGCCGCTGGAGGTGATCTCGGCGCTCAAAAAGCGGGCGCTGGCCCCGGCGGAGACGCTGCGCGCGGCGCGCGTCAAGAAGACCAACGCCCAAGGCGCGCACAAGCTCGCGCTGGCGGAGCTCAACCTGCGCAACAAAGAGAACGACGAGGCCGGGAGCGCCCTCGCGGCCTCTGCGGGCATCAAAGGAGGCCGCCCACTTCAAGAGAAGATGCAGGTGCTCTTGGGCGGTCGGCGTATGTCGGACGTGACGAGCGCGCCCCATGACGAGGAGATCCGCATCTTCTGGGACTTCTTGGGCCGGGTAGACGCCGACGCCAACAAGTTCGAGCTGCCCGCCGAGCGCATCGAGCGCCTGCGGGTGACGAACGCCGCCCACGAGGCCGCCTACCTCGCCGAGCGCGCCGCCTACAAGGCCCTGCGCGCGGCGATGATCGAGTACGAGGACGCCTCCGACGCCTTCCTCACCGGCTACCGCGCCGCCGTGCGCAGCATCCTCCTAGAGGTGGGCGAGGCGGGCGCCGCCGCCGTGCTGCCCACCTTCGAGGGCCGCGCCAAGAAGGACGACGACGACGAGTGACCCTGAGCCCGCGCCCCTGGGGAGACACCCTGGGGGCGCCGCGCTGGCGGGGGTCGCGGGTGGGAGGTTCCAGAGTGGCCGTGATCTGACGCACGGTGTGTTCCGGACGTTCCTTGAGGGCCGTGATCGGGATCACGGGGTGTTGGGGACGTTCCCGAGCGGGCGTGATCTGACG
>JAKLKE010000056.1 GCA_023150775.1 Myxococcota bacterium
TCCACCAACAGCGGCTCCCCGGGGCTCAGCCACGCGGAGATCGTGTAGGTCGGCGGCGGGTGGCAGGCCACGCAGCCCAAGGTGTCGGAGCTGAACAAGACCTCACCTCGAAGGGCGGCCTCGGTAAACGTCCCGTCTGCTTCGCGGGCCGGGCTTCGGGGCGCATTTGTGAGGCTCAGCACATAGGCCGCCAAGGCGTCTAAGTCCTCGGATCGACCGGTTTTTGGCGCACCCAAGGCGTCCGCGCACTCGGCGAAGTCTTCATCGCCGAGCAGGCCCTCTCCGCCCATCGGGCCGCGCAGGTCGTTCTCGAAGTCGTGGACCTCGTCGAAGTTGCCCGACCAATGAATCGGCGCCGTGGGGTCTAAACCGTAGAGCGGGATCGTGTCGCGTAGGCCCTCGCCGCGGTCGGTGAAGTCCCAGGTCTGGCCGTCTGTGTCGCCGTCGAGGTGGCAGGAGGCGCAGGAGAGGTAGGCGTCGAGGCTCACCCGGCGGTCTCCGGCGGCGTGGAACAGCCACGCGCCGCGCAGCTCCGCCTCGGTGAGCGGCTCAGGCACGCCGCCGCGAAGATCGATTCGTGTGGGATCCGCCGTCGTGTCGTTCAGCTCCGAGACCTCAAACCGCTGAATGGACCGGGTGAGCGGTGAGCTGACCCACAGCCCGCCCTGGCCATCGAGCCAGAGGCCGTCTACGCCGGGATCTACGCCCTGCACGCCGCCGAGGCGCTCAAAGGTGAAGGGGTCCAAGGCGTCGATGATGCCCGCGCCGAGGCTCGCCGCCCACAACACGTCGCCGAGGGGGCTGTAGGCCGCCGCCACGATGAGATCACGGTTGTCGAAGCGGGGGCCGCCCAGCTCAACGCCGTCTTGGAGCTGAGTCACCCGCAGGGCCGCCCGCGCCGTCGTCTCAAAGGTCAGAGCCTCACCGCGCAGGTACAGTCCCCGCGCCACGTTGGCCTTCAGGCCGCCCCAGGCCGCCGTCTGACCGTCGGGGGCGATGGCCACCCGTTGGAGCCAGGTCGGCACACCGCCGCTGTCGGTGTCGCTGTCGGGGCCGGGATCAAACGCGAGGGAGAACGAGGTGATCTGCCGGGTGGACTCATCTACGCGCCAGAGCTGCCCGGCGTCAGGGGCGCTGCGGTGGCGGCTCACCCACAAGGCGCCCTCAGACCAGCCTAAGCCGCGAAGGTCGGGGCCTACGGGCAAAACCTCCACCTCCGCGCCGTCAAACGAGATGCGCGCCAAGGCCCCTTCACCCTGCAAGCTCACCCAGATGGCCTCGGGGCTGATGACCACACCGAAGGGCCGCGCGCCCCAAGGCAGGCGTTTGGTGAACAGAGGGCGCAGGCTCGCGGCGTCGAGCACCAGCACGGCGTCGTCCCCGGCGCAGGCCACGGCGATGAGGCCCTCGGCGGCGGAGACCGAGCGGGGGTCGTCGCAGGTGAGGAGCTGGGTGAGCAGGCGCTGTGTCGTGAGGTCGACGATGGCGAGGTGGTTCAGATCGGGCAGCACGACGTAGAGGGACTGGGCGTCCTCAGACGGCGTGAGGCTGGCGCTCAGCCGGGGCGGCGTGGCCAGCGGGCGGCGCACGACGCTCACGGTGAGCACGTCTACCTCAACGCGGCCGTCGGCGTCGAACACCTCCAGGTAGACCTGGCGGCGGCCGGGGGTCTCAAAGCTGACGTCTACTTCGGCGCCCTCGGCCGTCTCACCGTCAAACGTCCAGAGGTAGACGACGGCGCCGGGGCTCTCCTCGGCGCTCAAGGTCAGGGGCTCACCAACAAAAACGAGACGGTCGCCTCCCCCGTCAGCGAGGAGCGCGCCGCCCTCGGGGACGGGATCTCCGCAGGCCGTGATCAAGACGAGCAGCGCAGGGCTCACCATCGCGGCGTCTCCAGCTCAAGGCCGGTGGTGAAGGTCCAGCGAAGCGTCTCCGCCACACGGTTGCCGCTCACGTCGGCCACGCCGCCAGCGGGCAGCTCGACGACGTAGGTGGTCTCTTCGGCCCACGGCGCGTCCGGCACAAAGTTCACGAGGTTCTCTTGGGTGTAGAAGCGCCCCGGCACGGCCTCCCCGTCGAGGGTCCACACCCGCAGCGAGCCCTCAAACACGCTGATCCCCTCGATCATCTCGTCGAAGCTCAGGCCCAAGGCCGTGGTGGTGGGCACCAAGGTGGCGCCGTCTTGGGGGCGGAACCACTCAAGCTGGGGGCCCCGGGCGTCGGGCGCCTCGGCCCAGGGGAAGACCACGCTGGAGCGCCCGTCGTCGGCCTTGGCGTCCACCGACGCCACGAGCACGTTGCCCACGGGCGTGACCGTGTCGAGATCCCCGGCGATGTCTACCTCACCGATGAGCGTCGGCGCGCGCATGTCGCTGGCGTCGTACACGAGGCCCCGGTCGCTGTCGCCTTGGAAGAGGAAACCTTCGTGGCGCATCACATAGCCGCCGTCGCCGCCTTCAGTGGGGGCCTCACCCACAAAGGTCGGGGCGCTGGGGTCGCTGAGATCGTAGATGATCGGGCCGCCGCCGTCGCTCTTGCGGGCGAAGAGGCCGTATTTTCCGCTGAGGCTGGCGAAGTAGTAGTCTTTGAGCTCCTCATCGGCGCTGGAGACGTAAAAGTCGCCGCCGGGGATGGGGCTCAGCGTCCAGGGATCCGACACGTCGTAGAGGATCGTGCGGGAGAGCCCGGCGGAGGACACCATCGCCACGTCCCCCACGACGTGCACCGCGCCGACCATGTGCCCTACGACGGTGTGCTGACCGACGAGGGTGGGGTTGAGCGGGTCGGAGACATCCAGCACATACACGCCGTTGAGCCCCCCCGCGGCGTAGAGCGTGTCGCCGAGCCAGAAGGTCGAGAGCACCACGCGGAAGTAGGCGTCGGGGTACTTGTAGTCGGGCAGCGCGAGCTGGCTCACCCACTGTGGATCGCTGGGGTCGGTGACGTCAAAGAAGCCGACGCCGCCCACATCTTCGGACTGATGGTAGTCCACGGCGAGGTAGGTGCGGCCGTTGACCTCGCCAAAGGCCAAGGTGTGGGACTCCCGCATAAAGTCGGCCCAGACCTCACCCACGAGGGTGGGCGCGCAGGGGTCGTCGAAGGTGTAGAAGCTCAGCCCGCCGCCGCCGTCTTCAGGGGCCCAGGGCAAGACGAGCAGGCCGTCCCGCATCACGACGAGGTTGTGGTGCTGCTCGTCGTCCTCACCGCCCAAGAGCGGGGCGCAGTCCTGCCACAGCGCGTCGGCGGGGAAGCTGACCTGGGGGCCGCCGGGGCCGGTGAGCGCGCGGTGGGCGTCAGGCGCCGGGTAAACATGAGGCTCCGGCGCGCAGGCCACGATCATGAGCGTCAGCGCGGCGAGGACCAGGCGAGGCATTCAGTCGGCTCCGAGGGCGGGGCCACCCATCATAGCCCAAGCGCCTGCGCGCTGAAGCACATCGCGGGGCCGACCCCGCCCTCTCGACGAGATCGGCCCCGCGGATCACGTCGGGCCCTGGCACCTGGGCGATTCCGACGCGGGGAGGGGAGCGGCCGTCGCTCCTCGCCTCCACTTTGGCGTCACCCCCTACTCGGGGATGACGAGCTCTTGTCCGACCTTGAGCGCGATGCCACCCTTGAGGGCGGCCTTGTTCGCGTCGCGGATGTCGGTCCAGCGAGACGCCTGACCGTAGACGTCCTGGGCGACCTTGCCCAGAGTGTCGCCCTTCTGAACGACGTAGGTGCGGCCCTTGGGCGCGACGGGCGCGGACGGCGCGGCGGCGCCCTCGACGGCGGCGACCCCACCGGCCGCGGCGGCGGCGGCCTCAGCGTCCACAGCGGCGGCGAGGGTGGTGGCCTCGGTGGTGGCGGCGGCGCCACCGCTCCCGGCGAAGAGCGTCACGCCGACGAGCAAGGTGCCCGTGAGCGCGATCACCGCCGAGGTGGCCGTCCAGCGGCGCACCTTGCGGGTGAGATCCCAGGTGAGCTGCTCCAGGTAGGCGTTCTCCGAGCGCAGGCGGCGGGCCTCCTCACGCAGAGTCTTGAGCTCGACGTTGGCGCGAGCGGCGACCCGCTCCCCTTGGCTGTCGCCCAGCTCACCCTGGCGGCCGGCCTCGATCTGCTCGCGCAGCTCTTGAGGGGGGCGCACACCGCAGGCGGCGGCCTGGTCGAGCTGAGAGAGCGCGTCGGCGAAGCGGCCCTGGGCCACCATCACCTTGGCGAGCAAGAGGTGCGCCTGACCGTCGTGGGGGTCGAGGCACAACAACATGCGCAGGCGGTCGCGGGCTTGGCCGAGGTGACCTTCGTTGGCCAGCTCTAAGGCCTCGTCGTAGAGCGCAGAGGGCGCGTCGATGCCACGCTCCTCCAGAGCGTCGGCGATCTCACGGAGGCCCTGGGAGTCAGAGCCGCGGGGATGGTCGTCGAAGAGGACAGGCTCGTTGTACATGGCGTCGTCTGGGTCGGGAGGGGAAGGAGGGAGGCGTGAGCCAGCGGCGGGGCGAGGAGGGCGCGCGGCGTGGGGGGCACGTCAGCGGCCTGGGACCAAGCGCGGGGAGCGCCCGGGGAGGGGATCGTGAATACACCTTGATCCCGTTTCTCTTGCTGTGTCAAGAGATGACCTCAAAAAGATCCTTTAAGAAGATCCTTGGCCTTCACACGAGGCCGCTCACCGAGGCCGCTGGCCGAGGGGGCGCTGGCGGCCCATCAGGTTAAGGGCGCGGATCTTCCCCGGAGCGCTCCCGCCATGCCCCCCAGCCCCCCGCGCCGTGGCCCTCCCCGCCCGAGCTGGCCCCAAAGCCGCCCCCAGCAGGGCCCCCGCGAGCTGCTCACCGTCACCCCCGACGCCTGGACCACCCGCGGCGAGGCCATCGTCCATGGCGACAAACCTCTGCTCGTCTGGGCGGGCATCCCCGGCGAGAAGTCTCTGGTGCGCCTGCAGCACGAGGGCATGAACCAAGGCCGCGCCCGCTGGGTCGAGGCCCGCAGCCCCCACCCCGTGCGGGTGCAGCCCCCCTGCGACCGCTACGACCTCTGCGGCGGCTGCCCCTTGATGCACCTCAACGGCGAGGGCCAAGATCGTGCCCGCCGCGCGCTTCTGCGCGACACCTTCAAGACCCAGGGCTTAGAGCTCGACGAGGGCGTGGTCGAGTCCATCGTCGCCTCGCCGCTGGGCGCCTCGGGCTTTCGCCACGTCGTGAAGGTCATGGCGGGCTGGTCCGACCACGGCCACCCCCGCTTCGGCGCCCCCAGCCGGGGCACCCGCTCCGTCGTGCCCATCCCCGAGTGCCTCGTGATCACCCCGGTGCTCCGTGAGGTGATGAAGAAGATGGCCTACCTCGCCATCGACCACGACCTGCGCCCCTGGTCGGACGACGGCCAAGGCGTCGTGCGCTGGATGATCGCCCGGCAGTCTTCAGTCACCGGCGAGGTGCTCGTCACCCTCGTCGCCGGGCGCTCGTCCCCGGGCATCGGCCGCTGGGCCGAGGCGCTCTCCGGCGAGCACGCCGCGGTCACGGGCATCCACCTGCACCTCAACGAGGGCCCGGGCAACGGCATCTTCGGCCGTGACGGCCAGGGCCTCGTGGGCACCACGAACCTCTTGGGCGGCTGGACGATCCCCGAGCGCCTCCACGGCGTCAACCTGCGCGTCGGCCCCGGCGACTTCTACCAGACCAACCCCGCCGTCGCGAACCTCATCGCCCGGGACCTCGTTCAGCTCGCCCAGATCAAGCCCGGCGTGCCCGTCGTCGATCTCTACTGCGGCGTGGGCGGCTTCACCCTGGTCATGGCGAAGGCCGCCGGCTGGGCCTTGGGGGTCGAGTCCAACGAGGGTGCGGTGCGCCGCGCCAAAGAGAGCGCCCAGGTCGAGCACATCCCCGCGGAGTTCATCGCCGCCGAGGTCGCCGAGGCCGCCCCCGCCCTCGCGTTACGCCTCGCCGGTCGTCGCCCCGTGGTGCTCGTCAACCCCGCGCGCCGTGGCTTAGAGGACGGCGTCGCCGAGGCGATCCGAAACCTGCGCCCCCGCCGGGTTCTTTACCTGAGCTGCAACCCCACGGCCTTGGCCCGGGATCTTCGCAGCTTCCAGGCCGATGGTTGGCGGGTCACCCACATTCGCCCCTACGACATGTTCCCCAACACCGCACATCTGGAGGTGCTCGCGGTGCTAGAGGCCCCCGTCGTGCCCGAGGATGAAGACGAGGAGCTGCTCCGCGCGCCCCAGCGCCGTCGGGTGCGCGCTTGACCGTCCGTTGACATCTCGCGTGAGGGGGCTTCCCTTTGGGCGCCGCGCCTGTCTACAATACGCGGCTCGCCCCCTCGCGCTGGAGCTGACCTCGTGATCTCTCTGCTCTCCCTGCTGCTGCTCTCCGCGCCCGCGGCCTACGCGGAGACCCCGGTGTTTGTGGCTGACCTCCAGCCCACCAACGACGACAGCGTCGGCATGGCCGCCTTGGTCACCACCTACCTCACCGACCGCCTCGCCCAAGAGGCGAACCTGCGGGTGATCGACGTCGATAACGCCCCCCGCGTCGGCGAGATGACCGCGGCGAAGTACCTCGCGAGCTGCCCGCCGGGGCAGAGCATCGGCTGCGCGTTTCTGGTCGGTGACGCCGCCGAGGCCGAGTACGCCATCGCCGGGACGTTAGAGAGCTACGGCCAAGCCCACAAGATCGACCTCGTGATCTTGGACGTCGGCGAGGCCCGGGAGGCCGTGAGCTTCACCATCGACCTCGGCCTCGGCGACGAGCAGCAGCTCGCTGAAGACGTCGCCGCGCTGCTTCGTTCGGTGATCGACGGCGAGAGCGGCCTTGAGGAGGACATCCGCGACCTCGGCGGCACGGCCACAGACACCGTCGAGATCGACAAAGACGCCGTCGCCGCCCAGCTCGCCCGGCTCTCTGAAGAGCTCGGCGGCGCGGTGATCGGCGGCCGCGATGACCGCACCCTGGAGGAGACCGAGTACACCATGGACGACCTCGCGTCGGACATGAACACCGACGGCTCCAAGCCCTGGGAGCAGCTCGGCATGACCCCGGGCGAGTACCTACGCTTCAAGAACTCCGGCCTGCCGCTCTCCTCGTGGAAGAAGCTCTCCGCCGGGCGCCGCTTCCAGCTCCTCATCCGCCCCGCCGTGGGCGTGTCGCGGGGGGCCTGGTCTACGGTCTATGACGGCCGCTACGCCCTCGATCCCTCCTCGTTGGAGATCGTCGAGACCTACGCCTATCAGGCCCGGGTCGGCGGCACGGGGATCGAGGCCGGCGGCTGGGTGGGCTTCGGGCTCACCCCGACGGTGGAGGTCTCCGTCGGCGGCGGCATGAGCACCGGGCGGTTCAGCGCGGCGATCACCCAAGAGATCGTCGGCACCCCGAACCTCGCGGATGAGGCCGAGAGCTTCGGGGCGATCAACGCCTGGGGCGGCGCCCGGGCCTACTGGGTGCCCCGGCCCACCTCCACCGTGCGCCCCACCGCGGGGGCGGGCGTGATGTTGGCCCGAGGCCCCGGCTTAGACAGCTACCTCATCCCCCCCTCCCACATGCCGATCTTCGCCGGGCCCTGGCAGGCCATGGCCGAGGTCATCGGCGGCGTCGAGGCGAGCCTCTCGGAGAACGTCGACTTCTACGCCCTGGTGCCCGTGAGCGTGCTCGTCGCCGGGAAGCTCACCGAGACCTACAGCGCTGGGGTTGGCGGCTTGGCGGATAAGGTCACGCCCACGGACCCCTCGCCCATCGGCGCGGGCTTAGAGCTCGGCGTCACCATTCGGCTCTTGGGCAAGGCCACGAGCAGCTCGTCCTACGACGAAGAAGAAGATCTGTAAACGGCAGCTTGACGCTTTCGCCCAAGGAGTCCCCCCGGGATACAAGGGCGCTTCTTTCGGAGGACGCCGGCATGGGCCAGCCCGCCGAGCGCGGTCAAGCGACCACCATCTTTGGTCGCTGGGCGCTCTTCATTCTGCGCAATCATCGCGCGGCGACGGCTGTGGTGGCGCTGCTCACGCTCATCGCCCTCGCCGCCGCCTCTCGCCTGACGGTCAACTCCGACCTGCTCGCGTTGATGCCGCCAAAAGACCCAGCGATCATCGCCCTGCGCGAGCTGGAGTCTGAAGAGGGCGGCGTCAACCTCGTCACCGTCACCGTTCGGGGCGAGCGCGCGGCCACGAAGCCCTTCCTCAACGAGCTCCAGGCGGCGCTTGAGGCCGACGACAAGGTCGATTACGCCGTCCACGACATCGACGACGAGCTCGCCTGGCGCCTGGGCGTGTTGACCTTCTCCCAGGAGGAGCTGGTCTCGGTTCGTGAGCGGCTCCAAGGCGCGCTCTCCTTGGGCCCCGCCGTGGCGAACCCCTTCATCGCCGCGCGGCTCCTCGATCTTGGCCCCATGACCGAGAAGCTCGGCGGCGCCGACGCGCGGTCTGGGCTCATGTCCAACGGCGACATGGAGCGCCTCGTCATCCGCCCCAACGGCCGGGCGCGGGACCTGCCCTTCGCCCGCTCGCTGATGGCGTTCATCCAGACGACGATCAACACCCTCGACCCCGCCTCGAAGGGCGTCGAGGTCGTCTACATCTCCGGCGCCTACAAGTTCAACGTCGAAGACTACGAGGGGGTGCTCGCCGACACCCAGCTCACGGGCACGATCAGCCTCGTGCTCGTCTTGGGGCTGATGATCGTCGCGATGCGTGACCTGCGGGCCTTGTTGCTCATCTTCACGCCGCTCATCATCGGCACGGTGTGGTCCTTCGGCTTCGCGGCGCTCACCGTGGGCGTGCTCAACACCTTCACGAGCATCCTCGGCGCCTTGTTGTTGGGCCTGGGCATCGACTTCTCGATCCACCTCTATCTGCGTTACCGCGAAGAGCGCCTGATCAGCTCGTCTTTGGAGGAGGCCGTCGCCAGCGCCTGGGACAAGGTGGGGCCGCCGTCCTTCGCCGCGGCGGTCACGACCTTCTTCGGCTTCGGCGCCTTGTTGGTGGCGCAGTTCTTGGGCTTCCGCCAGATGGGGCTCTTGCTCTCGTTCGGCGTGCTGCTGTGCTTCGCCGCCGCGCTCACCGTCCTGCCCCTGCTCATCCGCTGGCGTGAGAGCCAGCCGCGTCCCCTGCCCCGCCGCCGCCTGCGCCTGCCCGAGCCCAAGACCCCGCCCACCTACCGCCTCGCGCCCCTGGGCCTCGTGGGTCTGGCGATCATCACCGTCGTGTTCACGGCGTTTATCCCCCGCATCGGCTTTGAGTACGACCTCAGCGAGCTGCGCCGGGACGGCATGGCCTATGAGGATCTGAGCGAGCTCGAACAAGAGCTGACCCGCGCGTCTTACGCCGCCATCGTCGCGTCTTACCCCGACGCGGCCTCGCTCAACGCCGACCACGCCCGGGTGCAGAAGCTCATCACCGACAAGCAGGTGACCCACATCGGCCGGGCCATGTCCCTCCGAAGCGTCATCCCTGAAGACCAAGACGCCCGCTTAGAGACGCTGCGCGCCATCGTCGCGCTCACCCAGCACCCCAACTACGGCTTCTTGCCGGCGTCGATCCGCCAGAACCTCGATCAGCTCGGCGCGCGCAACCTCAACCCCGTCACGTCCGGCGACCTCCCCCGGGGCCTGCAGCACCTCCTCGGCGCGGCGGACGGCCGCCACCGTATGATGATCTTCGCCTCGGGCAACATGTGGGACTTACGCGAGGTCCACGCGCTCAAAGAGGAGGTCAAAGCCACCTTCCCCAACGTCGAGGTCGCCGGGGAATACCTCGCCTTGGGCACGCTGTACAACGTCGTGCGCCAAGACGCGCCGCTCGTCGCGGGCCTCGCGTTCTTGTTTGTTGTGCTCGGCACCTTCTTGGACACCCGCCGGGTGCTGCCCACCTTGGCCTCCACCGCCGTGCTCGTCACGGGCATGTTGTGGGCCGGGGGCATGGTGAGCCTCGTCGGGGTGAAGCTCAGCCTGGTGAACGTCGTGGCCATCCCCATCCTCTTGGGCATCGGCGTAGACGTCGTGATCCACATGCTGCACCGCTTCTCTGAGGAGGGCCCGGGCGGCGTCCTGCGCGCGCTCTCGACCACGGGCTTCGCCGCGGGGCTCTCGTCGATGACGACGATCCTCAGCTTCGCCGCGCTCTCCGGCGCGGGCAACCAAGGCATCGAGTCCTTGGGGATGCTCGTGCTCGTCGGGCTCAGCTCGGTGACCATCGGCGCCTTCTTGGTCTTGCCCGTGGGCTGGATGACCATCTGGAAGATCGCCGGAGAGGCCCCCGCCGACACCTTAGACAACACGACGGCGCCGCCGCCGGAATGAGCGGCTTGGGGTCGGTGTCCCGCCCCTGTGCTACTCTGTCATCCCCCTTCGCCCATCAGGAGCCCGACATGAAGGCCAAGTTCACCGCCGCGGCGCTCGCGTTCGCGCTGCCCGCCATCGCCATCGCTGGCGCGACCGCCTCCTCTTTCAAGAAGGAGACCCGCCTCGGCACGAACTACTGGAACGCCCAGGCCGCCATCGACGGCAAGATGGACACCGCGTGGCTGGTGCCCGGCGAGTCCCCGAACCTCGGCGAGTGGATCATGCTCGACCTGCCCAAGAGCAAGATCGACAAGATCGCCATCGTCGGCGGCTTCGCCAAGTCCGATGAGACCTGGTCCGACCACCCCCGGGTCAAGAAGCTCAAGCTCGACGTGCTCTGCTGCGCCGACAGCGAGCGTTACGAGACGACGGGCACCGCCGAGATCACCCTGGAGGACAAGCCCGGCTGGCAGATCATCGACGTCCCCGACCTCGCCGTCGGCAGCGAGCTCTTTGGTGGCCGCGTGCGCCTCTCCATCGTGGAGGTCTACCCCGGCGCCGACTTCCCCAACGTCGGCATCTCCGAGCTCATCGTGCACCTCACCGAGTTCGACGCCAAGGCGGAGCTCGGCGAGGCCTCGGGGGACCTGCCCGACCACATGTTCCCCGACATCATGGACGGGAACCCCAAGACCTTCTGGGCCGCCCCGGCGGAGGGCGCGAAGTTCACGGTGAGCGCCCCAGGCTACGGCGTCGGCTCGGTGCAGCTTGAGGCCGGCCCCAAAGACTTCGCCCGCCCCAAGAAGGTCAAGGTGATCGCGAACGGCCGCGAGGCGATCACCGAGCTCGCCGACAAGCCCGGGCTGCAGAGCGCGCTTGTCCCCTCGGTGACCGGCTACACCGGCTCGGCCTGGGGTGACCTCGCCGTGGAGATCTTGGAGGTCTACCCCGGCGCCAAGAGCCAAGAGGTCGCCGTCGCCGAGATCAAGGTGAAGGCCACCAACTTCGAGGGGCTGTGACCCGCTCCGCGTAGCGCCCACCACCTCGCCCGCTCGTTCAACCGGGGCCCCAAGGATCATCCTTCGGGCCCCTGTCTTTTTTTTGCGTCTCGCGTCGAGAACACAACAGAGATCAGGCTCAAAAAACGAGACTCGCGCTATCCTGGTGGCCTACCCCCTCGGAATCGGAGCCGGGATGCTCGAGTACCAGCCCAAGTCGAAGTCCACGCCGAACAACCCCCAATCCAGCCAGGCGGAGGCCGATCAGAGCACGCAGGCGTCCCCCCTCGCGCTCCAGAGCAACTCGGCCCAGAGCGCGCAGCTCGGGCTGAACGAGGGCTCCTGGTTCTCCTCCGGCGCGACGGAGAAGAAGTCCTCGACCTCTTGGTTCTCAAGCTGGTTTGGCGGCGGCGAGGAGGCCCAGAGCCAGACCCCGGCCAAGGGCCCCGTGGTGGCGAACAACACCACGAGCACGGCCACCGCGGCCAAGGTTGAGCAGCCCAAGGCCGCCGCCGCGGACCCCAAGGCCACCGCCGCCGCGACGCCGAAGAAGGGCGGCCCCTACACCGACACCTACGCCAGCAAGTCCACGAACCCCGACCTCAAGGTGCCCGAAGGCCAGCTCACCTTCGACGCTGAAGGCACTGAAGGCGGCAAGTGGCACAGCCGCACGGTTCATTGGCCCGGCGGCGCCTCCGGGGTGACCATTGGCCGCGGCTACGACCTCGGCTACAAGTCGGCGAAAGAGATCACCGCCGACTTCACCACGGCGGGCATCTCGGCCTCCGACACCGCCAAGTTCACCCCCGCCGCGGGCAAGACCGGCGAGTCGGCGAAGGAGTGGACGGCGAAACACGCCAAAGACCTCCCCGAGATCACCACCGGCCAGCAGAAGATCCTCTTCGACCTGCTGTACAACCGGCTTGAGGCCGACGTCGTGCGCATCTCGGGCAACTACGCCGAGACCGTCTCCGAGCGCGCAGAGAACAAGAAGGCCGGCAAAAAGAAGGAAGACTTCGAGGTCAACTGGGCGACGCTTCACCCGGCGATCAAGGATCTCGTCGTCGACCTGCGCTACCGCGGCGACTACACGCCCACGACGCGTAAGTTTGTGCAGCCGCTCATCATCGCCAACGACCTCAAGGGCCTGAGCGCGGTGATGAACGACAAGACCAAGTGGTCGAGCGTGCCCAAGGATCGTTACGACCGCCGCGCCGCCTTCATGCGGGAGGCCGTCGAGCGTGGCACCCCCACGACGGATCTGAAGGGCTCAGCCCCCGTCGCCGCCGACAAAGGCACCAGCGCGGGCACCGGCACCGGCGCCACCACCAAGGCCGACCCCAAGGCCACCGCCCCGGCGGCCACCGCCAACGTCGACGCGTCGGTCTCCGGCAAGTCCTACACCGTGACCGCGTCCAAGCTCAACGTGCGCTCGGCCCCGGACTCCACGAAGGACAACAAGGTCGGCGCCTTGTCCAAGGGCGACAAGGTGACGGCGGTGGGCCGGGCCAACGGCTGGCTCCAGATCAAGCACGGCGGCAAAGAGGCCTGGATCTCTGAAGAGCACGTCAAGGAGGTCACCGCGACCCCGGGCAAAGAGACCCCGGCGGCCGCGAGCGGCTCCAAGACCTTGTCTGGCTCAAGCTGGTACAGCATCGCCAACCAGAACGGCTGGTCCAACTCGACGAAGTTTGAGGACCTGGAGTCCACCTTCGGCGGCAACGCCAAGAAGTTCGTCGAGGGCCTTCGCGGCAGCGGCGCCAAGGTGGACATCACCGCAGGCCTGCGCCACGAGAAGCGCGCCACCCTGATGCACTTCGCCTGGCACGTCGCCAAAGGCACGAAGACCGCCGCCGCGGCGAACGCCTACTGCCAAGGCAAAGGCATCAACATCGAGTGGGACCACGGCGATCTCAAGAAGACGAAGGCCGCCGCCCAGGCCTTGGTGAACTCCTTCGGCCTCGTTCACGCCGCGTCGTTGACCTCGAACCACATGAGCGGTGAGGCCATCGACATGAAGATCACCGGCGTGCCCGACACGCTGACCATCGGCGGCAAGAAGTACACCGCCGGGAAGAAGGGCTCGGGCACCCTGGATGAGGACAAGGTCGACCACATCGGCAAAGAGATGGGCGTGATCTGGTACGGCGCTGGCGACTACGTTCACTGGTCGAAGACCGGTCGCTGATCGCGGCCTCGGCCCACGACGCCTCGGGAGCCACCCTCCCGGGGCGTTGATGTCTCTGGCTCACCCCGACCCGTTCACTAAACAAGTTCAGTGAACGCGTTTAGTCGTTCGAGGAGGCCGCCGCGCGCAGGCGCCGGGCGCGCTCGATGGCGAGGTCGGGGAGATCCTTGAGCGCGGCGAGGATCCGCCGGGCCTGACGCGCGGGCATGGCGGGCACACCGAGCCAGGTCTCCCGGGCGGGCACGTCGCGGATCACGCCCGAGCCCGCGGCCACCCGCGCGCCGTCGCCGACGTTTAGATGTTCGGTGAAGCCGGCCTGACCGCCGACGAGCACACCCACCCCAAAGGTGGTGCTCCCGGCGACACCCACCTGGGCGGCGATCACGCAGGCCG
This sequence comes from Myxococcota bacterium, assembly GCA_023150775.1. GTDB lineage: Bacteria > Myxococcota_A > UBA796 > UBA796 > CAJQPC01 > JADKFE01. Next base: position 13,816 of record JAKLKE010000056.1, read on the forward strand.
GGCCGATGCGCACGTTGTGGCCGATCTGCACGAGGTTGTCGAGCTTGGCGCCCCGGCCGACGCGGGTCTCGGTCAAGAAGGCACGATCGACGCAGGTGTTCGCGCCGATCTCGACCTCGTCCTCGATCACGAGGCCGCCCACCTGGGGCACCTTCACCGGGCCTTGGGCCGTGGGGTGGTACGAGAAACCATCCGCCCCGAGCACCGCCCCGGCGTGAACCCGGCAGCCTCTTCCGACGCGCACGCCGGGGTAGAGCACCACCTTGGGGAAGAGGCGCGTGTCGTCGCCGACCTCACAGCCGGGGCCGATCACGACCCCCTCACCCACCCACACCCGATCCCCGACGCGGGCCCCGGCGCCGATGACGGCGTTGGCGCCCACGGTCACGTCTTGGCCGAGCTGGCCCTCCACCACGGCGCTGGGGTGAACCCCCGGGGCGCGCTCCTCGGGGAAGAGCAAGTTCAAGGCCTGGATGAAGGCAATCTTTGGGTCGGGGGCGACGATCACCGCGCGGCCCTCGACGGGCGCCTTGGCGAACACACAGCCCGCCTCACCGCTCACCGCGCCTTCAGCGTAAGCCAAGGCCTCGGGCCCGGCGGAGTCCAGGGGCGCGACGGCGCTGAGCGCCTGGTCGGGGCCGACGAGCGGCAGGCCCAGGGCGTCTGCGAGCCGGGCCGCCGTCGTCGGGCTCACGGGGTCAGCCGGTCGATGGTGCGCGGGAAGGGGATCGTCTCGCGGATGTGGTGGATGCCGCACACCCAGGTCACGAGGCGCTCAAGGCCGAGGCCGAAGCCGCCATGGGGCGCCGAGCCGTACTTGCGCAGGTCCAAGAACCAGTCGAAGGCCTCGGGGGGCAGCTTGTGCTCGTGGATCTTGCGCACGAGCACGTCCTCGCGGTCCTCACGCTGGCCGCCGCCGATGATCTCGCCGTACCCTTCAGGGGCCAACACATCGACGCCGAGCGCCCGCAGGGGGTTCGTCGGGTCCTCTTTCATGTAGAAGGCTTTGATGGCGGTGGGGAAGTGCGTGACCATGATCGGGCGGTCAAACTGTTTGGTGAGCGCCGTCTCGTGGGGGGCGCCGAAGTCGTCTTCGGGCTCGACGGGCACGCCGAGGTCCGCGAGCATCCTGCAGGCCTCGTCATAGGTGATGCGCGGGAAGGGCTTCTGCACCCGCTCCAAGGCGCTCAGGTCACGCTCCAAGATCTCCAGGTACTGCCGACCGCTGGCCAAGACCTGGGCCACGACCGTGCAGAGGAAGTCTTCAGCCAGCTCCATGATGTCGGGGAGCTCGGCGAAGGCGACCTCGGGCTCGACCATCCAGAACTCGGTGAGGTGGCGCCGGGTGGCCGACTTCTCGGCGCGGAAGGTGGGCCCGAAGCAGTAGGTCTTGCCGAAGGCGAAGGCCCCGGCCTCTTGGTAGAGCTGGCCGGACTGGCTCAGGTACGCCTTCTGGCCGAAATACTCGGTCTCAAAGAGCGTCGTGGTGCCCTCGCAGGCGTTGGGCGTGAAGATCGGCGAGTCGAGGAGCACAAAGCCGCGGCTGTCGAAGTAGTCGCGGATGGCCTTGGCGCAGAGGTGCCGGATGCGCAGGATGGCGAACTGGCGCTGGCTGCGTAACCAGAGGTGGCGGTGGTCGAACAAGAACGCCGGGCCGTGCTCTTTGGGCGTGATGGGGTACTCGTGGGCGTCCTGGAGGACGTGGACCTCGGACACCACGAGCTCAAAGCCCACCTTGGAGCGGGGATCGGCCTTCACGCTGCCGGTGATCACCAGGGAGGACTCTTGCCCCGCCCGCTTCACCGCCTCAAACTGGGCGTCGTCTACCTGACCTTGGCGCAGCACACACTGCATCCGGCCGGTGCCGTCGCGGAGCTGCACGAAGAGGAGCTTGCCCCGAGGCGTCGAGTTGTCGAGCCAGCCGTGCAGCTTGACGGTCTGGCCCTCGTAGCGGGCGATCTCGGAGATGCAGGCGAGGCTTGACATGGGCGCTCCGGCGACATTGCGCTCAGGGGCTTGAGGAGTGAGGGTCGCGCCAAGGCCCTAACCTGCCAAGGGCCGGGGATCCAGGGGGGCCTACGGCGCCGAACATGAAGAGTCAATTATTCATAACAATCATTAAACAAGATCTGTGTTAGGTAAATTAGCAGCTGAGCTGAGGATCCAAACAAACCACAAACAATATACAAAAGGTGTGCGGGTTGAATTTTTTTGTTCTTGCTCACCGCGGCTCCAGGCTGGCCGAGCCCGAGCCTCCGTAGAGGCCCTCCAGTGAGGTTAGGCGTTGCAACCACTATAAAACTGGGGTGAAGTTTGCCCTGTTCCACCCGGGTTATGTTATGGTGTAAGGGTAGCGACAGGGTCCAAGAAGGACCGATGTACTACACTGCGTCTCAAGTCGTCACACCCCCGAGCGACGACTAAAAAAACAAACAAGACCAAAAAGATACAAGTCTTTTCGCGTCTAGGCAGGAAGCCCCCCATGCCCTACGTTCTCCCCAAGAGTCAGACCCTGTGCTTCAAGGTCGTCTACTACGGTCCCGGCCGCTCGGGGAAGACGACCAACATGGAGCGCCTCCCGGCGCTCGTCGGCAAGCTGGGCGGGTATCGGGTGAAGCTGCACCTCTACAGCGTGCCGGGGCAGTCGTTCTACAACAACACCCGCAAGGCGCTGCTCCAGAACGTCGATGGGATCGTGTTTGTGGCCGACTCCGACCCGGGCCGCGAAGAGGCGAACCTCACCGCGCTCCAGAACTTGTTCGAGAACCTTCGGCGCCTGGGACACGACCCCGAGACGCTGCCGATCGTGTTTCAGTGGAACAAGCGGGATCTCCCCAACGCCACGCCGATCAAGACCTTAGAGGCCATGCTCAACCCCGACCGGCGCCCGTCCATCGCCACGGCGGCGCACCTGAGCAAAGGCGTGATGGAGACCCGCAACCTCTTGCTGCGCGGCATGTTGAAGCAGGTCCGCGAGCACCAAGAGGCCGCTCCTCTCGCCAAGATGGCCTGAGCCGCGCCTAAGCCTCCTTCAGCCCCGCCCACATCCGCCGGGCGGCGTCGGTGAAGTTGTCGGGGTGAATCTCGGCGAGGCAGACGAGCTCGTCGCCTTGGGCGTGCCCTGGGTTGAGCCGGGCGAAGCAGGCGACGTGGGGGTTCTGCAGCCGCGCCGGGGTGAGGCCGCCGACCTCGGGGAGCACGGCGCCGTTGCCCGGCAGGCGCACCACGCCGCCGCCGTAGCGTGGGCCGTAGCGCCGCCGGGCCAGCTCATCGATGAGGCGCTGGGTCTCGGGCGGGGTCGGCGTGTCGTGGCGCGGCCAGAAGGACTGAAAAAACACCGGCAAGAAGCGGTACGTGCGGAATCCGGAGCAGATGAGCATCCAATAGACCGGCTCTCCTCCGGCGCGCTCCCGCAGGCGCAAAGCCGCCTCTAACCAGCCCCGGGCCAAGGCTGGGCTGCCCCAGGCGGCCTGATCGACGATGGTGTCCCCGGAGAACAAGGCCCAGAGCGCCTGACCGTCGAGCTCCAGGCGCCAGGCGCGCAGCGTCGAGAAGCCGCGCAGGGCGCCATCGGCGTCGGAGAGCGTGATCACCTCGTCCTTCTCGTCGAGGTCGGCGTCAAACAGGGCCCGCTCCACCCCGTCAAAATGAGCGCTCAGCAGGTGAAACATCTCCTCTCGCATCGGCGCGGTGACGGCGGCGCGGGGGAGCAGCGATGCGCGCAGCGGCGTCATAAGGTGGCGATCTCCAAGCGGGGCGCGCGGGCGGTGAAGGCGTCTGCGGCGGCGTGGCCCTCGGGCCAAGAGACGAGAAACAGGGCCGCGCGCACCTCGATGGCGCTGTACTGGCGCTTCACCTCGTCCCCCAGCGGGTCGCCGTCGCCGACGCCCAGGGTGAGCCAGGAGTAGCCCGCGCCGATGGCCCGGTTGCTCGCGGACGCGATGAGCGCCAAGGAGAGCTGAGCCTCGTCGTCGTCCTCTGCGGCGAGGTGAGAGAGCGTGGCGTGGGGCACGGCCTCCCCCGGGGGCGGCAGGCGAGGCACGTTGAGCAGAGGCGCGGCGAGGTTCACGAGGCCCCGGAAGGTGCCGAGGCCGCCCTCGTAGCCCACGACGATGGACTGTTTGTAGGCGGACTGGTCCCACAGCGCGACGCAGCCGACGAGGCGCCCGTCTCGCTCGGCCACGGTGAAGTCGCTCGGGCGCAGGCCCCGGCAGCGGGAAGGGTCGCGGAGGTCGGCCTCGGTCCAGACCGGGGCGAGGGGGTGGCGCCGGAGCTCTCGGTGTAGGAGCGCGGCGATGGGGCCCAGATCGGCGTCAGTCCCCGCCCGCAGCGCGAGGCCGTGGGGCAGACGTTGGCGCCGCCACGTCGGCAAGGCCAAGGTGCGCACGGTGCCGACGCGCCGATAGCGCGGAAACCCCTCCAAGTTCGCGCTCAAAAAACGGATCGCCGGGGCGTTGTCCTCAAAGATGGTCGTCATGTGCAGCGTCGTCGCCGGGTCGGCCTGGGCCACGGCGCGCACGGCGTCAAAGCCGCGCTGCAGGAGCTGGCGGCGCCCGCGGTAGGCCTCCTCCAGGCGTAAGGCGCTCAGGTAACCCACCCGCGTCGGCGTCTGGTTCACCCACAAGCTGCGCACGGAGCGGCTGCACAGCCCGAGCACCCGGCCCTGGGGATCACGGGCGACGATGGCCTGATGCACGGGGCCCTCGACGGCGGCGGCGGCGTAGAAGTCGGGCTCACGGGCGAAGGCGAGGCGGATGCTGCCGTCCATCGGCGTCTCCCGCATCACGCGGCGCAGCTCGGGCTCGTCCTCGGGGCGGGCGAGCTCAAAGCAGATGTCGCGGGTGGGATAGACCACTTAGCGCGCCGCCGGGAGCAGCTCTCCGCGCCACGCCGCGTCTCCGAGGGGGTAGTGGTCACGCAGGGAGACCTCAGCGCGGTGCATCCCGTTGATGAGGTAAAAGTTGCGCCACATAAAGAAGTCGGAGCGGTTCACCGGGTCGAGGCTACGCTTGAGGATGCTGCGCCGGGAATAAAAGCGCGAGCGGGCGTCGACACAGAGGCGCTGCAGCTCATCAGGGCCCATGTTTTTGGGCTGGAACGGGATCTTGTTGTAGCTGTACGCCGGGTCGAGCCACCAGGCGTCGTACAGAAGCCGCCCCTCGTCTTTGAGGCGGCTGTAGAGCGCCGTGCCAGGAAACGGCGTGAGGTGGTTAAACGCCGTGATGTAGAAGGCGTGGCGCTGGGCGAACTCCACGGACTCATCAAAGCTCGCCGCGGTGTCTTCGTCGTAGCCGAACACGAAGGTGACGTAGAGGCGGATGCCGTGTTTACGCAGGTTGGCCAAGGCCACCTCGTAGCCGCCCTTCATCGTGTTGAAGCCCTTGTCCATCTTCTTGAGGTTCTCGGGGTTGAGGCTCTCAAACCCGATGAGCACGCCCTGACAGCCGCTCTCTTTGAGCAGGATCAGGAACTCCTCGTCGTGGGCGGCGTTGATCGACGACTGGCTCACCCAGCGGATGCCCAGAGGTTTGAGCGCCCGGAAGAACTCTTTGGCCTGCTTGAGGTTCGAGGTGATGTTGTCGTCTACGAAGAAGAAGAGCTTCTTCGAGCCTTTGAGCGCGCGCAGCTCGTCGAGGATGTCGCCGGTGGGGCGGCGGGTCTGGCTGCGGTTGAACACCGTCTGCACCGCGCAGAACTCGCAGCGGAAGTGGCAGCCGCGCCCAGCCTCGACGAGCCCGATGGGCAGGTATCGTTTGCCCTTGAAGATGCTGCGGTCGGGGCGGCTGCCGTCCAAGGCCGGGCGCCCGACGCCTTGGTAGCGTTTTTTGGGCGTCCCGGCGCGGTAGTCGTCGATGACCTCTTGCCACACGGCCTCGGCCTCGCCGATGACGATGGACTCGGCGTACTGCTCGACCTCTTCAGGGATGAGGCTCGCGTGAAAGCCGCCCATGACCACGGGCACGCCCCGGCGGCGGTACTCGCTGGCGATCTGGTAACAGCGCCGGGCGGTGTAGGTCTCGATGGACATGGCGACGAGGTCCGTGGGCTCGTCGAAGGGCAGCTCCTCCATGCGGTCGTCGTAGAAGCGCACCTCGACGTCGTTCGGCGTCAAGGCCGCGATGAGCGCCGGGGGCAGCGGCTCCATCTGCCAGGTCTTGATGTACTGCTGGCCGGGGCGGCGGCCGATGCAGGGGTGGATCAGGGTGAGGCGGAACGGGCGGCTCATGCGTTGGCCCTCGCGTTTGGCGCGCCGTCTTGGCCGATAAACCAGTCGCAGTTGTAGTGGGTGTGCAGGTTGTTCGCGTAAAACCGGTAGCCCCAGTTCGACGCGATGGACAGCGGGAGCTGCAGCCGGGACTTCGCGAGGCGCCGCACGATGTTGCGCCGCTTGTAGACGTACTTCCAGGCCTCCTCGTGGCCCTCCATGAGCTCCTGTTCGCTCAGGCGGGTGGGCTTAAAGACGACGTGCTGGCCGTCGTAGAGGTCCCAGTTGTGGTGGAGGATGCGGCCCTCGCGGCTGAGGCGCTGGAAGAGCGGCGTGCCGGGGAAGGGCGTGACGATGGCGAAGCGCGGCAGGTCGATGCCCGTCTCGACACAGAAGCGCGCGGTCTCCATGAAGACCTCGGGGCCGTGGCTGTCGAGGCCAAACACGAAGGTGCCCATCAAGGTGATGCCCCGGTCGTGCAGCATCTCGATGAGCTCGACGTAGCGGTCGGGCTTGTTGAAGCCCTTGCGGCTGCCGTCGAGGCCGTCATCATCCAAGGTCTCCAGCCCGATGAGCAGGCCGGTGCAGCCCGAGCGGGCCATGAGATCGAGGAGCTCGACGTCGCGCTGCACGAGGCTCGTCGCGAGGCCAAACCACTGGATGCCGAGCGGGATGAACGCCTCAAACAGCCGCTTCGCGTAGCGCCGGTCGGCGATGAGGTTGAGGTCGATGAACAGGGCCTTCTTGGCCTTCATCTGCCGGATGTCGGCGACGACGTCCTCCACGGGCTTCTGGTAGGGCTTACGCCCCCAGGCCGTGGGCACCACGCAGAAGTCGCAGTCGTGAATGCAGCCCCGGGTGGCCTCAAACACGTTCATCGTCGTGTAGTTGTGCCGCTTCAACATCTCCCGTTTGGGGAAAGGCATCCCGGCGAGGCTGTGGTTCTGGCCTTGGGCGTAGTGGTCCTTGAGCGTCCCGGCGCGTAAGTCGCGCAGGAGCTGGGGCCATGTCTCCTCCGCGTAGCCCGTGACGAGCACGTCGGCGTGAGCGCGCACATCCTCGGGCGCCAAGGTGACGTGGGGGCCGCCAAAGACGACGGGGATGCCCCGGGCCCGGAACGGCTTGGCCAGCTCGACGGAGCGACGCGCCGATCCAGTGATCACCGTCATGCCGACGAGGTCCACGTCGAGATCCTCGGGGATCACCTCGACGCCTTCGTCGTAGATGCGCACGTCCGCGTTGAGCTCAGCGGGCACGAGCGCGGCGAGGGTGGTGAGCGTGAGCGGGGCGTAACGCAGCGACTTCTTGAAGATTCCGCCGCGATGACGGTAGAGCGGCCCTTTGGGCGAGATCAGCGCGATTCTCATGGAGGGTCTCCAGTGAGTTGAGAGTATCGCGGATCGGCGGCGCGGGGGCGCAAAATGTTGGGGGAGCCCCAGCCAAGCCTCAGGGGGCCCCGGGGGCGAAGAGCTCCTTCAGCCAGCTAATAAAACGTGCGGCCTCGGGGTGGTCAGGGCGCAGGATGTGCCGGGTGATGGCGAGCCCAGGACGAGCGCCCGGCTCCTCTTGCCACGCGAGCCAGGTGGCCAAGAGCGCCTTGGTGTGGTGGGCCTCGGAGAAGCGCCGCTCGGGGAGCGTCGTGAGGGCCTGCTTCGCCGCAGGGACGAGCACGTCGTCCGGGGGCGCGAGCGTCAACAAGAAGTCCTCCATCATGCCCGGCAGGCGGTTGTCGGGCATCAACCACACGCCCAGCCGGGATGGGCCCCCGACATGGCGGGCGATGATGAGCCCACCGGGGACAGGAGCCTCGGGGAGGTCGGGGTAGTTCGGCAGGAGCTTCTGACGGAGGGCGAACCAGCGCGCGGCGGGGTCACCATCCGCGTCGAGCACGTAGCCCACGGTGGGGGCGCTGGGCACGATCGCCGCGCGCTGGAGCAGCTCATCAACCCCGTCGGCGGGCTCAACGGTGAAGAGGCTGCGGTTGTCGAGGCCGTGCGCGTTGCAGAGCTGGTAGATGACCTCACGGTCGTCGGCGCCCTCGACGACGAGGACTGACGCGGGAAGGCGCGGCATCAGCGAATCTCCAGGCGATGCCGCCCGATGACCGCTAGCTCATCTTCGCTGTACACCCGCGAGAACAGCGCGTCATCCTCTCGCCACAGGCGCACCACGGCGCCGTCTTGGTCAGACTCCGTCGCCGCCCGCGCGAAGGCGGCCAAACAGTCGGCGCTGTGGGTGGTGGCGAACACCTGAATGTTGAGGCGTTTGGCGAGCTCAAACACGAAGCGCCAGAGATCGTCCAGCACGAGGTAATGAACGCCGTTCTCGGCCTCGTCGAGCAAGAAGAGGCCACCCTCGGAGGCCACGAGGCCAAGCGCCAGATCAAACATCCTCGTCATACCGTCGCCCAGGTTTCGGAGCGGCTCGGGCTCTTGGCCGGGGCCTTTGCGCCTAAAGAACGGCGCGCGCTGGCCCGCGACGTCCCCGGCGCGGCTGTTGATGAGGGTGAGGCGATCGATCCGATCGTCGATGAGCTGAAGCGCCCGCACGAGGTGATCTTCTTTGGAGGTGAGGGCGATGGAGTCCCAGAGGGTGTTCATCTCCGCGCCGCTCAGGCCCGTCGCCCGCAAGAAGATCGTCTCGTTGACACGACGACTGGAGCGTCTGTGTTGGAAAGCCAAGCTGCGCGCGTCAAGGCTCAGGCCGAGCTGCGCGCCGTCCCGCTCAATGATGAGCATGGGCTCAGCATCACGGCGCCCAAGCCCAGAGGAAGACCAGTCACCCCGCTGGTAACGCACCTCCACCCCGTTTTTTGTGCTGTCCGTGATGTACCATCCCGCAGCGAGGCTTAGGCCGCCCTCCGTGGATGTGGCGGGGCCAATGTAGATTGGCTTGGAGGTGTCCCCAGCGGCGAAGATTCGCGCGAAGGCGCTCAGGCGATCTGCGCCAGGGCGAGTCTGGTCACCCCGAAGGGTGAGGAGCTGGTCGATCTTCGCGGCGAGGTTCTCGACGAGGCCGCCCGGGGCGGCGCCGTAGAGGCTCAAGGCCTCCAGCACCGTCGTCTTGCCGACGTTGTTGGCGCCGACAAGGAGGTTCACTCGCCCGAGCCCCGTGATCTCCAAGGAGCTGAGGCCGCGGAAGTTCTGCACACGAAGAGAGGTGAGCACCGCTCGCTCCTGATGACGCCTTCTTCGGATTAGCCCAACCCACGCAACCGTCAAGCTCCCCCCCTAACCCCCCCCCCCCCCCCCC
>JAKLKE010000570.1 GCA_023150775.1 Myxococcota bacterium
CCTCGCCCCGGGCGATGCGGGCGAAGCTCCAGGAGATGTACTGGTCGGCGAAGTGGGTGCAGAAGGCCTCGGTGGCCACGTCGTCGAGGTCGTCTCGGCCGGGGACGGCCCGGCGGAGGTTGGCCACGAGCTGCGCCCGTTTGCCCTTGGAGAGCCGCGCCACCGCCGCGCCCAAACGACGGTTGAAGCTCAGCTCTGAGCCTGCAGGCGCGCGGCCGAGCAGCGCTCGGTACGGACCCCACACCACCCGGCGGTACAGGTCCTTGACGGGACTCTCGGCGAACACCATGAGCGAGGGCTCCTCAGCGCGTCGTCAGAGCCGCCGAAACCCACGACACCCAAGGCGTCGAGGCTCAAGCGGGGACAAGAGGAGCTTAGCGTCTTCGCGCGGGGCCTGCCTCGGCGCCCGCGGATCAGACCTCAGCCGCCGCGCCGCCGTTGGGGTTGTTCGCGCCCGCGGCCCCGGCCTCGGTGGCCGTGCTGGAGTCGAGGTGCGCCTCTTCTTGGGCGGCCTCGCCCTCTTGCTGCTGAAGCTCGCTGGGATCACCCCAGTAGCCCTTCTTGCGGATGAGGTCGGGCTGGCGGGTGAACAGGGTGGAGCGCACCCAGCCGACCATGGGCTTGCCGTTCATGTCGAACAAGACCTTCATCCAGCCGCCTTGCACCTCGTCCACCTCGACCATCTTGCCCGAGGTGTAGCTGGCGAGCTCCATGGCGCCGTAGTCGGGCTCGGCCCAGATGCGGATCTCTTTGAGGGCGCCGGCGCTCAACATGCCCTTCATGCCCGAGAAGACGCGGTTGGGGCGCATCGCCGGGTCACGCGCGGCCTGCTCGTCCTCGATGAGCTGCTCTTGGTTGACGACCCAGGACGACAAGAAGTCTTGGGCGCCATCGACGAGGTTCCAGGCCTCAGCGGAGACCTCGTTCGGGCGCTCGGACTCCAAGCCGGCCTCTTCAGCGGCCTTCTTGACGTCGAGGAAGATCTCATCGGCGAGCTCTTGCACGAGGAGGTTCTGGATGGCGTTGTTGCCGATCAGATCGTGCAGCTCATCCCGGGTGGTGGGGAGGTCTTTGAGGTCTTTGGCGTCGGCCTTGGGTTTGCCACCTTTGGCCTTGGACGACTTCTTGAGCAGCTCGTTCTGATCAGACATAGCGCGGTCACCTCGGCTGGGGCGCGGTGCCTACAGGATAGCACCGAAGGCGCGGATTGAGCACATCATCCGCGCCAAGGTGACCGTCGCGCCCAAAGGGCGGCGCGACGACGGAGGGGATCAGGCCCCGCCGTGCTTCCACAGGGCGATCGTCGCGCCCGCGGGCGTCGAGACCAAGGCGAAGTCCCCGGTGTTGGGGATGCTCGTCGGCGTGACCAGGCTGGTGGCGCCCAAGCCCAAGGCGCGCTCGTAGCTCTCTTGGAGGTTGTCGACGGCGACGTAGTTCTCCCAGTAGGCCGGGACCTCGGCGGGCACATGGGGCGGCATCGTCATCATCGAGCCGCAGCCGCCGTCGCCCCGGGTGAGGGTGACCATGCCTTGGTACATCTCAACCTTCCAGCCGAAGATCGCCGAGTAGAAGCGCTGGGCGGCCTCGACGTCCCGGGTCATGAGCTGGGCCCAGCAGAAGTCGCCGGCCTTGGGGCAGGGGTCCATCGCGGGCACGACCTGGCCCGACGGATCACGCAGGAGGCCAAAGACCGCGCCTTCAGGGTCGGTCAAGATGGCGAAGCGGCCGATCTCGGGGGCGTCGGTGGGCGGCATCAGCACGCGGCCGCCGAGCTCAACCACCTTGGCGGCGCTGGCGTCTACGTCGTCTACGGTGACGTAGTTGATCCAGTGCGAGGGCACCTCGGGGCTGGGGCCGGCCATCACCCCGGCGACCATCTCTTCGCCGTTGTTGAGGATGGTGTAGTTGCCCATGGGCCCCATGTCGACGTCTTTGGACGTCCACGAGAACAGGTCGCGGTAAAAGCCGGCGGCGGCCTGGGGGTTCGGGGAAGACAGCTCACGCCAGCAGATGGCGCCAGCGTAGGGGAGCGCGCTCATGGTTGACCTCTCTCTCGTGAAAGGGCGGGGTTGCCCGATGTTCTCGACGGCTCGTCGTCCGTTGAGGCGCCACAAAGTTAACTGGCGAAGCGCGAAGTTGACAAGGGCGATGCGCGAAGAAAGCTGAACAAGTGATCAGGTGTCTATCCGATCCGCCGCGCGACGGCCACCAGGGACATCCCCGTGGGCAGAGAGGCCCGATCTTCAACGGCCAAGGCGGCGCGGCTCACCAAGGAGTAGGCGCCCAGAAGCTCCGGGGAGATCTGGTCTCGGCCCAGGACGCGGCCGTTGAGCCACCAGCCCAGGGCCCCCAAGAGGTTGAAGAAGCGGGTCTCCTCCACCTCAAAGCCCGCGGCGCTGAGCGTGTCCCGCAGGCCCGCGTCGCTGTACCGGCGCTGGTGCCCGATCGCCTCGTCCAGGGGCCCCCGCAGGGCCTCATGGGCGGCGACGAGCAGCACGAGGCGGCCCCCCGGCGCGAGCAGGCCTCGTAGGCGCGCGAGGCTCCCGGCCTCATCGACGAGGTGGCTGAGCACGTTCACGCACAGCACGGTGTCGGCCTCGGGCGTGGGGCCCGGCCAGTCGGGGGCGAGCTCGGGATCCCAAGGCACCACCCGCACGTTGTCGTAATTGTTGAAGTCTTTGGCGAGGCGGTCCAGGCGAGGGCCCGGGGCGTCGGTGATGAACACCTCGCGCCGGGCGAGCAGGTGAGGGCTCAGGTTGCCCCAGCCCGCGCGCACCTCGACCACACGCTGGCCCAGGTGGGGGCGCACGGCGCGCACGATGGCCTCGTTGAGGGGGCCGACGGCGGCGAGGCGCTGCAGGTCTTGCTGGAGCAGCGGCCCCTCAAAGAGCTGGCTGGTGAGCCGGTACTTGAGGATCAGCCGAATGGCCTCCACACCGTCCTTCCAGGTGATCTTCTTGCCCAGCTCATAGCCGCGCCCGTGGTAGGAGATCGGCACCTCGTAGATCCGCAGGCGCATCCGGGCGAGCTTCTGGGTGACCTCGACCTCAAAGCCGAAGCGCTCGCTCTCCAGGCGTAAGGAGCGCAGCACGTCGGTCCGGAAGACCTTGTAGCAGGTCTCCATGTCGG
>JAKLKE010000571.1 GCA_023150775.1 Myxococcota bacterium
TCGGGCAGCTCGGCCTCGTAGCCCAAGCTCACCAGACCCTCGTAAAGATAATGCGCGTTCTCGTGATCCTCGGCGAGACGAGCGACGTTGTGCGTCAACGCGTAGAGCCCCGCCGCGGCGAGATACCCCGCCTGCCGCATCCCGCCGCCGAGCATCTTACGCACCCGCCGCGCCTTGCGGATCATGTCTTTGGGCCCACACAACATCGAGCCGACCGGGGCGCCGAGGCCCTTGGACAAGCAGAACGACAAGGAGCTGAGGCCTCGGGCCCGCCTGCGCAGGGGCACCCTGGAGGCCACGACGGCGTTAAACACCCGGGCACCGTCCATATGCACCTTGAGCCCGGCGTCTTGGGCCGCCTCACACACGGCGTCGAGGGTCGCCAGGGGCCAGACGCTGCCGCCGCCACGGTTGCTGGTGTCTTCAACACAGACGAGCCGCGCCGGGGCGTAGTGGTCATCGGGGCCACGCAGGACGGAGAGCAGGGTCTCGGGGCCAAACACCCCTCGTTCGCCCTGAATGAGGCGGATCTGCGCGCCGCTGATCACCGCCGCGCCCCCGGCCTCATAATGAAAGGGGTGGGCGCCCGACTCCATGATCACCTCGTCGCCGGGCTCGGTCCAGCAGCGGATCGCCACCTGGTTCGCCATGGTGCCCGAGGGCATAAACAGCGCGGCCTCAAGGCCTGAGAGGTCGGCGGCGAGCTGCTCCAGCTCGATCACCGTGGGGTCGTCGCCGAGCACGTCGTCGCCGACGCGGGCGGCCATCATCGCCTCCAACATCGGCAAGGTGGGGCGGGTGACGGTGTCTGAGCGCAGATCGACCAGCTTCATCTTGGGCTCCGGGCAGGCGCGACGAGGGACGGCAGATACTCCGGCGGCGGGCTGAGCCCCAAGAGCATGAGCAAGGTGGCGCCGACGTTGGCGAGGCCCGCGTCGGGCTGGTCAGTGAGCGCCCAGCGCTGGGCCGGGTCCACCAGCACAAACGGCACGGGGTTGAGGCTGTGCGCCGTGCGCGGCACGGGCTGACCCGAGGCGTCCAGCGTTGGGGCGCCGGTCTTTTTGTCGAGCTGGAACATCTGGTCGGCGTTCCCGTGGTCGGCGGTGACCAAGAGCACGCCCCCCGAGGCCTCAACCCCCGCGACGAGGCGCGCGAGCTCCGCGTCGACAAACTCCATGGCGCGGATCGTCGCCGGGAGATCCCCGGTGTGCCCCACCATGTCGCCGTTCGCGTAGTTGAGCCGGATGTGGTCAAACACGCCCTCGGCCAAGGCGCCGAGCACGGCGTCGGTGATGCCCGCCGCCGACATCTCCGGCAGCTCATCAAAGGGCTTGTGGGTCGATGGCACACAGACGTAGCGCTCAAGGGTGGCGTCGAGGAGCCCAGAGCGGTTGCCGTTAAAGAAGAAGGTGACGTGGCCGAACTTCTGGGTCTCGCTCACGGCGAAGGTGCGCAGGCCCGCGGCGACGAGGTGCTCCCCCACGGTGCCCTCGATGGCCGGGGGCTCGACGAGGTACCGCGCGGGCAAGCGCAGGTCACCATCGTACTGCATCAAGCCCGCGTAACGAATCGCCAGCGCGCCGTCTCGCTGAATGGGACAGGGTCGCCCCTCAAACGCGAGGCTGATCTGAATCGCGCGGTCGCCTCGGAAGTTGAAGAAGAGCACGCCATCGCCCTCACGCACGGGCCCCACAGGCGCGCCGGTCTCATCGGTGATGACGAAGGCCGGGAGCCATTGATCTGTGCGTCGGGGATCCTCAGCGTACAGCGCGCCGATGGCCTCAGCGGCGCTGTGAAACGGCCTGCCTTCGCCCCGGACGTGGCAGTCCCAGCCGCGCTGCACCATGGGCCAGTCGGCGTCGTAGCGGTCCATGGTGATCCACATTCGCCCGCCGCCCGAGGCGATCTTGTAGTCGCGACCGTCTACAGACAGCTCGGCGAGCAGGGCCTCCAGAGGCGCGATAAATCGCATCGCGCTGCGCTCATCGACGTCGCGGCCATCGGTCAACACATGCACCCGGACCTTGAGCACCGCCTCCGCCGCCGCACGGCGCAGGAGGATGTGCAGGTGGCGCACGTTGGAGTGGACGTTCCCGTCGCTCAGCAGACCGATGAGGTGCAGGGTGCCCGTCTGTGTGAGCCAACGCCAGGTCTCCCCAAAGGCTGAGCCCGAGGCCAAGGCCGCGTCCACGAGGCTCGCGCCCTGCTCATACACCCGCCCGGCGCCCAAGGCGTTGTGCCCCACCTCGGAGTTGCCCATGTCGTCTTCGCTGGGCAGGCCGACCGCGGCGCCGTGGGCGCGTAGGGATCGGTGGGGGAAACGATCGAGCAGGCCCTTGAGCGTGGGCATCGACGCGTGAAACACGGCGTCTCCGGCGTCATGTCGGCCGATGCCGACGCCGTCGAGGACACACAGGACCACGGGGCCGCTGCGGCCGGGGAAGCCAGGGAGGGGGGTGAGCATGACGACCTCTATCCTCTGCGGGGGCGCGTCGGTGGGGCGGCGCGTAGGTTATGAACCGAGGCTCAATGACCCGGAGGTCTCGATGTCGGCACTCGCGCTCCTGCTCCTCGCCTGCGGCGGCCCCGCCCCCACCTTAGACGGCGTGAACCCCGCCGAGGGCCCGCCCGGCGCCTCGGTGAAGGTGCTCGGCGCGAACTTTGACCCCGCCGCCACCGCCACCTTAGGCGGCGCCCCGCTGGAGGACCTCACCGTGCGTGGGCCGGTGCTCATCGAGGGCAAGGTGCCCGCGGGCCTCGGCGCCGGGCCGATGGAGCTCGTCGTCACGAACCCCGACGGGCAGTCGGTGACGCGCCCCGGCGCCTACACCGTGAAGCTCGCCGAGGCGCTGATCCCCTGCGGCGGCGGCTACACGGCCTTCTCCGCCGTCGCCACGGACTCGGGCACGGTGAAGATCGACAAACACTACAAAGAGCCCAAAGGCAAGATTGAGCAGGTCAGCGTGCCCATCGCGGATCTCGACGCCATCGAGTACAGCGCCACCGCCCAGCCCGACGGCCGCGTCTGCTCGGCCATCGTCCTGCGCACCAAGGCCGGCGAGCGCCACCTCTTCGACGACGACCTGGACTCCAGCCT
>JAKLKE010000572.1 GCA_023150775.1 Myxococcota bacterium
CTCGTGTCGTCCTCGCGGGCTGTCCTCCCAGCGAAGCGGCCACTCGTCCCCTACGACTCCATCCGTGATGAGGACAACATCGGCGCGCTCACCAGGGGCGAGGAGCACCTCGCCGCGCTCATAGCCCAGGCTGACCTCCGCAGGGCCCAACGAAGCGCCGGTCTCAATATCAAATCGTTCGCCAGTGACAGACCCACCCTCGACGCGGGCGTGGTTGAGCAGCCCACCTTCGCCGCCCACCCGAATCAGCGTGTGGCCTGGCACAGACACCCGCCAGAACCGCGTGATGGAGCTGTTGATGAGCCGCAGCCGCACCGCTGAGCCCGCCACGACCTCAAGCGTGGGCAGCAGGTGGCCGTTGACGAGAAGCTCGCGGCCCTCCGTGCCGTTCATAATCTCCATCGCGTTTGTGGACTCGGCGGAGGTGACGATCCCTTGAGATGTCCAGGTGTCAGAGAGCACCAGCACACGATCGTCCTTTGGAAGCACGCCGCGCGCGATCAGCTCGTCCTCTGCTGGATCGACGACAATGAGCGGCCCATAGAGGCCGGAGAAGATGGCCTGTGCCCCCCGGATGTGGGGATGATACCAGAATACGCCGGGCCGGGTCGCGCGAAACTCATAGGTCGTCTCTGCGCCGGGCATGATCCCGCGCTCGGTGATCGGCGTTCCGTCCGAGGCGTTGTAGCCCTCGATTCCGTGCCAATGAACGCCGCTCGACCAGTCATGACCATCGGGCAGCCCGTTCAGAAATCGGATGCTGACCTCATCCCCTTGACGCACACGAATCTGCGGCCCTGGGATTCCGCCGTTGAAGGTCAAGAACTCGGTTGGAATCCCCGTTCGGTCCAGCGTGGTCGCCGACGCTTGGAGTGTGCCCGCGAATCGCCCCTCGGTGAGGTCCTCGTCTGCGAGGAGCGCTGGCTCTATGAACGACCGCACCTCCGGCGGCGTCGCAGGGCGACACTGACAGGCGTACACAAACAACAACGCCACCAGCGAGGCTCGCGCAGGCGAGGGTGACGCGCTCGGTGAGGATTTACTGAACATAGGCCAGCTCCCAAGCACACCCGTCATCGCATATGCCAGACATGGCCGCCGCGTCGACGCTCCCCGTGCAGCCCTCAAAGTCGCCGCCGCTGAGCGTGACAGCGGCTCCTGTGACCGCGCCGCCTTCAGGGAGGTTGCCGTGGCTCATGCTCCAATCGGCGAGGGAGAATGAGCAGCTCGCGGCATCGGCGGTGAGGGTCGCGGTCATTCGCATTCCGAAGCAGGAACCGTCCTCCTCAACGGCGACATCTTTGGACTCAGGACTGGCGCCACTACAGCCGGTGAGCGCGAGCATGAACACGAGGATCTGGCGAGAAGACATGAGCACTCCGAGCTAGGCACGCATGAAGATGCAAGTTTTATGCCACGACAACAATTACCATTTCATAGGCAGTTTCGCCGCCGACTGTGACGACTCGCGTTACTGCCGTGACACGAAACGTCACAGATCTACACTCAGGATGGAGATCATTGCTCAGCCCGGTGTCGCCTTATACACGGAGATTGATCACATCTCCACATCTTTCCCGTTGATGATGCGATTCACCCGTAGCCTCGTCTGTAGCTGCTCCCATCGGCAGATGGGGTGATCGGCGCCGAGCAGAGTGTCATCAAGGGCGCTCCCCCACCGGCTCGATCATAATGACGGCTCAACCATGATGACGGCTCAACCATGATGACGGCTCAACCATGATGCCGATGATGCAGGTCTTCCCCGTGGGCGTGGCGATGCGACCGCGCCGTGTGGTGATGGACGTGGTTGTGCTCCCCCTCGACGGGGGGCTCATGGGCGTGATCGTCATGGTGCCCATCATCGTGTCGATGGGGGTGCTCATGGGTCATCGCCTCGTGGTCATGGGGATGATCGTGCTCCTCCTCCAGATGCAACCAAACACCGCGCGCCATAAGCAAGGCACCCGACACAGTCAACAGCCCGCCCAAGGGCTCGCCGAGGAGCGCGGCGCCTATGGCGCCCAGAAACGGCGCCACGGCGAACACTGAGCCCGTTCGCGCCGCGCCCAGCACCCGCTGCGCCCGCAGGTACATTCGTAGGCTGAGCCCGAAGCCGAGCGCCCCGCAGGTGAACAAACCCAAGGCGGCGACGAGCCCTGGCCAGCTCGCCCCGCTCAGAGAGGCGAGGAGACACGACGCCACCACACCCACCGCGCTCTTGGCGGCGACGACGTGGGCGGGGTCGAGATCGGAGAGCGGACGGGAGATCGTGTTGTCGGCGGCCCAGGAGAGCGTCGCCAAGGCGATGAGCGCGGGGCCAAGCCAGGTGGTCTCGCCCGCGGTGGACTGATCCAGGCCGACGAGGGCGCCGCCCCCGGCGATGACCAGCACCGCCGCCGCCACACGGCGACCGATGGGCTCGCGCCACACCAGCGCGCCGAGGATCACCGTGAACACGGCCTCTAGATTCAGCAGCAGAGACGCGGTGGTGCCGCTCGTGCGCGCGAGCCCCGCGGAGAGCGCGACCGGGGCGATAAACGCGCCCGTGAGGCCCACGCCCAGCACCCGAGGCCAGTCGGAGACGCGGAGCTTGTTCTCTCCCGCCCGTCTCAGGACCATCGCGAACAGTCCAGCGCCCGCGTAGAGCAGCGCGGCGACGGTCGGCGCCCCAGCCCCCACGCCGAAGCGTTGCACCAGCGGCGTCGTCGCGCCAAACAGCGCCGCTGCGGCCAAGGCCAACAGCACGCCCCGCGCGATCGGGCTCACGTTCAGGGTCACTGTGCGTCTGCGGGGAGCAGGCTCGGCCACGACTCCACCAAGGCGAGCTTCACCGTCATCTCCGCCGCGTCCGCCCGGGCCTCGGCGGCCATGCCCCAGGCGTCGAGCACCCTCGCTTGAAGCAAGGTCGCCTCAGCGGGGCCGATCGCCCCGGCGTTGAGCGCCGCCTCAATCGCCGCCAGGGCCGCCCGGGCCGCGACCACCTGCTGGGCGAGTACCAGGAGCTGTTCGGCATCCTCGACGGGCGCTGGCGCTACCACTGGTGCGCCGAGGGCGGCGCCGAGCTGCTCTTCGACCTGCAG
>JAKLKE010000573.1 GCA_023150775.1 Myxococcota bacterium
CAGGCGCGCTCGGCGATGGGGAGGAGGTCGTCAAGGCGGTCGCGGGCCTGGAGGAGCTGGGCGTAGAGGTCGAGGCTCATGGCTTGAGGGTCGGATGGCATAGGTTTGATTCCCGAGTTGAAGGAGGTGGAGTCTGTGTTGGGCCTGGGCAGAGCGCGGCCCTGGGTCGGGTCGTCGCAGAGACGACGCGGCCTGGACGAGCTGACGCGGGGAGGCCGAGGGCGGGCCTGGATCCCCCGCTGGAGGGCGCGGGATCGGCGGGCAGAGCTCGGCCAAGGATCGCCGCGGGAGGGGATCACGCGGAGATCGCTGGCGTTGGCGCTATATGCGGAGAATCCGCCTGGGACCTACGTTTAGGTCACCAGAGGCGGCTCAGTCAGGGGCGCGGGGGCCTCGCTCGACGGCGGCTTGCTGGCGTCGGAGCGAACTCGGGAATTATGTTCAAGAGGCGGGCAGACTCGAGCTGCTCGCCGGGGTCGTTGATGTGCATTCATCTTCGGCTCCGGGGTCCGGTGGAGGGTGCAACCTCTACCGGGCCCGTTTCGGCTTGGGTTAGGGTGTCAGGTGGTGCGGAGGAGCACCGGAGATAGTGTTACATAATCCTCGGGGGCTGGGCAATGGCGGAATAATCAATTCTGGAGAAAAGTTGTTTGTGTCAGTAATCGCTGAGGATTAAGAGGGTGTCGAGGACAGGAGATCAAGGTGGTCAAGCCATGTGAGAACGAGGAGTGCGGCAGGCCGTTCATCGCGAGGCGGCGGGACACGCGGTTCTGCTCGGCGAGCTGTCGGGCGCGAGCGCATACGCTCAAGAATCGGCGTGAACATCTGCTCGCACGGTCGGGCGCTGCGGCTCGTGTAGAGGTGGTGGCGCCAACGACGCCCGCGACGGCGAGGCTGGAGCGGCGGGTGCGCGGGGTCGAGACGGCGCTGGAGGCCGCACGGGTGGAGGCGGTGCGTGGGCTCGGCGAGCTGGCGGCGGAGCTGCGGGTCGGGCGGCACCAAGCCGCCGAGACCGTCGCGGAGCTGGCGGCGCGGTTCGACGCGGAGGTCGCGGCCCAGGCGAAGCGGGCGCGGGCCGCCGCGACGGACGGGCGGCGGCGAGACGCGCGCATCCGAGAGATCGAGGCTCAGTTGTTGCGGGTGACGACGCTCTTGGGGGCGCTGGAGCAGCGGCTCGTGGCGATGGAGCAGGCGATCGTCGTGGCGACGGCGCGGCTCGGAGGGCCGCGACGGTGAGAGGTTGGCGGGGGAGCTGGGAGACGGCCACCTACATGGACGCCGACGAGGAGCGTGATCTCCCCGCGGGCTGGGTTTTCGGCCTCGCCCCGACTGAGGAGGCAGACAGGCACAGGTGACCTGGAGACGAGCCCAGAGCCCCCCTACGTCTTGGGAGGGGCTGTAGGAGACCGCCCTACTCGTCGTCTTCCTCCACAATCTTCGGGATCGGGCGGATGCCAGGAATCGGACGGATGCCAGGAATCGGGGGGACGCCAGGGACCGGGGGGACGCCAGGGATCGGAGGGATCTCGCGGTTTGTCTTCGGTTCTTCACCCGCCGCGGTGTTAGCAGTCTCTTCAATCTTTTTGATGAACCGCTCAGCGACGCGCTCAGCGATGCCGCTGGAATCTTTTGGATCGCCCACTTCAACCTCACTCTGGTCGAGTCACTCCCGCCAATGATCGTGCGGTCGAGCCCGACTCCCCTAGATGGTAGGCCGTCGCCTGCGCCGCGGTCAACCTCGCGGGGCCAAGGACACGAGATCACGAGGGTGATCGCTCAGACCGGCAAGCGGCCCTCTTCTTGAGAAGGGCTATCTAGCTGGGCAGATCATTGCAGGCCAAAAACTGACCGACCCCCGGTAGCCCGGCGTGGCACGAAGACCGGGCTTCGAGTACAGGCAGAGAATGACTCACCCTCATCATCGACCTCACCTTCAGCTCCGACGCCGCGCATCTTATACAGATGACTTCGGATGGATCTGTATAGGGTGCGCGTCACCGCCTTCTATCAAGTCGGAAGGTATATCAAGCAAAATCAAAGGTCTACACAGGGGATTGAGCGATCTTTGGTGCTTGCAGACCTTCTGGCAGCATGGTATGCGACTGTATTCCAGTCGAAACTCAATGGCGTACCCCTCTGTGTTTTTGAGGCGAACACCACGACATGCACAGACGAGGTCATCTCTTCCTGTTGGTTGGATTGCTACGATCCGGAGCCCCTCATGATCTACGAAGACGACCCCGATGACGACGACCAGCCCAGCGCCCCAGCCTCCGGCTACGACGACGCGCAGTTCACGCGGGGCGACCTCGATCGGCCCCAAGGCGGCTACCCGCTCACCGACGAGGAGGATCGCGCGGAGTGCCTGCGCGTCTACAGCGAGGAAGGCGACGCCGCTGTCGCGGAGTTCGAGGAGCACCTCGCTATGGTGCGGGAGCGCGACCCACCGCGGTGAGCCGGGGACCAGGCGCTCGACGCCCGCTCCCCCCTCTGGCGTTGGAACTCGTGAGCACCTCCAACCGGCCTTGTCTCGGGACATATGCGCTTAGGCGTCCACCGATAGGAAGCTGGCGGAGCCCAAGAAGAGCTTACGGATCTGAAGCTGTCACGACTATGCTTTCACTGTGCAAGCACTTTTAGGCTACACCTGTTCCAGGTAGCCCCCTAAGGTCCCCAGGGGGAAGATTGGCTTGACGCCGTAGTCCAGTGATCTATATGTTCAGGCAAAGGAGCGCGACCATGCAGGAAGACGGCGACCTCGACATCCGCGACCAGCCAGCCCCAGGCGAGGGCTTCGACGACGCGCACCTCACGCAGAGTGACCTCGACCGTCCATTGGGGGGCTACACGATCTCAGAGGAGGACGAGCGAGCGGAGCAGCTCCGCGTCTACCGGGAGGACGGCGACCGCGCGGTCGAGGCATACCTGGAGCAG
This sequence comes from Myxococcota bacterium, assembly GCA_023150775.1. Lineage (GTDB taxonomy): Bacteria > Myxococcota_A > UBA796 > UBA796 > CAJQPC01 > JADKFE01. The sequence continues at coordinate 2,935 of JAKLKE010000573.1, forward strand.
CGGGAAGAAGGCGCTGACCCGCCACCGCGACCACGTCGAGGTTTCTTTCGATAGTCAGCCGATATCCCCGCCTTTAGGGTAGAGGCGTGCATCCCAGCAGGCCGCCTCCCTGGAGGCACCGTGCAGGCACATTCTCCCCG
>JAKLKE010000574.1:0-415 GCA_023150775.1 Myxococcota bacterium
CGATGACGCCGACGACAGCCTCGACACCAGCACGGCCAGCACCAGCTACGCCGACAGCGACGGTGACGGCTACGGCGACCCCGACGGCGACCTGCTCTCATGTGAGGCGCCCTCGGGCAACGTGGCCAACAACGAGGACTGCGACGACGGCGCCGCGGGCGTGAGCCCCGCCGGGACCGAGCTGTGTGATGGCCTCGACAACAACTGCGACGGCGCCACCGACGAGGGCGCCGCCGCCGACGCCGCGACCTGGTACGACGACGCCGACGGCGACGGTTTCGGAGACCCAAGCGCCACGAGCGTCGCCTGTGACCAGCCTTCAGGGGCGGTCAGCGACGCCTCGGACTGTGACGACGGGGACGCCGCGGTGAACCCCGGCGCCTCCGAGGTCTGTGACAGCGCCGACAACGACTGC
>JAKLKE010000574.1:425-3073 GCA_023150775.1 Myxococcota bacterium
GATCTCAAGACCTACTACGCCGACGCCGACGCCGATGGCTACGGCGACCTCTCCGTCGTACAGAAGGCCTGCTCTCGGCCCTCCGGCTACATCGGCAACAACAAAGACTGCGACGACAGCGACAAGACGACGTACTCCGGCGCCACGGAGCTGTGTGACGACCTCGACAACGACTGTGATGGTGACGTAGACGACGGCGTCTTGGGCAGCGACGTGGCCTGCGCGGCGACGACCTGCCTCGACATTCTCCTCGATCAGCCCTCGGCCACGGACGGCGTCTACACCATCGAGCCCGTGAGCGGGACCGTGTTTGATGTGTACTGCGACATGACCACCGACGGCGGCGGCTGGACGCTGGGCTTCGTGAAGAACTCCGTAGACTACGACAGTTACTCCGACGCGGGCAGCACCTATGAGGACACGAGCCACCTCCAGACCGACCCGGCGACGGCGTCCTCGTCGTCTACGGCCTATGGCGGCTGGCTGAACATCAACGAGTTCACCTACACGACGCTCCGTATCGCGTCGTACCTGAACGGCGCCCAGACCTACGTCTCCAACGACATCAGCGCCAGCGAGCTGCGCATCGACTTCGGCCAGAACGGCTACCTTCTGTACAACGACAGCAACGGCTACTACTGGTGCGGCGGGGCGGCGAGCTACACCGACAGCGGCTCGGGCCAGGTGAACAAGCCCTCGGGCGCGCCCAACGACTGTAAAGGCCACGGCAGCTTAGGCTCCGGCTGGGACTTCTCGGCGAGCGCCAGCGTTAACTCGGGCCTGACGATGTGTGGGGTCGATGCTGGCTCGCGGTGGATGCACAGCGGCTACGGCACGAGCGCTTGGGTCACTTACCCCGCCAAAGGCGCGGCCCAGGCGCTCTGGCTGCGCTGATCGACGTTTGATCGTGTGATGTCAGCGAGGCCGAGGCGCCGTCAGAGATCGCGCCTCGGCGTCAGCGAAGTGTTCGGCGAGCAAGGTTGAGACCGCGTCAAGCTCGGTGAAGATGAGGGCGTGGGCCTCGCCGGGCATCCGCACGAGCCGCGATTGAGGCAAAGCGGCGTGTAAGACGTCGCTGAGCCGGGTGTGGACCGTGCGGTCGTCGCTCCCGGTGAGAATGAGCGTCGGCAGGCCTTGGAGCGGCCTGTAGTCGGGCGCGCTGTGCGCCCACAAGGCCCCGGTCTGGGCCCGGACGACGGCGGGCATCTGCACGAAGTCCTCACAGAACGACCGTTTGAGCAGGGCGATGGTCTCGTCGTCGCCGAGGCGCTGAATCGCGGCGGCCGACAAAGAGAGCTCCGCGAGGGCCAACCACCGGCCACGATCCGCGCCGAAGGTCATACGTAAGGAGGCGCCCCAGGCGGAGACGGGCATGTTGAACATCACGTCTCGCCCCCGCCCCGCGGTGGAGATCAACGAGAGGCTACGCGCCCGCCCCGTCGCCCGCTGCGCCAGCTCTTGAACGACGATCCCGCCCAGGGAGTGTCCGACGAGGTGGGCGTCCTCCCAGCCGAGCTGGTCCATCACGGCGAGGGTGTCTTTGGCCATGGCCTCGACGGTGACCGGCCCACGCAGCGGCAGGCTTCGCCCGACGCCCCGGTTGTCGTGCCAGGCGAGCTGGTGATCCCCAGCGAGGAGGTTCACGATCCCGCGCCAGCCCTCGCCGATGACGCCGGCGCCTTGCACCATCATCACCCGGGGCCCAGCGCGGCCCGCCTGGTCAAAAAACACCGTGGCGTCGGGCAGATTGAGCGTCGGCATGAACTCTCCTTGGGCTTGGGCTACCCTATCCCGTATGCGCCGTGAACACTGGTCTGAGTCCCTCGCGCCCTTCTTTCGGGGCCGCCCCTTCATCGTCACCGGCGACGTGCTCGCCGCCACCACGGGCCTCGCCCTCGCCCTGCGCGCCTTGGGGGTGGAGCGTGTGCTCTGCGTCGGCGTCGCCCGGGGCACGGGGGCGCTGCCTCAAGAGCACGGCTTTGAGCAGATCCTCATCAACCCGCCCATGCCTTTGGGGTTTATGGAGGTGATTCGTGAGGCCGAGCGTGTCCTCTGTTCGCCCCCCGCCGAGGTCCTCGCCCAGGTAGACCAGTTTGACCCGGCCCACGAGGCCCAGGTCATCGCGCCGTTCTACGCCACCGGCCTTCCCCAGCTCAACCGCCCGGTGTTCGGCGCGCGCCCGGCGTCGTGGCGCGCCCTGGAGGACAAGGTCGTCATCGACGCCGTGCTCAACGCCGCCGGGGTGCGTGTCGCCCCGCACAAGGTCGTGCCCGTCACCCGGGACGCCTTAAACGCCGCCGCCGAGGCCCTGGATCGTGGCCACGGCACGGTCTGGGCTGGAGACGCCCGAGAGGGGTTTAACGGCGGCGCCGCGCTCACCCGCTGGGTTCGTGACGCCCAAGACGCCGAGGAGGCGTTTGAGACGCTCTCCAAACGCTGCGACGCGGCCCGGGTGATGCCGTTTCTGGAGGGTGTGCCGTGCTCTATCCACGGCTGGGTGTTGCCCGACGGCGTGCAGGTGTTTCGGCCCTGCGAGATGTTGGTGCTGCGCCGCCCCACGCCGCCGGTCTTTTACACTCCCCCCAGCTCAAGTTGAGGCAACCTCGCTTGCCCTGCGGCGCCCATGCGGCCTCGCTCCTCCTCGGCAT
>JAKLKE010000575.1 GCA_023150775.1 Myxococcota bacterium
GAACGACTCCTTGGTGCTCATCGACGCGGTGAACACCTTCCGCCGCGAGGAGGGCATGAGCGCCAAAGACGCCGTGGTCGCCGCCGGGCAGCGCCGGATGCGCCCGATCTTGCTCACCTCGTTGACGACCTTCTTCGGGCTCATCCCGCTCATCTTTGAGACCTCACCCCAGGCGCGTTTCCTCATCCCCATGGCCTTGAGCTTGGCCTATGGCGTGGCCTTCACCACGTTCATCGCGCTCCTGCTCGTGCCGCCGCTGTACATGATTCAAGAGGATCTCCAGGCCCTCTTCCGCTGGGTGAAGGGCGGCAAAAGTGGCGGCGAGCCCGCGACGGAGGCCAACCTCGGGGGCGAGTCCGCGGCCACGACGGGCTGAGAGACGTGTGAGCTGACGCACAGGGGGCCACGCTTGGGCATACTTCCGGGCATGGTCCCCTGGTCAACGCGCCTCATCTACGCCGCCCCGGCGCTTGGCCTCGCGGCGCTGGGCATACCGCTCTACGTTCACCTCCCCAAGTTCACGACGGACGTGGTGGGGGTAGACGTCGGCCTCGTGGGCGCGGCTTTGCTCCTGGCGCGGGTCTTCGACGCGGTGACCGACCCGCTCGCGGGCTACCTCTCCGACCGCACCCGCACCCGTTGGGGTCGTCGCCGCCCGTACATCGCCGTCGGCGGCTTGGTGTTGGCCCTGAGCCTCGGCGTGCTCTTTGTGCCGCCCACAGACGGCGCCTTCGCCTCGGGCACCTTGGCGGCCTGGCGTTTTGTCGGCGCGCTCCTGCTCGTCTTCGCCGCCTGGACGGCGGTGGTCGTGCCGTATGAGGCCTTGGGCAACGAGCTGAGCGAAGACTTCGACGAGCGCACGGCGGTCTTGGGCTTACGCGACGGGGCCTTGTTGGTGGGCACCTTGGTGGCCTCGGCCGTGCCCGGTCTGCTCGCCTGGGGGCTGGATCTGCCCGAGACCAACGCAGGAGAGCGCACAAAGTTCTTCTGGTTGGCGGCGATCTACGGCGTGCTCATCGCCGCGCTGTGTTTTGTCTGCGCGGCCTTCGTGCCCGAGCGGGGGAAGGCCCAGGGCCAAGGTGGCTTCTTGAGCCCGGCGGAGGCCTTACGCACCTTACGCGCCAACCCACCCTTCGCGGCCTTGTTGGCGTCCTACACCGTCAACGCCATCGGCTCCAACCTCCCGGCCACCTTGCTCTTGTACTACGTCGCCGTCGTGCTCCAGGCGCCCCAGGCCGAGCCCTTCTTGTTGGCGTACTTCTTGACCGGCATCGCGCTCATGCCCGCCTGGCCGCCGCTCAGCCGAAAGATCGGCAAAAAAGAGGCCTATGTGTTGGCCTGCGTGGTGAACATCGGGGCCTTCGTCTGGGCCTACAACCTCGGCCCCGGCGACGGCCTGTGGTTTGGGCTCATCTGTGTGGCCTCGGGCGTAGGCTTCGGGGGCACGGTGATCTTGCCCTCGTCGATGCAGGCCGACGTCATCGACTACGACGAGCTGCTCACCGGAGAGCGCCGGGAGGGCCACTACGTCGGGCTGTGGAACGTGAGCCGTAAGCTCGCCGCGGCCTTGGGGGTGGGCGTGGCCCTGCCCTTGATGCAGCTCGCGGGCTACGTCCCCGGCGCCACCACCCAGCCCGAGGCCGTCGCCTGGACGCTGCGCGCGCTCTACGCCGCGGTGCCTTCAGTGTGCGCCTTGGCCGCTCTGGGCATCGTGTGGCGGTATCGCCTCGACCGCGCGGCGCATGACAAGATCCTCGTGGCCCTGGCCGCCCGCCGCCGAGGCGAGACCGTCGCCGACCCGCTCCACCCCGGCGTGCTGCTCGGGCCCTTGCCCCTTGCGCCGCGGACGCTTGAGCCCGGCGCGGCGCCGAGATAAGGCGCCCAGCCCTGCGGATGCGGAGCGTCTATGTCAGCGACCGAGCTTGAGGTCCTCGTTGAGCAGCTCGACGAGGTGATGGCTGAGCCCGTGATGGACGAAGAGGACGCCATCGAGCGCGCGATCCTCGCCGGGCTCGTCGCCCGTTTAGATCCCCGTCACCCGGCCCTTCAAGACGTCGAGAAGTGGCGTGACGGCGAAGGCAAGCCGCTTCTGGATGAGGCCTTCGGGCTCATCGACGAGGACGACCTCATCGAGACCTTGGACTCCATGACCCCCGATGACGACGCTGAGGCCATCGAAGAGGCCGTCATGGACGTCGATGAGCTGCTCTGCGCCGCGGTCTGGTCCAAGCGGCCGGCCAAGGTGCGGGGCCTCGCCCGTCGCGCCGCGGCGTCTGTGCGGGCCACCCCCGAGGTCTTCATCACCCTTGTGCCCCAGGCCAAGGCCCTCGCGCGCCTGCCCGCCGTGGCCGAGCACATCGACCTCTACGACCTGTGGTTGGCCGTGGCCGACGCCGCCCAATGGGCCGACTGAGCTAGACTGGGCTGTATAGACAGCCCAGTCTAGCTCACAGCCCCGCGGCCTCAAGGTCCATGAGCGCCCGCTGGTAGATCCCGCCCACCTCGGCGGGCACCTCCTCCGCCCAGGCCAAGATGAGCTTGTGGGCGGCGCGGCGCTCGGCTTTGCCCAACATCGGCAACAGCAGGGCGCGGTCGTAGTCGCTGCCGTCCACGAGGGCCTGGGCCGCCGCTTTGGGGGCCTCCAGGCGCGCGGCGGCGGCGAGCAGCATCGCCCCGGCCTCGTCCAGGGGCAGCTCCACCGTCGTCCCGGCGATCTGCCCCGGCGACATCGCCGTCTTGCCCCGCAGCACCCGCGCGGCGTCGATCACCGGGTCCGAGGCGGCTAGGTTGTCCAGAGACGCCGAGCACGCCGCCTTCGTGGCCAAAGCCCGAGCGCGGCGCTCTCCTTCGACGGCTTTGGGCATCAGCGCCTCACAGTTGACCTCCATGCCCAGCTCCGCGAGGTCGCGGGCGTCGGGGCTGCGTGTGGCGAGGGTGAGGCCAGGATCCACCGGCGGCAGGCCCCGAAACGTCGGGCCGTCGAGGCGCAGGCGATACCGGATCGGGCGCCCCGCCGTCCAGATGCGGGTCTTGGAGCGCGCGGGGATGATCTCCGACCAGGCGGCCTCGTCG
>JAKLKE010000576.1 GCA_023150775.1 Myxococcota bacterium
GTAGCCGGCCTCGAAGAAGCTCTGCCGCGTCGCCGGATCGGAGACGTCATCGCCGTACACGCCGACGTTGTTGCCGTCGGAGCCGGACTGGCCGCCGGAGGACAGCTCAAACTGGCCGGGCATGTGGCCCTTCGCCTCGGAGAGCGTGTAGGACGCGACCATCTGCCACTTGCCGTCGTAGCGCCGCTGGGCGACGAGCTCAAGGGCGCGGTAGTCGCGGTACTTGTTCGCCGGGTTGGTGATGACCCAGTAGTCGAGGTCGTGGTCGATGTCTTCAGGCAGATCCGAGGTGCGGCTCAAGATGCCGCGCACGCTGACGCTGAAGAGCGGCAGGATCTCCCGGGAGTACGCGACGATGGCCTTGTCGTTGTGGTAGGGCTTGAGGCTCTCCCCGTTACAGGCCGTCTTGTAGATCTCCGCCACCTCGGCGTCTTCAGGCTTGTCCCACAGGCTCTCATCGCAGAAGATGAGGGGGTTGGCGGCGGGGTCCTGCACCCAGACGAGGTCATAGCCGCCGTCGCCGTTGGCGCGGTACTCGCTGTAGGAGAACGACGAGCGGTCGTCACCCCAGGCGGCGAAGTCGGTGCCGCTGACGTCGTAGTAGCGGCCGTAGTTGACCGTCATCACGTTCTTGGAGTCGCCGGTGATGTCCCAGGCGAGGCCGGTGCGGGGGGCGGGCATGATCGCCGAGTACACCTTCGTCGCGGCCTGGGCCTGGTCGGCGTAGAGCACCTCGCCGTCGAGGCGCATCCCGAGGTTCAGGGTGAGGCGGTCCACGGGCTGCCAGTCGTCTTGGACGAAGGCGCCGCCGACGAAGCCGACGTGGCCCAGCGGGTCACCGACGTCGGTGTACTGGGTGTAGCCGAGGCAGTCCTCGTAGTTGGCCTCGGCCGTGCAGGGGAAGCCGCCGTCGGTGTCGCGGAGGTACTGGTAGCCGTCGCCGGGGCCGGTGAAGAGCAGGTCGCGGGAGTCGCTCACGCGCCAGGCCTCGCCGCCGACCTTAAAGCGGTGATCGCCCAAGAGGCCATCGACGAGCTGGGTGACCTTGAGGCTGCCGCCCAGACGACCGCGGGTGTTGATGTCGAAGCTGTCGTAGTTGTTGAGGTACAAGCCCTGGTTCACGTCGAGGATCTGGGGCTCGTCTTCGCTCCCGCTCATCGGCTGCACGTCGATGTTCGAGTTGTTCACGCCCAGCTTCAGCTCGACGGCGGAGGTGCTCGACGGGGTGAAGCGCGCGGTGAAGGTGTGGCCGAGGTTCTTCGAGTTGTACTGGGCCTGGGCCTCCTCAGCGTAGAGGCCCGAGGTCTCGTAGTTGTCGATGTCCGAGCCCGAGGCGTTGAGCTGGTATTGCAGCGTGATGTCGGGGGCGGCGAACCAGGTCAGCTTTCCGATGCCGGAGAGGCCCTTCGAGATGTAGGGCAGGCCCTTGAGGGACTCGTACTCGATGTCGGACGCCGTGCCGGTCAAGGCGACCATGTACCAGAGCTTCTCTTGAACCAGGGGGCCGCCCGCGGTCAGGGCGAGCTCGTGGTTCGTGAAGTTGCGCTTTTTGGTCTCGACCTCTTCGCCTTGGGCGACGTCGAGGATCATGTAGGTGCCGGGATCCGCGTCGAAGTTGATCCAGTACCCGGCGGTGCCGAAGTGCTGATCCGCGCCGTCCTTCGTCACGACGTTGACGAACATGCCCGTGGCCTGAGAGAACTCGGCGGGCACGCCGTCGGTGTAGACCTGAATCTCTTGGATGGCGTCGAAGTTGACGCCCGCGCCGAAGGTCTTCGTGGCGGGGTCGCGGGTGACGAGGCCGTCCACCATGTAGTTGTTGCCGTACTGGCCCTCACCACGAACCGAGGGGTTGCCGTTGCCGGGGCCGCCGGACTGGGTGTCGACGCGGCCGGAGATGCCCGGGAGCATGTTCACGGCGGACTGGTAGGACCGGCCTACGGGCAGGTTCTGGAGCAGCTCGGCGTCCATGGAGGTGGAGAAGGCCGAGCGGGTCGAGTCGATGACCGGCAGGGTCTCCTCGATGATGATCTCGGCGCCAGCCTCGCTCATGGTGAGCGCCACGGGCACACGGGCGGTCTCGTCGAGGCGCACGGTGACGGCGAGCTTCACCGGGGCGAAGCCGTCCTTGGTGATGAGCACGGCGTGTGTGCCCGGGGGCACGGTGGGGACGCGGAAGTGGCCCTCGGCGTCGGTGGTGACGGAGATGTCGCCGCCGAGGTTCGGGCCGGAGAGCGTGACGACGGCGCCGGGCACGGGCAGGCCGCTCTGGTCGGTCACCTCACCACGAACGGCGCCGGTGTCGGCGTAGGCCTCCGCCCCGATGAACGAGGCGCAGATGACGATGGCGGCGGTGGGGAGCAGGGGGTGAAGACGAGCCATCACGCACCTCCATAGGTCAAGCAGGGGCAGGCCGAGCAGTAGTCAGGGGGAGCGGTGTCGCCGGTGTCTGCGGCCTCGCAGGCGGCGGGATCCGCGGGGTAGAGGTTGTTGCCTTGGCCGTCTTGGATCACCATCGGGTAGGTGCCATCGGCGAGGTCGGGGACGGTGAAGGTGACCGAGGCCGAGCCGCAGACCGAGGTGAGGGGCACCGGGTCGGCGTCGCCGATCTTCACGACGTAGTCCGACTTGAGGTTGCAGCCCGAGACGCTCACGACGGCGCCTGAGGTGAGGCCCTCGGTGATGTCGATATACTCGGGGTAGGCGCCCGCGGGGCAGGCCTCGTACCAGTAGGCCTGCTCGATGGTCGTGGTGACGCCGTTTGTGGTCACGACGAGATCGGCGTAGCCCGACTGCGCCCCGGCGGGGGTGACGGCGTTGAAGACGTAGCCGACGTCCAAGGCACCCAGGCGGGTGCTGTCGTCGGGCATGGTGATGTCGACGAGCGGCGTGCCCGCGAGGCTCGCCTCAGCGGTGGGGCCGAAGCCGTGGCCAGAGATCTCGACGGCGGTGCAGCCGTCTTGCCAGCCATAGATCGGTCGAATGGAGACCGCGGCGGTGCCGACGGGGTCGCAGGCGGTGCCCGCGGCCAAGGCGAGGCCAGCGACGCTGACCCCGATCAAGACGAAG
>JAKLKE010000577.1 GCA_023150775.1 Myxococcota bacterium
AGAGGTAGGCCACGCGCAGGTCGATCTCCCGCTCGCGGAGCGACTGGATGAAGGCCACGCCCGAGCCGTCGGGCAAGAAGCCGTCGAGCACGAGCAGGTCCGGGCGCCGCTGGGAGATGCGCGACCGGGCCTCGGCCAAGGTGCGCACCTGGACGACCTTAAAGTCGGTCCCTGCCAGGGCCTCAGAGACGATCATCACCGTCTCGGGGTCATCATCGACCAGGAGGATGCTCTTGGGCATTGGGGTCTCCGGCGGGCAGGATACACGATCCCCAGAAGAACCTTAGGGGCGTGTGGCCACGCCGACCCCGACGAGGATGATCAGGCCGCCCAGGGCCTCTCCCGCCGTCGGCGCCTCGCCGAGCGCCACCGCCGCCAAGGCCGCCGCGCCCACGGGCTCCAAGAGGATCATCGCCGCCACCACCGAGGCGCTGACGTACTTCACCGAGAAGTTCAGCAGCACATGCCCCAAGAGCTGCGGGCCCAAGGCCATCGCCGCCAAGGCGCCCCAGGCCGCCGTGGAGTAGCCGCCGAGCGGCGCGCCAAGCACCAGGGCCAAGGGCGCGAGGGTCAAGGCGCAGACGAGGCAGACCTGGGCGCCGTAGCTCAAAAAGCCCACCCGGGGGCGCACGGCCCGACCAAAGAGCAGGTAGGCCGCGGCGAGCACACCGCCCAGAAGCGCGAGGCCGTCGCCGCGAAGGCTCGCCGCGCTGGAGGGGTCCGCCGCGCCCAAGGCCATCACACCCACGCCCAGAAGCGCCAGGAGCACGCCGCCGAGCCAGCGGGGCGACGGCAAGGCCCCCCGGGACACCGACTCCGCCACGCCCACCCACAGAGGCGTGAGGCAGACGAGCACGGTGGAGCGCAGCACCGACGTCTCTTGCAGCGAGGCGAACCAGGCCCAGAAGTGCAGGGCGAGGCAGACCCCGGCGGCGAGGGTGGCGGGGCCGTCGCCAGGGGCGGGGCGGCGCAGGGCGGGCGCCAACAGCACAGCGACGGCCGCCGTGCGCCAGAAGGCCATGGCGACGGGGTGAACCTCGGGGGCGAGGCGCGCGAGCACGGCGGCGGCGCTGATGGCCAGCACGGCGATGATCAGGGCGGGCCAGGTCCACGGCGAGGCTTCGGGCACGTCGATCCTACGGGCGCCCGCTCTGCGCCACCTGGGCGATCTCCACGAGGTCGGACTGCTCGGGGTACTCGCGGATGAGGCGCTCGTATAGCACCCGGGCCTGCTCCACGCGACCGGAGGCGGCGCTGGCCTGGCCCACGCCCAAGATCGCCCGGGCCTGCACATACCGATCGTCGCTGCCGTCCAGCGCGGCGCGGTAGAGCGCCTCGGCCTCGTCCGCCCGGCGCTGGCCCAAGGCCAGGTCCGCCAAGGCGAGGCGGGCCTGGGCCACGGCGTCGGGGTCGGCGGACCACTCGGCGAGCACGGCGCGCCACAGGGCCTCGGCGTCTTCAGGATCCCCAGCGGCGATGAGGCAGGCCGCGCGCTGCTGGGTGAGGGTGACCACCCAGGCCACCCCCAGCGGCGCGGCGTCTTCGTCCTCCAGGACGCTGAGCGCGCGGCCGGTGTTGCCCCGCTCCAAGAGCACTGAAGAGAGGCCGATGCGGGCCTGAAGGCGCAGCTCAGGGTCTTGGGTGCCCTCGGCCAAGGCGCGAAGGCGGGTCTCGGCGTCGTCCAGGCGGCCCTCGTCCACCAACAACAGCGCGGCGCGGATGGCGGCCTGCTCCCGCTGGTCGGGGTCGGGGGACTGCCGGGCGGCCTGCTCGTAGAGCGCCCGGGCCACGGTCAGCTCCCCTTTGCCCTGGTGAATGACGGCGAGGCCCATCTTGCCCGTGGCCTGGGCGGAGAGGTCGTCGGGGCGGGCGCGCAAGAGCGCCTTGTAGGCCGAGGCGGCGCGGTCGGGCTGGCCGGCCTCCAGGTAGGCCTGGGCGAGCTGCTCCCAGCGCCAGATGTCTGAAGGGGCGTCGGGGGCGACCAGCTCGGCGTAACGAACGGCGGCGGCGCCGGGGCGGCCCTCTAGGCGCAAGAGCCAGGCGAGGCCCATCTCGGCGTTGAACGCGGCCTCGCTGCCCGGGGCGGACGCGGCCAAGACCGTGGAGAAGGCGGCGCGGGAGGCGTCCAGGCGCCCGGCGTCGCCCAAGGCCTGGGCGATGGAGAGGCGTAAGGCCGCCGCCGTGGCCGGGTCGTCGAGGCCCACGAGCAGCGCCTCGTAGCGGAGGATCGCCTCGTCGAGCTGGCCTTGGTTCAGCAGATCAGAGGCCTCGTTCATGCCCACGGTGAGGGGGTCTACCTCGTCCTCCACGGCCCCGGTGAGGGCCTCGGCCTCGTCCACCCGGCCCAGGGCCCGGAGCGCCTGGGCGCGGAGATCCACCAAGGTGGCGCGGGTGGACTCCTCCAAGGCGCGGGGCTCCCAACGAAGGGCCAAGGCGACGGCGCCTTCGGCGTCTCCGGCGGCCAAGGTGCAGCGGACCAGGCCCACGAGCACGTCGTCGCGCTGGGCGATGGGCAGGCGGTCGTCGCCCAAGAGCGTCTGGTACATCGTGAGCGCGGCGGCGGCGTCACCCCGGGCCTCGGTCAGCTCGGCGAGGCTCACCCGCAGCTCGGCCTGGCGGGCGGGGGTGGTGTAGAGGGGCAAGAGCGCCTCGACCTGGGCCTGGGCGGCCTCAAACTCGCCCCGGGCCTGGAGGATGCGGGCCATGGCGAGGCGCACGTCAAAGATGGCGGCGTGGCCCTCGGGCAAGCTCTGGAGCGCCCGGCGGTACACGCCCAGGGCCTCGTCGTCGCGGCCAAGCTCGACCCAGACCCCGGCGAGAGAGGCCAAGGCCTGGCTGAGCACGGCGGGATCGACGTTGGGGGCGCTGACGACGAGCTCGTAGCCCGAGCGGGCGCGGTTGAGGTCGCCCCGGGCCTCGGCGACCCGGGCGAGGCCGAGCTGGCCGGTGAGCGCCGCCTCCCCCGTGGTGTCGTTGAGGCGGGTGAGCGTGGTGTAGGCCAGCTCGGCCTCATCCAAGCTGCCCGAGCGTAAGAGCGCGTCGGCGATGGC
>JAKLKE010000578.1 GCA_023150775.1 Myxococcota bacterium
CGTGGCGCCGCATATGGTGGCGCGGCGCTCGGGCAAGCTCATCTTCTGCACCTCCGCCGCGCCGCTGCGGGGGCTGCCCAACTACTCGGTCTACGTCGGCGCCCGAGGGGCCATGAACGCCGCCGTGCGGTCTCTGGCGCTGGAGCTCGCCCCCCACAACGTCCAGGTCAACGCCGTGGCGCCGAACTTTATCGAGAGCGAGACCTATTTCCCCAAGGCGCTCATGGACGACCCCGTGGCGTCTCAGAAGATCCTCAAGAACATCCCGCTTGGCCGCCTCGGGCGACCCGACGAGGCCGGGGCGCTCATCGCGACCCTCGCCAGCCCGGCCTCAGACTTCATCACCGGTCAGGTGATCGCCTTGGCCGGGGGCTGGGCCTGACTGGGCGGCGCGGCCGATTGTTCCGTTTGTGTCACTACGCGGCGACAGCCCCGCGAGGTCTGCTATAGAGGGCCTGTCCGCCGGCGCGCGGGCCTCGGAGCGTCACGACCGGCGGAGGACCTCATGCCCCTCTCTCTCCTGCTCCTCGGATGTGTGACCGCCCCGCCCGAGGGCGCCGCGCCGCCGTCGCCAAACACCCCAGACACCGCCGCGCAGGCGCCCGAGCCCGTGGACTGCAGCGTGTTCTGCGCCGACACGACGACAGACGCCAACATTCCGCGCTGCTACGCCTGCCGGTGCAAAGCGGCCATGGACGGCTGGCTCCCCAGCCCAGAGGAGCTGCAGTGCTCCCGCGGCGAGGCGATCGTGACCTACACCACCGACGCCGAAGGCACCCTGACCCCGGTGGTGGACGACGCCGCGAGCTGCACCAACCCGTCGTTGCTCTACGGCACCTGCACCCCCGGCGGCACCCTCGGCCAGCTCAGCCACGGCGACGTGAGCGTAAAGTGGATCTGCCGCCGCTACAACTACGGCGACGACTACAGCGATCCAAACGCCCCCTACGACGACGTCGGCGCCATCCTCTACAACGCCCGCACCGGCGCGAGCTGCTGGTTTGACGACATGGACGGGACCGGCCTCACCGGGGACAACTGGCCTGACATGGACCTCACCCGCCCCGACGCCGACGTTGCCGCCTGGACGTCCTTTTTTTTACCACACAGACGGCGAGGGCTGCGTCGGCTGCCACGACAACGACCCGTTCATCTACACGCCCCACCTCAGCGCCGTGGCCTGGACCTCTGGCGCCTGGACCTCGGGGCGCTACCGTCTGACGGAGCTGAACGGCGGCCTCAAACGCACCGGCGCGCGGCACCTCGTCTCCCCAGAGGCCGCCCCCTGCACATCCTGTCACCGGATCACCTCCAACCAGACCTGCGCGTCGTGGGCGCCGGACTCTGTCGGCGCGGCCAAAGGATACGGTCACCAGGATCTTGTGGTTGAGGCCGCCAACGACCCCGAGAGCCCGCTGTGGCAGCTCGGCACCTGGATGCCGCCCGACCCCGGCACCGACCCCCAGGCCTGGCGAGACGACTACGGCGCCGCAGTCGCCTTGGTCACCGCCTGCTGCCGCCACCCTGGCGTCGACAAGCCCGCGACGGAGAAGAGCCAAGCCTGCGTCTGGGAGGACATCCCTTGAGCCTTCACCCCTAAACCCCACACAGTAAAGAACGATCATGCACCTTCGTGTCCGCCCCCTGCGCCCCGACGATGACGCGGCGATCCAGCTCGTCGCCGCCCGAATGCGCGACACCCTGGTTGAGGTGCTCGGCGAGGCGCGTGGAGGGTCGATGTACACGATGGAGTGGCTCGTTGACCGTGTGCGATGGCACCTCAACCCCAAGCTCTGTGTGGGGACCGTGCTGCTGATCGAGGAGCAACCCTCGGTGATCGTCGGTCACACCATCGTGCGGGTGGAGCCCGATGACGAAGACGGCGGCGGCGGAACGCTGGGCCTCATCTCGACCACCTACGTCGTGCCCGAGCGCCGCCGGGCCGGGCTCGCCGAGGCGCTCCTGCGCGCGGGAGAGGCCTGGCTCCTCAGCCACGGGGCCACACGCCTCGCCACGAACACCTCCGAGAGCAACTGGCCGCTCATCCGACTGTACGAGAAGGCGGGCTACAGCGTCGTCCGCCGGGCGCCGGAGGTGAAGATGGTGCAGCTCAGCCGACCTGCACGCGCCCCAAGCTCACAGGCTGCAGCCGGGGATGGCGCCGACGCTCTCGCCCAAGACCTTCCGGGCCAAGAGCAGCTCACGGTCCCAGAGGCAGAGCTCATCGGCGCGGATGAGGTAACCGTACTGGTAGATCGTGTCGTTTCGGCCCTCGACGAGTAAGGTCTCGCCGTAGGGGCTCCACAAGGCGGCGTGGCGACGGCGAATGACGACCTCCCCCTCGGCCCGGGCCTGGGCGGCGGCGGCGAAGGCGGCGGCCGCATCACCGCCGGTGAGGCCCGCGACGGTGCCCGCCGTGACCTGGTAGATAAACGCCGAGCGCGCCCGGTTGAGCGCGAAGCCATCGGCGAGCTCTTGTAGCCAAGGATCTTCGCTCGCCCCAAAGGCCGACTGTGCGCGGTCATCCAAGGCCGCGAGGGCCTCGGCGTAGGCGCCCAAGGGCTCCACGACGGTCTGGCCGAGCGCCTCTAGCTCCTCGACGCTCATCTCCGCCATCTCATCAGGCAAGGCCCGCTTGGGCTGGGAGATGATGTCGAGCTTGTAGCCGAGCTCCATCACGTTGTCATAGGACGCCAGCCAGGCCGCGAGGCGCTGATCGATGAGCGCCGCCCGCTGCAGCTCGACGAGCTCAATCACCAAGGCCGCGGCCTGCTCGCCCGCCTCGCCGAAGGGAGACCACTGGTGGCGAACCTGGTCGGTCCAGTCGGTGAGCGTGTGGGTGAGGCGCATCGTGGCGTAGTCTTGTTGCCAGTAGCCCCACTCCCAGCCTGATGAGAAGAGCACGTGGGCGTCGGGGTTGAGCCCGCCGGTGACCTCACGGATCTGGTCCATGTCACGCCAGCGACTCCACACATAGAGCGGCAGGTATTGGGGCACGGAGTTGTCAAACGTCACCCAATACGCGCTCTCGGGGAAGTAGCCCACGG
>JAKLKE010000579.1 GCA_023150775.1 Myxococcota bacterium
CCTGCGCACGCCCCGCAGCGCGCCGAGATCACCCCGCGCCGCGAGCACCAGGAGCAGGCTCGTCGCCGCGACGACGCTCTGAATGGCGGCGTGGACCGGGCGATCGGCGAACTGAAGGCAGTGTTTGTCAAAGGTGATCGTGAGTGACCACAAGGCGGCGACGATGAGCATCAGCCGCGCCCCACGGTCGCGCAGCGGGCCGAGCAGGAGCCGCCAGGGCGCGCGCCAGGTGTCGGGGCCGCCGTGCAGCACGAGCGCGCCGACGACGATGAGCCCTACGCCGATGCGCTGCTTGATCGTCGGCACCTCGCCGAGCCAGGCCCAGGCGAAGATCGCGCTCAGCGCGGGCGTGAAGGAGAGCATGGGGATGGTGAGGCTCAAGGCCCCGGCCTGGAGCGCGGCGGCGAAGAGCACCTGCGCGGCGACCGTGATCCCGACGAGCACGAGCCCTGACGCCCAGTAGCCTTGGGCGGGGAGCGTCGCCCCAGACCACAGCGCCCAGACCACAAACAGCGGCGCCTGACCGCAGAGCAGCAGCGCCGCCTGCACCGTCGGGCTCAGGCTCGCGGCGAGCTGTTTTCGCAGCACATCCAGCGCCGCCCAGCCCAAGCCAGCCACGATCGCCGCGACGATTCCGACGCTGAGGGACATAAGCGTGTCATAGCGCGCCAGTTGATCTGGCGCCCCCCTCTGCGTCTTCGCTATACTGCTCCTCTTCTTCTGGAGACCCCCATGCGGCAAGCACCCTCAATGCTGTTCTTCTTGGTCTTCGCGGCCTGCAACAAGGGCGCCATCACCCTGAGCGTCGGCGATGACACCGGCGGCGGCGGCGCCGACTCTGGCGACCCAAGCTCCGACGACACCGGCGACGGCAGCGGCGACGACACCAGCGCCGGCGGCGACGACACCAGCGGCGGCGAAGACACGAGCCCCCCTGAAGACACCACGCCCCCAGAGCCCGTCGCCGACACGAGCCGCTACTCGGGTGAGCTGGTGTTCTCTTACGATAGCTGGGGCGGATGCGGCGGGGACACCGTCGTAGAGGAGGCCGTCGCCGTCTCTGAGAGCACCGCGGCGGCGATGAAGGCGGCCTGCCCGTCCTGCTCACACTTCTACGAGGTCACCCTCGACAAGAGCCAGGTGTGTAGCTGGATCAACATCGAAGACAAAGACTACCGCGGCCTCTCCTTGGGCGACGGCTGGGCCTTTGTGTACCGCTTCACCGAGGACAAGGGCGAGTTCTCCGCCGATCTCCTCGACTCCACGGCGACCTATGACGGCTGGACGGTCAACTTCGACTCCAGCTTTGACTACTGGGGGGTCGAGGTTCAGATCGTCGGCGCCTACACCTTCCCCGAGGCCGCCGCCGAGTGAGCGGGGCGAGCGCGCCGCCGTCGCGCGCTCAAGCCGAAGACCACGAGCCCCGCCGCCGCCCCGCCGCCGCAGCCCCCAGGCGCCTCTTTGATGGGCTCTGGCGTTGGCTCCGGCGGCGGTCGGGTAGAGAAGCTGAAGCGGTGCGCGCTCTCAATGGCCGCGCCGTCAAAGCTCAACAGGCCCGGGGGCACGTCTACGGTGTAGTCGGTGTCCGCGGCCCAGGCGCCGCTCGCCGGGGCGATGTTGAGCACATGGCTGGCCTCGCCATAAAACACCCGCACCGTCACCGGCACGTCTTGGCCCGCCTCGTCGGTGACCACGACGCTCGTGTCGCTCACGGAGCTCGGCGCCAGACCTCGGCTGACGACGACGTGCAGCAAGGCGTCGGGGTGGCTCGCCGTCGTGGGCCAGCCCATGGCGCCGTCCGCCGGGGCGTTGCCTAGATAGGGCCGCTCGCCGAAGCCGTCTTCGCCTTGAAGCCGCGCCCACAGCGCCTGCCAGTACAAGGCCACCAGCTCGCCCTCACAGGGCGGGCTGCCGGGCACCGTCGCATCGGTGAGGTGCGCCGAGGCCCAGGGGAACTGCCGCTCGTACTCGGCGACGACGTCCTCTTGTTCGCTGAGCACGCCGACCCCAGCGATGGCCACGCTGAGCCAGAACATGCCCTCGCTCATCGTCTCTTCGTTCACCGTGTAGCCCTGGGCCTCAGCGAAGAGCGACACGAAGACCGCGCCGGGGAACCACTCCTCGGGGGGCTCCCGGGGGCCGACGCGCTGGGCGTAGACCACGTCCGTGGCCTCGTCCATGCTCTCCCCTTCAGCCCAGCCGAGCGCGGCGTCATGGGTCTTTGAGCGCTCCATGTACATCGCGTCAAAGACCTGGTCCGCGAGGCCGTGGGAGGCGAGGCCCATCAAGAAGGCGACGTGCTGGGCGCCCTCGTCGTCATAGGGCGCGTCGTGCTGCCCACGAATCCAGCCGAGGTAGGCCGACTGAAACGGCTCCCAGTGCGCGCGCTCGCCGTAGTCGTCGCCGACGGCGTAGCCGCCATCGGGGAACATCGTGCCGTTGAGCAGGTAGGGCTCTAAGTCTTCGCGGGTGAGCAGGTCGCGCAGCTCACCCGGCGGCAGGTGCGCCAAGGCGTGAACGCTGATCCACGCGTGGGTCGTCTGGCCGTTCGCCGACGCGGGCGCGCTGGCGGCCATGAAGAGGAGCCCGAGGAGCATCTCACCACCTCCGGTCGAGATCAGCTGCAGATCAGCGGCGAATCAGCTCGGAGATGAGCACGCCGATGCCGGTGAACAGGATCGCGAAGATCACGAGCAGGGCCACGAGCCAAGGTTTCATCGGCTTGCTCGCGGCGGGGGCGGCGGCGGGCTTCGCGGCGGCGGGCTTCGTGGCGGCGGGCTTTGCTGAGGTCGTCTTGCCCGCGGGCGCGGCGGCGAGGTTGCGGGTGCCGCGCTGGGCGAGGTTCTTCTTTTTGGGGGGCTCCTCGCCAAGGAACGAGACCGGCGGGAGCAACATCGTCTCCTCGTCCTCGGGCACCATCGTGTGGTTCACGAGCTCGTCGTTGGCCCGATGGGGCCTCTTCCCGCCCCCCGGCGCGGGCAAGGCGACCTCAGAGGTGTGCTCGTCCACCTCTTGGGTGGCCATCAGATCAAGGTTTGTGTCGTC
>JAKLKE010000057.1 GCA_023150775.1 Myxococcota bacterium
CCAACCCTCGCAGCACCCCCCACGGACTCTTCAGAACCCTGAGCCACCTGTTCGATCACGAGACCAACCCCACGCTGGAGGGTGCCGATGTCACCACCGTCGTTTGCGGACTATCGAACCGCGACCACTACGCTTCTTGGATGGATCATACCGCGTCCGGGCATGTTCTTTAACACCCTCCACGAGCTGGAGAGCATGCTGAGTGGGCACTCCATCGCCTTCACCCAGATGGGCCTGGAGCTGGATGAGCCCGACTTCAACACAGCCTTCTTAGGTTGGATCTATAAGAAGCACACGCCTCCCCGAGGAGGAGCCCGTTGGTCTTGGCTTATTCCCGAGATCGCCGAGCGCCAGGGGAGAGACGCGCGAGCGCTGCTCATCGAGTGCCTGGTCGAGTTCTTGGCGGAGTGGGCGCCGCGCCCCGAAGCGACCGCCGCAGCGCCCACCACGGACTCTTCAGAACCCTGAGCCCGGAGGCTGAGCCATGAACCTCCTCTCCGACTTGTACCGGACGATGACCACCACCCTGCTCGGGGCCATCGGCGTCTGTGTCGTGATGGTGGCGCTCTGTGGTCGCGGGGGCCCCCGCAGCCCTTGGTTGTTGCTGATGGGGATGCCCTCGGTCCTGATCGGGACCGCGGCGATCTACGACCTTCGATGGGACTCCAGAAATGTGACCGGCTACATCTGCGATGCTGTAGACCGTACCGCGTCGCCAGAGTCTCACAGGGTGCTCCTCCTGGCCATCTCGTTCTTATGGGGCCATGCGCTCAGCGCGGCCGCGCTGTCCTTCATCATTGGGGCTGTCGCGGCGCTCAAGATCACGAGCGAGGGCCTCACGACCTCCCGTGTGGAGCTGGCCGTCGTGACGTTCGGGCTGTTCGCCGCGCTGGCGTGGGGAGCGATGTGTGTGCGGTTCTTGATCATCGAGTGGTTTGGGTGTTTCCCATTTCTTGATCAATGGCTGACTGGGTCGGCCTGGAGCTGGACCGCGCTGTCCGTTATGCTGCTGCTGTTCATCGGGCTGCGGACGGTCTCGCCGGAGCGCTTCACGACGAACAAGGCAAAGACCCCATGAGCTTATCCCTGAAGCGCTACCTCCAATCTTCGTGGATGATGTGGCTCTACGGACTCTTGATGGGGGTCAGCTTCTTGATGCCGCAGTCATATATCTTCGTGGCGCGCGGATACATAGACGATGCCTCTTTCGAGGAGAGCAGCCGATTTTGCATCGACACGCTCGTCGTGTGGGCGCAGGTGGCGATCGTGCTCTCCGGGGCCTGGTACTTCTTCTGGTGTTCGTTCTGGTTTGTGGTCGTCAGGCGCTTCACCCGACAAGGTCGCCCTGGGGCGGCGTGGCTGGACAAGCTGTTCAAAGCCCTGATCCTCCTGATCATAACGAGCTGGGGGACTCTTCTGTGGTACGCAAAACAACAACAAGCTCAAATGAATCAAGACTGTGAATCCTCCTCCACAGCGCGCTGAGCGCCTCCCGCCCCTGGAGCGCCCCGGGCGCCCCATCGTCGGCCACGACGCCCCCTGGCCGCGAAGACTCACCCTGCGACCTCTCGCGCTCAACCTATGCGGCCTCGGTTTGGGCGTGCTCTTATGGGGGCAGGCGTGCAGCACACAGCTCGGCCCGACCCCAGAACGACACGACGCCGTAGACCTGTCTTCAGCGCTCCTTTGGACACACCCAGACTGCCACGTGATAAACGCGATGTCGTCCGACGACCAACGTTATCCGTTGCACAACGCGAAGTCGCATCCCTATTCCAACGTGTGGTTTCGGAATGGAGGCACCGACCGCCTCGCCCAGGATGTGGACTGCCCGATGGGCGTGGAGTTCTGTGAGGATGTAGGCCTGCGCTGGACGCTATACGAGATCGAGTTTAGCCGGGATGGGCAGCAGTGGATCAAGACGGTCTACTGGGCGCCGAACGAATACAAGCTTCAGGATGCGTATCCTGAGCTGGTTCATGGCCCTGCCTGCTTCACGATACGCTCCGAATATGATCCTAGCTCTGCTGCCGCTGCGCTTCACTACTACTTCATGTACATCAGCGATGGTCATTGAGATTGACACGATCTCGCTTGGCGGGCGACGCCTCGTCAGCCCCGCCCCAGCCTGACTCCTGGGGTTCGCCCAGTCAGCCTCTCACGCCACAAACCCAACCCCACGCTCTCGACAGGACTCAGCACATGGACCGCCCAAGAGCACACCGAACGACTCTGTGGGGCCTCTTCGCCTTGGGCCTCGCTTGCTGCGAGACGCCCACCGAGGAGCGCTCCTCAGCCGAGCCCCCGCCGTTTGAGAGCCGTCGCGCTCGGATCCTAGAGACGGTGCGCTTGGCGGACGGCGGCGAGCTGTGGGGTTGGGCCCAAGCCACCACGCCCGGCGCCGTGCTGTTGGTCAGCGCGGAGTCGGTGGTCCTGTGGGAGCTGCACCCAAACCTTCAGCCGCAGCTAGCGGGCTGGCTGGACCGCCCCATTCAGAGCGCCTCGGAGATCATGGCCCTTCGTGAGGCGATCAATCTGGCCACATACCACACGCCGATAGACGACCTGGCCCCCGCCATCTGGATTCTGCCCGCGCCCTCCGCGCGGGCGGAGCAGATCGGTTGGCTGATTGACAGCATCGCGCCTCCGTTCTACAGTTATGAGGCGCTGCTGTGGCGCACAACAAATGGCGCGCTCACGGGCACATTTGTGACGGATGATCAAACGCACGGCAGCCTAGCCGGCGCGATGCGTCGCCTGTTAAGCCCGGGTCACCCGATGGATGTTCTGTACGGAGGTCGTGTCTACGATTGCCGAGCGCTGCCCGAGACGCCGTCCGAGATCGCCCAAGGAGAACAAAACGTAACGTGTTCGCTGCTCTCCGACGCCGACTTAAGGCGCCCGCTCACGTCGGTGGGTGTCTGTGTCTCCCCAGAGCAATCGTGGGAGTCCATCGTCCCGCTCCTGTCTGCGCACAATTCACACATCACCGAGCTGACCTTGCTGACGAGCTGTGAGGATCCCCAGACCGGGGCCGCGTCGAGCCTGTTCACCATGGCGCCAGAGCCCCGTTGACCTGTGTTGGCGGCGTGGGCGATGGGTTGCGCCCTCGCCCCGCGACCCCACGGAGAGCCCCCCGCCGGGCGCCCGTTCCCAAGGCCGAAGACACGAGCGCGCGCCTCACCGAGGTGCCCCGCGCCGCCTACTCGCTCGGGCAGGTGCCGGTGTTGCCGCTGAGGGTCATCGTGGCGGGGACGGTGTAGAGCTTGGCGATGAGGGCGTCCACCTCGTCTTCGCACAGCGTGGCGTTGTCGGTGACCAGCAGGACCCCGTACACGTCCTCAAGGCTTGAGAGGGCTGAGAGGCTCGTCAGCGTGAGGTTGTTCTCGATGGTGAGCTCACTCACCCAGGCGACTTTTTCGAGGCCGTCGAGGCCGGTGAGCGTGTCGTTGCCGACGATGAAGAGCCCGAGGAGGTAATCGACCCGTTCGAGCGCCAGGAGGCTCGTCAACTTGTCGTTGTTGTAGAGGTTGATGACGTACACTCCGCCAAGGTTCTTAAGGCCATCGAGGCTCTCCAAGGCGGCGTTGTCACGGAGATACAGATAGTCCGCCGAGCTGAGTCGGTCCAGGCCCGTGAGGTTCGTCAGCGCGTCGTTGTTGGTGATGGATAAGGTCCCATCGACCTCGTTGAGGGCGCCCAGCCCCGTGAGGCTCGTCAGCGCGGGGTTGTGGCTGATGAGGAGCGCGTCGCGCAGCCCTTTGAGGTTGTCGAGGCCCGCGAGGCTCGTCAGCGCGTCATTGCCGCTGACGGTGACCCAGCCGATCTTGGTTGGGAAGGCGTCGAGGCCCGCGAGGCTCGTCAGCCCGTCGTTGTTCTTGACGTGGATCCCCTTCAACGTGTTGAGCGAGCCGAGCCCGGTGAGGTCCGTCAGCCTGTGGTTGCCTTGGATGAGGATGTACTCAGCTTCGCTGAGGTACTCAAGGCCAACGAGGCTCGTCAGCGCGGGGTTGTCGCGGACAGTCAGCTGATCAACCACTCTGCTGAGGTTCCCAAGACTAGAGATGCTCGTCAGCGCGGGGTTGCTGACGATCTCAAGATTGTCGTACACATAGGTGAGGCGCTCCAGGCCAGAGAGGCTCCTGAGCCGATTGTTTCCGGCGATGATGGCGCTACGCTCGACGGTGTGGAGGCTGTCGAGGCCCGTGAGGCTCGTCAGCGCGGCGTTGCCAGTGATCTTGAGGCCTCCGGCTATATTGGTGAGACAGCCCAACGTCGCCACCTCCTCGGGCGTGGCCTCGGAGAGGTCTAACGTCCCGCTCAGCTTGCGTGCGCAATACCCGGCGCAGAGCTCCGCGAAGCCCGAGCTCATGCTGCCCTCTCGCCAATCAGACTCCCGCCACACGAGGGGGTCTCCATCGTCGCAGTCTTCCGACTCGGGGACGCCGTCGCCGTCGCGGTCGCCGTCGCGGTCGGGCGCGCGCTCCGTATCCTCCGGGGAGTCCGTCGCGTCTTTGTCGCCACAAGCACAGAGAGACAAGGCGACGGTGAGGGCAGCGCGCATCATGGCTCCGAGACACAACGAAGAGGTGGGGTGACGAGAGCATAGCACAGCCGCGCCGGGGAGAGCGCGGCCAACGCCGATCATCCAGAGCGGCGCGAGCTGGCTGAGCGTGACCAGTGAGCCCGAGTTTCTGGGTGTTCTGTCAAGGCTGGGCATCGCCTTGGAGTTCACCTATTACTCCAGGCCGGGAGACAGATCGGCCATAAATGAGGGGGTATGATCGCCGAGACAGCTCAACGCCTTCCCCTCAATGGAGGCCGCAGGCCTCTCCGTCCTCTGCGGCACCGAATGGTTCTGAGGAACACGCCGGGCCACAGGGAGGTCCGAGCCCGTCGTGTGGCTGCCCCTGGCCATGACCGATGGAGATGAGCCGATGGAGATGAACGTGGTCCCACACGTCTCAACCCGTGAGCCGAGGTCGAGCCGAGCCTCTGGTGTGCGGCCCGCCCCGTGGAGGTCGCGCGGCGCTGGGCGCTGGCGCGGCGCCGGGATCGTCGGTGAGGGGAAGGCCAGCGCCCCCCGATCGCTCTTGGCCTTGGCCCTCGTTGTGCCGCTTCTCGGCGGCCCGGCGGTGGCCTCGGACGAGTTTAACCTGAAGGTCTTGGTGAGCTGCTCGACGGAGGCTGAGGGCGCCCAATCTCTGGACGCGGACTCGGCGGGCGGTTGCGACGATCTGGGCGCTGATATTGGACCTTTTGAGATCATGATGGGCACGGTGTGGGACGTGAGCGCTGTCTGTCCTTGGAGTCTTCTGATCATGGGCCCCTCTGGATCTGTCACCACGACGCTTCCTTGGTGCGCCGGTCGTTATCGGGTTGAGTCTGGGAATGACTGTGTGCTCGGGAGCGCCGAGTTTGTGATTCCGCCCCCCGGCCCCGAGGCGGTTCGTGGCGAGACGGTTCACCTTGCGCTGCGCCCGCGCCCCTGTGGAGCGCCACAGCGGCTGCACGTCGATCGTGACGGCAGCCTAGACGGCTGGCAGCTCTCCGAGACGCTGAGCGAGGGCGTCCGTGTCTGGTGGTACGAGGCTGAGTCTGGCGAGACGTGGATGGTCGAGGCCACCCTCGATGGGCGCAGGGGCTCGTCGATCCAGACCCGCTCGGCGACGCCCTCTCAGGGAGCCGGCGCCCTCTCGCCCCTGAGGGCCGACAGCCTCGTCTCCTCCGACGAGCGCTCCTCCGCTCGCCTGACACGTCACGAGGCGCGAGAGGTTCAAGCCGCGCTCGGCACCCTCACCTCGACGGTGGAGCACCGGTGCTACGGAAGCTGCCCTGGCGGGGAGGCGCTGCAGCCCGTGGTGCTGCAGATCTTCGACGAGGGCGGCGCCCGCTGGATGGAGCGGCGGGTGCCCGGCGAGCTGCTCCAGGGCGTGACCCAAGCCGAGGGGCTGGCGCTGCTCTTGGAGCACGTCGCGACCCAGGACGCGGCTTGGGATGTGGCCGCCTCCGAGGGCGTAACTCTCGAATGAGTCACGCCCTCCTTGGCCTTAGGGCGCCGCCACGCTCACGTTGAGCCCACCCTCGACCTCGTCGCAGAACGGCGAGGTGTCGGGATCCGCCGCCTCTAAGCACGCGCAGGTCACGTCGCCGATGCAGGCCTCGGGCAGGGGCTCGCAGGTGGGCGGGTCTTCGCCGTCGGTGTCGGGCTGGCCGCCGGTGAAGGAGTAGCAGTACTCGGTGTTGCCGTCGCAGGTCAGCTCGCCGCAGGCGAGCGGGCTGGGGGTGGTGGTGTCGTCGGTGTCGTCGGTCTCTTTCTCGCCGCAGGCGGCGGTGAGCAGGGCGACGAGCAGCGCGGGGGTCAGGGTCAGGGTTCGGTTCATGGCGCCTCCGCTGCAACCATAGCCGCCTTCGAGGCGGGCTCTACAGGATTCGCGCTGTCGCGGATCACACAGCGGCGCGGGCGAGCCGCGGCGCCTCGCCAAGAGGATTCAGGGATTGAATCACACAACCGCGCGCTCGCGCCATTGAGCGGTGTATGGAGGTTGGCGATGAATCTTGACCTTAGCTGGCAGACCCTCGCTGGAGAACGCTGGATGACGCTGAACGACGAGCTGAAACGGGCCGAGAGCTATGAACAAGGCGCCCTCGCCTTGCTCAAGACGCTGATCGTCACCGTGGAGACCTGCATCAGCGAGGCCACCATCGGGCCTCTGGGCACCGCCAAACCTCTGCGCGCCCTCGCCCAGTTCGGCGAGAGCATGGACGCCCGGGGCGTGCTGCTCTACGAGCCCAACCAGCGGCCCAACGGTGAGTCTCTGGCGAACCTCAGCACCTCGGGCACCACCCGGGCCTTGGTACAGCGGGTCAGCCTGCCCGTGCTCGTGGACACCGCGGCGGGGCACATGGAGATCATCGGCGGCCCAGGGGACCGGGTGAACCTCATGGTCAGCGGTGAGCTGCCAACCCTGTCCCGGCGGCTCCTGCAGGGGCGCGAGGCCTCCCATGTGCTCGCGTTCCCGATCCGGGACGACCGGCGGCAGGTGCTCGGCGTGATCACCGTCGAGCTGCGCTGCCCCCAAGGGGTCGCCGCCTCCGCCGAGCCCCTCGGGCTCTGGGCGCGGCGCCTTCAGCAGCTCATCGACGAGGCCACCCCCCTGCTGCTCAACCTGCGTGTGGTGACCGATCCCAGCCTCGACAAGAGCGTCGATCTGCCCGTGCTCGGCGACACCATGCGCGGCGTGTTGAACCGCCTGCTGAGCTTCGCCCGGCACAAGGAGCCCGTGCTGCTCACCGGGCCTTCGGGGGTGGGCAAGACCACCCTCGCGCGCTGGGCCCATGAGCGGTCTTCGCGCTCCTCCCAGCCTTTTGAGGCGCTCTCGCTCTTGGCCGTGCCCGACGAGCTCCTCGAATCGACGCTGCTCGGCCATGTCCGGGGCGCGTTCACCGGCGCCGAGCGTGACCGCGACGGGGCCTTCGCCCGGGTCCAGGGCGGCAGCCTGTTCATCGACGACATCGACGCGCTCTCCCCCAGGGCCCAGACCGTGCTGCTCGGCGTCTTGGAGCGCCAGAGCTTCCGCCGCCTCGGCGAAGACCACCGCCGCGAGCAGAACCTCGACGTGCGTTTCCTCTTCGGCTCCCACATCGACCTCTGGGCCTTGGTCGAGAAGGGCCGGTTCCGCGCCGATCTCCTCCAGCGCATCAGCGGCTTCACCGTCGCCGTGCCCAGCCTCACCCATCGCCAAGACGAGCTGCCCGGCTGGGCGCGGTACATGGCGCGGCGCTACGCCAGCCAGCACGGCCTGCCCCCGACGTCGGTGACCGACGCCGCCATCCACAAGCTCAGCGCCGTGGACTGGCCCGGCAACCTGCGCCAGCTCGACCAGACCGTGCGCCGGGCCTGCATTCGCGCCGAGGAGCGGGCGGGGAGAGACGCCGCGCGGATCGTCGTCGAGGCTGAAGACGCGGACAACGCCATCTTGGAGGACAGCCGCCGGGCCCCGGCCGCCGCCACGCAGACCGCCGCCTCCGGGGACTGGCGGAGCCTCGCCGAGCAGGCCGTCTTGGCCTTCGTCGCCGAGGCCGAGCGCCGCCGCCGCGCCGGGGAGGCGCCCCTCACCCTCGAAGACGCGAAGCTCTTCCGGGAGGGGGTGGTGTTGGCCGCGGTGAGCCTCTTCGGCAAGACGGATGGGTTTCGGGCCCTCGGTGAGGATGACATGGTGCTGCACGGCAACCACACCAAACGCCTCACCTCCGCCCAGAGGTTCATGGAGAAGCTGGAGCTTCGCCTCGGGGGCGTATCTTTTTACGGGTTTCGTCGTACTTAACTACGAAACATCGGCCTTTGGTCCGCACCGATCACGTCGCTGAGCGGATCTGGGAATCGGCACGGCTCTTGCTTTTTAGGTCGCACCATCCACGGAGCGACCATGACCACCGCGCCCAGCCCCACGAACGTCTTCTCCGCCTTCGTTCAAGCCCAGCCCAAACTTGAGCGGTACGTCCAGACGAAGTTCCCGCTCCTCTGCCGGGGGCACATTGAGGACGCGGTGAGCGCCGTGGGTGTGGCCTTGGTGTCGAACCCCACCTACTTTCAGATGATCTACGACCCCAAGGATCCCTCCCGGCTCCTCGGCCTGTTTAAGCGGGTGGCCTGGCGCGCCGCGCGGGCGACGACACGCCGCCGGGCGTATAGCGCCGAGCGCGCCTTTGAGCATGAGGACGACGTGCACCTCGGCCTCGACGCCGCCCAGCCCCTCACCCTCGCGCTCCGCCGTGACCTGGAGGCTGTGCTGCGGGAGGCCTGCACCCAGGCCAGCGCGCCCCAGACCGAGCGCCTCGTCGTGGCGGTGACCGATCAGCTCTTCGGCGGCGGCACCGACGGGGAGGTCGCCGAGCGCCACGGCGTGCGCCGGGAGTACGTCAACCGCGCCCGGCAGCAGGTCACCCGGCACTTCTTCGGCGCGCCCGCGACGCCGCGCCGCGCTCAAAAGGCGGCTTAGAACACCGGCTTAAAACACCGTGTAGATGAACGGCAGCACGGGGCTCGCCTCGGCCCAGAGGATGAAGGCCACCATCGCCAACAAGACGACGACGATGGGGGTCATCCACCACGCCTTCTCGTGAACGATGAAGTCCACGAACTCACGCATCAGGCCGCGCTGCTGGGGGAGCTGGCTGAGGGAGGGCTCGGGCGAGACAGGGGGGCGCTCTTCAGAGCTCATGGGTCCTTCCTGGATGGAGCGAGAGGCGCCATCAGGATAGCACAAGGCCCTTCAACCGGAGCCGCGCCCGATGTCGATCACCCCCTACGAGGCCCTCGGCGGCGAAGAGGCCGTGAGGCAGCTCGTCGAGCGATTTTACGAGCACATGGACGAGGACGCCGAGGCGGTGACGATCCGCAAGATGCACCCCGAAGATCTCGCCCGGGCCCAGCAGCGCCTGTTCGAGTTCTTGAGCGGCTGGCTCGGCGGGCCGAACCTGTACTGGGAGCGCCACGGCCACCCCCGCCTGCGGATGCGCCACCTGCCGTTCACCATCGACGCCGCCGCCCGGGACGCCTGGATGGGCTGTATGCGCAAGGCCCTCGCCGAGACCGTCGCCGACGACACCCTACGCGCCCAGCTCGACCAGGCGCTGTACAACGTGGCGAACCACATGCGAAACCAGAACGAGGCCGACGAGGGCTGAGCCCAAGAGGAGCCCTTGGCGCTCAGTCGGCGAGGAGATCCTCGATCATCGCGCCGCGCTGGCCGCCGTCCAGGGTCGTCACCGCCGCGTAGACCGGGTGGTCTACGACGAGGCGGGCGGGGCGGCTGAGGTCAAAGAAGGCCGCGCGCTGCTCGGGGCTGAGGCTGAAGCGGATGAACTGCACCGAGCTGAGCTTGCCGTCCTCACGCTCCCGGCCCTCCTCAAACTGGGCGGGGCAGGCGGCCACGCCGGAGAGCTCTAAGCGCAGGTGCTTACGCAGGCCGCTGAGGCGCACGAGCATCTCTTTGCGCTCGGCCTCGTCGGGGAACTCGATGAGTAAGGTGGCGCTCAGCTCGTCCGCCCTGGGCAAGAGCGGGTTGTAGGCGTCGAGCTCAGACTGCACGGCCTCGGGCTTGACGATGTTCTCGACCCGGCACATCTCCTGAACCTGCCAGCGCACGGTCTCGCGGTTCTCGAAGAGCAGGGTGAGGTGGGCGCCGAGGGCCACGCGGCGGTTGCCCTTCAGGCGCATGTGCCCTGGGAGCAGGGCAGCGCGGGTCTGGATGAATTGGTCACGGGGGAGCAGCTCGTCGAGGGTCACCGGGCGCATCGGGGCTCCAGACCATGAGGTGTCAGGCCATATGGGGTCGGCCATGAGGGGTCGGCCAGCGGCCGAGGCTGCGGGAGGGGCCAGCGCCCCTCCCACACCGAAGCTCATCAGGAGATGTCGTCGAGGGCCTTCTGGAAGCGGCCAGCGTGGCTCTTCTCGGCCCGGGCCAAGGTCTCGAACCAGTCGGCGATCTCCTCAAAGCCCTCTTCACGCGCGGTCTTGGCCATGTGCGGGTACATGTCGGTGTACTCGTGGGTCTCACCGGCCACGGCCGAGCGAAGGTTCAACGCCGTGTCGCCGATGGGCAGGCCCGTCGCCGGGTCGCCGACGCGCTTGAGGTAGTCGAGGTGGCCATGGGCATGGCCCGTCTCACCCTCGGCGGTGTCGCGGAAGAGGCCGGCGACGTTGGGCTCACCCTCGATGTCGGCCACCTTCGCGAAGTAGAGGTAGCGGCGGTTGGCCTGGGACTCGCCAGCGAAGGCGTCCTTGAGGTTCTGGTGGGTCTTGCTGTTGAGCAGGTTGGCCATGGGTGTGGTCTCTCCAGGGGATGTGCAGACTATGAACGATCTGTAAACACAGAGCCTCGTTCAGAATCGTTCTAAACCCGCCGAAGCTGTCGTCGTCGTCGAGCGCCTCGGGCTTGGCCTTCTTGTGCGGTTTGCCGGGCTTCATCGGGCGCACGCTGTTCGCCTGGGGCTTCTCTTCCCAGGTGGCGTGGACCTCCTTGCGGAAGGCCTCGAAGCGGCCCTCGATGATGGACTGGCGCATCTCGTCCATAAAGGCCGCGAAGAAGTGGATGTTGTGCAGGGTGGCCAAGGTGGCGCCGAGCACCTCACCGACGCGGAAGAGGTGGTGAATGTAGGCCCGGGTGAAGTTCCGGCAGGTGTAGCAGCTACAGGAGGTGTCGGGGGGGTACATGTCTTTGCGGAAGCGGGCGTCGGTGATGCGCATCCGGCCCTTGCGCGTGTAAAACATGCCGCTGCGGGCGTGGCGGGTCTGGATGACGCAGTCGAACATGTCGATGCCCCGGGCCACACCCTCCACCAGGTCGATGGGTTTGCCCACCCCCATGAGGTAGCGCGGGTGGTTCTGGGGCATGTGCGGCGTCGTCCAGTCGAGCACCTGGCACATCACGTCGTGGCCTTCGCCGACGCTGAGGCCGCCGATGGCGTAGCCGTCGAAGCCGATCTCTTGAATCTCTTCAGCGGAGCGTTTGCGGAGATCGGCCCAGAAGCCGCCTTGCACGATGCCGAAGAGCGCCTGATCGGGGCGGGTGTGCGCGGCCTTGCTGCGCTGCTCCCAGCGGGTCGTGCGGGCGACGCTGGCCTCAGCGTAGGCGCGGTCGGTGCCATAGGCGAGGCACTCGTCAAAGACCATGGCGATGTCAGCGCCCAAGGCCATCTGAATCGCCATCGAGCTCTCAGGCGACAAGAACGTGCGCTGGCCGTCCACCTCGTAGGTGAAGGTCACGCCTTGTTCATCGACCTTCTTCTTGTCGAGGGAGAAGACCTGAAAGCCGCCGGAGTCCGTGAGGATCGGCAGGTTCACGCCCATCATCTTGTGCAGGCCGCCGTGCTTGGCGACGAGCTCTTCGCCGGGGCGCTGGTGCAGGTGGTAGGTGTTCGCCAGGAGGATCTGCGTGCCTGTGGCGGGGATGAGCGACGGCGCCAGGGTGCGGATCGCGCCTTGGGTGCCGACGGGCATGTAGACGGGGGTGCGGATGCTGCCACGCGCGGTGGTGAGCACGCCCGCGCGCGCCGCGCCGCTGCGCGCCTCAACTTTGAACGGGAGGGACATGGTCATGCGCGCCCCCGTAACGCGCTCAGGCGCCGAGGTCGTGGACCCATCTTCTCGCGATTCGCACGAGCGCGCTGCCCGTCGCGCGCTTTGCGTTAGAATGGAGCGGTCGAGGTTTAGCCCCCCGGAGTACCGCTGTCTTATGGCGAACGCACCTCCCCCCCGCCCGCAGCCGTTCCCTACGGGCATGGAGCTGTCAAAGCATTACCGCGTCGAGGCCCTGGTGCGGCTGTCCGAAGGCCGGATGTACTACCTGGTCACCGACGATCGGCCCGACCAGCCGACGCGCCGCTGCTGGGAGTGCGGCAGCGAGCAGAGCCCCCGCGCCGCCACGAGCTGCGTGAGCTGCAACGCCGACTTCGAGTCGCGCACGCAGTTCTTGATGTCCGCGCGCTGGGATCCCGCCGGCTTCGAGCCCTACAAGAAGTTTTTCGAGCGCCGCCTCAGCCACCCCGGCGTGCTCCAGCCCGACGACGTCTTCGTTCACAAGAACGTGCTGTGCTCCGTCGTGCGTTACCGCAACGAGTCGTTGATGCTCGACGAGGCCGCGCCGCTGCCCGCCGGTCAGGTCGTCAACATGGCCCAGCGCTTCGCCGGCCTGCTCGCGTGGCTGCACCACAACGGCGTGTCCTTGGCCCGGCTCACCCGCGCCAACGTGCTCCTGCGCCGGGAAGAGGGCCGCCTGCTGCTCTACGATCCCGACATCGCCCACCTCTACGACGGCCCCGTGCCCGAGTCCGAGCGCGGCAACGAGCTCCGCGACCTGGGCGAGCTCCTCAAACGGTTCACCCCCGTCGAGTTCAACCCCCTCCGCGACTTCTTCGAGAAGGCCGAGGACGGGCGCTTCAAGAGCCCCTTGGAGTTCGGTCGGCAGGTCGAGGGCTGGTTTGACCGCTCGGAGAACCTCAAGGCGCGCATCTCTTGCGCCGCCATGACCGACGTGGGCCTCGCCCGGGTGTTCAACGAGGACAACTGGTCTTGGGTGAGCCTCAGCGACGAGGCCCAGCTCTTTGTGGTCGCCGACGGCATGGGCGGTCACGAGAGCGGCGAGGTCGCCTCCCAGGTAGCGTCCACCACCATCGGCAAGGTGGCCCGGGAACGTTTCGCCAAGGGCGAACGTTTCACCCCCGAGCAGCTTGAGAACATCCTCGACGAGGCCTTCCAAGAGGCCAACAACACCGTCAAGGCCACGGCTGAAGAGCGCGGCAACGACATGGGCACCACCCTGGTCGCCTTGTTGATGCACGGCAACTTGGGCCTCCTGGCGAACGTCGGCGACTCTCGCGGCTACCTGCTGCGCGACGGCACGCTCCACCAGGTGAGCCGGGATCACTCCCTCGTCTCCAAGATGGTCGAGCAGGGGCGCATCACCGCCGAAGAGGCGCGCACGCACCCCCACTCGAACATCCTCCTGCGCACCGTAGGCACCGAGCGGAACGTCGAGATCGACATCTTCCGCCTGGAGCTTGAGTCGGGGGATCTCCTCTTCCTCAACTCCGACGGGCTCTGGGGTGAGGTCGAGGACGACGAGATCGAGACGATCCTCAACCAGTACGACGACCCCCGGGTCTGCGCCCGAGAGCTCATCCGCGCCGCGCACCACGGCGGCGGCAAAGACAACGTCACCCTCATGATCGTGGCGGTCCCCTGATGATGTGTCGGCTCTTCTCGGCGCTTGTTGTCCTCGCGGCCCTGGCCGCCTGCGGGGGCCCAGCGCCAGAGCCCGCCGCCGCTCCTGGCGCCGCCTCCGCCGCCGCCCCCGCCCCTGCCCCCGCCGCGAGCTTCCGCTCGGTCACCGTGCAGGGTCTCCAGGCCGATCTCGACGCGGGCAAGGTGCCCTTGCTCCTCGACGTGCGCACCGTGGACGAGTACGCCGCGGGCCACGTCGCCCAGACGCGGCACATCCCGCTAGACACCTTAGAGTCTCGCCTCGCCGAGCTTGAGGCCCACAAAGGCGCGGAGGTCTACGTCATCTGCCAG
Organism: Myxococcota bacterium; assembly: GCA_023150775.1. Classification (GTDB taxonomy): domain Bacteria; phylum Myxococcota_A; class UBA796; order UBA796; family CAJQPC01; genus JADKFE01. The sequence continues at coordinate 14,078 of JAKLKE010000057.1, forward strand.
TCCGGGCGCCGCTCTGAGCGCGCGAGCCAGCTCTTGTTGTCCAAAGGCTTCACCCCGGTGAACGTCGAGGGCGGCACCGGGGCCTGGGTGAGCGCCGGGATGCCCGTCGTCGAGGGCGCTGCGCCGGCGACGCCCTGAGCTAGGCCCTCCTGCGGGAGTCGACACGATGTCTTGGTGCACGCTGACCCTCTCGCTCAACGACGGGGGCCGTGTGCTCCACGCCGGGGAGGTCATCGAGGGGGAGGTGGTGGTGGAGGTCACCCGCGCCGGGCGCTGTGATGGCCTGCGGGTAGAGCTGCTGGTGCGGGCCATCGGCAAAGGCAACACCAGCGAGCGTGTCTTAGAGACCACCTCGCTCTTCGTCGGGGACTGGGCGCCGGGGACGCTTCGTTATCCTTTTCAGATGACCCTGCCCCCGGCGCCGCCGCCGATGGAGGGCGGGCTGATGGCGGTGACCCACGTCCTGCGCGCCGTCGTCGACGTGCCCTGGGCCATCGACCCCAAAGATGAGCAGCCCCTCACCCTCGCGCCGAGCCCCGAGTGGCGGTCCAACGCCGCGGAGAAGTCGCCCTTCGCCACCCACATGGGCGGCCGAAAGGTGGGCAAGATCTGGGCGCCGGGGCTGATCATCTTCTTCATCCTGTTCTTCACCTGCGCGCCCTTCGCCGTGCTGCTGGTGCCGCTGGGGCTCTTGTTGTTCTTCCCAGGGCCCAGAAACACCATCGCCGCGTGGCGCACGCCGACGCCGGCGGTGACCGTCCCCCGTCGGCTCGTCCCGGGCCAGGCCGTCCCGGTGCTGATCGAGCTCGACCGCTTCGCCGCGCCGCTCAAGGCGGTCTCGGCGACCTTGATCTGCGTCGAGCGCGCCGTCTCCGGCAGCGGCAAACACCAGCGCACCCACGAGCACACCCTGTACGAAGAGCCGCTGGTCCTCACCGCCACCGACAAGCAGACCCGGTATGAGGGCAAAGCCAAGATGCCGGAGCTGCCCTTGTGGAGCTTTGAGGGCGGCTCTTACACGGTGAGCTGGATGCTGGTCGTACACTTGGAGTGCTCGGCCTGGCTTGACTGGATCACGGCTTGGCCCCTGAGCGTGGACCCGGGCGAGGCCCCTGCCCTGGCGGCGCCGACGCCTAGGAGGCTCGTGGCGAAGATCCCGGAGCGGGTCGTGGAGCGGGTCGTGGAGACGCCCCCCGCGCCGGAGCCGGTCATCGCGCCGCCGGTCATCGCGCCGCCGGTCGCCGCGCCGCCGACGCTCGACGGTGACGAGGCCCAGCTCGCCACGCTCAGCCGCGCGCTCAAGGCCGCGAGCCCGCTCAACGACGAGCGCGCGGCGCTGCTCCGTGAGGCCGCCGCGACGCCGCTCACCTTCACCCTACGCGCCGAGCGGGTCGAACGATCCTTCGGTCTCCACCTGCCCGAAGGCCACCGCGACGGCCGCACGGCGACGGGCGCGCTGCCCGACGGCACCCCCGTCTCCGTGAGCCTGCGCGACGGCGACACCGCCGCCGCAGAGGGCAGCGCCCGGGGCGCGCCGCTGAAGGTCAACGCCACGGTCACCGGCTGGAACACGCTCTACGACCGCGTGGAGCTGGTCGGGGCGCTCGTTTAGGGCCCTCCGCTGAGGCGGTTTTGCGCCTGGGGTATCCTCTCCCCGTGAAGCCCCTGCGCCCGCTCCTGCCGCTGCTCCTCGCCTTGGGCCTCACCGCGCCTTTTGTCGATAAGCCGCCGCACATCGACGACCCGAACTTTCTGGTGCTCGCCCGGGGTGCGGCCCTAGACCCCTGGCGTCCTCACGACATCCTCATCAACTGGCAAGGCACGACGGAGCGGGCCTTTGATGTGCTCTCCAACCCGCCGGGCGTCGCCTGGTGGTTGGCGCCGTGGGTGGACGCCCCCATCGAGGTCTTGCACCTCGTGATGTGGCCTTGGCTCTTGCTCGTGGCCTGGGGGGCCGCGCGGCTCGGCGAGGCGCTCGTCGGCGAGGCGGAGGGCGCGGCGATGCTGCTCCTCACCTCGCCGATCTTGCTGCTCGCCGCCCAGGCCCTCACCCCGGATCTTCCGCTCGCGGCCTGCGCTTTGGCGGGTCTCGGCGGGTTCTTGACCGCCGGGAGAGGCGCCTGGGCCTTCGCCTTGCTCGCGGGCTGCGCGGCCTTGTTTCGGTACTCGGGGATCTGCCTCATCCCGCTCGTGCTGTTGATGGGCTGGCAGCGGGGTCGCCTGCGCGCGGCTCTGCCGGTGATCTTGCCCACCCTGGGCCTCGCGCTCCACGACCTGCACGCTTACGGCGCCTGGCACCTCCTGGCGATGACCGGCTTTCAGTCGGTCTCCGACACCCCTCGGGAGCTCGTCCGCAAAGGTGTCGCCGCCGTGGCGACCTTGGGCGGCGCCGCGCTCTTGCCCCTGGCCTTGGCCCACCGCCGGGGCTGGGTCGGGGCGGCCTTGGGGCTTGGGGTCGGCGGGGTCGGCGTCCTGCTCTCGGCGCAGACCGGCGTGGCGGCGGCGGCGACGCTCCTGAGCTGCGCCGCCGGGGGCGCGGGCCTCGCCAGCTTACGCCTGAGCACCCCCGCCGACCGGCTCTTGTGGTGCTGGGGAGTGGGCGGCCTGCTGTTCTTGTTGACCCTTCGGTTCGCGGCGGCGCGGTACTGGCTGGCGTTCTGGGCGGGGCCGGCGCTGGCCACCTTACGCCTGCGCCCGCCGCGCGGCGCCGTGGCCTTGGCCTGCGGGCTCCAGGCGCTCTTGGCCTTGGGCCTCGCCATCGACGATCGGGCCATGGCCCGGGCCTGGGACGAGGCCGGCGCGCGGGTGGCGCGGCTGGGGGTGGGTCAGCTCTCCGGCCACTGGGGCTGGCAGCACAGCTTAGAGGCGCGGGGCTGGCGATCGTTGGAGGAGGGCGCCCGGCCCGAGGGCCTCTACGCCGTCGCCGAGGCCCCGTGGCCCCAAGAGGCCGACCCCACCGCCTGCCTCAGCCCGATCCTGCGGCTCACCCTGCACGACACCTTCTGGGGGCCGCGGGTGCACAGCGGCGCCGGGGGCGGGAACCTGCACGCCTACCTCGTCGCCAAAGCGCCCCCCGTGGAGACCTACGCCCCGTGGACCTTCAGCGATGAGCCCTACGACACCGTCACCGTGTCCATTCCTTGCGAGGACCGCCGATGATCCGTGACGCCCTGCGATCGTTGGGCCGCCGCGCGCTCGCCCAGGTGGAGCACCAGCCGCCCCCTGAAGGCCCCGCCGATCACCTCGCCTCCACGCCTCCGCGCCCGATCGTCCCCGGCGAGGCCCTGACCGTCGTGAGCTGGAACCTCCAGTTCGCCGCGGGCACCCGGCACCACTTCTTCTACGACGGGGGCCGGGCGGTGTTTGTGCCGCCGGAGGACGTGCGCGCCACCCTGGCGGCCCAAGGAGAGGCCCTCCACACGATGGCGCCGGACCTCGCGCTGCTCCAAGAGGTCGATCGGGGCGCCGACCGCACCGGGCGCCTCGACCAGCTCCCGCCTTTGGCGAAGGCCATGGGCGCCACGGGCACGGCGAGCGCCGTCATTCACCGCGCGCTCTACGTCCCGACCCCCAGCCACCGCCCCATGGGCCGGGTGGAGCTGCACCAGGCGACCTGCTCCACCCGGGGCCTCGCCCAAGCCGGGCGCACGGCCTTGCCCTTGATGCGTGAGGCCCGCTGGCGGAAGGTGTTCAACCTCAAACGTGCGCTCCTCTGGGCCGAGCTGCCCATCGAGGGCCGCGCGCTCCCCCTCTGGGTGGGCAACGTGCACCTCTCGGCCTTCTCCCGTGGGGACGGCACCCTGCAGGCCCAGGTGGAGCGCCTCTGCGCGGTGATCCGGGCCTTCCCGCCGGAGCAGCCGTGGATCCTCGCCGGAGACTTCAACCTCTTGCCCCTCGGCGACGACCCCCGCCGCCTCGGCAAAGACGCCGCCGAGTACACCGACGACCCCAACCCCCTCGCCGCGCTCACTGACCTCGCCCAGGAGGCCTTCGCCGCGCCCCTGGCCCCAGAGGCCCGCACCTACATCCCCTACGGCGGCGCCGCCGACCGCAAGATCGACCACGTCTTCACCGGCGGGCCCGTGGAGCTGCTCAGCGCCGAGGTGGAGACCCGGTTTGACGCGCTCTCGGACCACCGGCCGCTGGTAGTGCGGGTGCGGGTGCGGTAAACACGTTTAGTAAACTTGTTCACTGAACGTGTTTAGCGTGTGCGAGACGCTGTTGAACCTCCTCAGGGGCGCTCGGCCGACGCGCGCTGTCAAACCCGGAGTTGAGGTCGTCTAAGAGGGCCTCCTCAAAGACCCGCTCCAACGACGCTCGGGCCTCGGCGGGGGTGTCGCCCCAGGCCATCAGGTTGTAGAGGACCGTGTGCGCGATCCAGGAGGACTCGTCCTCGGACCGGTAGATCACGGCCCAGGTGCGAAACTCCTTGGTGGGGGCGTCTGGACAGCGGGGATCGGCCATGGCTTTAGTCCACACTCGGCGCCCTCTGCGCGGGGTTCTGCGGCGGCACCTTGCCCCTCGGGCCTACGGTGGGGCGGCGCACGCCGGCGGGCTTGAGGTCGGGGCTGTTGTCGTCGTCGGCCTTGGGATCGTCGGGCTCGCCGGCCTTCTTGGGGCCTGGGGCCGTGCGGGTGGTCGAAGGTTTGGGCGGCGGGTCTTTCACCTTGCCGCTGATGTCCAGGCGTTTGTCTCGGGCCTCTTCAGCCTTCTTGCGGGTCCACGAGAGCCGGGGGTCGAGCATGAGCGCGGCGCGGTAGGCGGCGTAGGCGCCCTCCCAGTCCTCTTTGGCGGCGGCGGCGTCGCCCTCGGCGTCTTTGGTGGCGGCCAAGGCCTGGGCGGCGGTGACCACGGCGTCGAGGTTGTGGTCGTAGCCGCGGGCCTCGACCAACCAACGCACCTGCTCGTCTGGGGTGGGGGCCTCCGCTGCGCGGGCGGCGTAACACCCGGCGACGGCCGTCTTCACCTCGGGGCGATAGTCGTCGTGCCAGCGGGTGTTCTTGGCGACGTGGTGCTCGGCCTGCTTCCAGGCGCCCCAGGCCAGCTCACACTCGCCGATCTCGGCGAAGGTGAAGGCCTGGAGGCGATCCTCATCGGCCAAGGTCGTCGCCTCGTCCCGGGAGACGATCACCACGGCGGCGTCAAAGAACAGCTCGCCGCGCATGTACCGGGGCGCCGCCAGCGCCTCGACCACGGGCTCAACCCCCTCAGCGGGGGCCTCTGGGGCGGGCGCTGGGGGCAGGTTGACCTCTAGCACCGCGCCCGACTTCTCGTCGAGGAGCACGAAGCCCAGGTCGTAGGTGCCTTTGGGCAGGCTCTTGGGGAGGTCCAGGTCAAAGGTGCCCCGGACGTGCTCGTCGTTCTTCCAGTCGGTGACCTTGTACCAGTCGTAGCCCGGGGGCACGGCGAAGGCGTGCTGGTGTCCGGCGCCGTCGTCGAGCACGGCGATGACCCGCACCCCGGCCTTGCGGAAGCCCGCCTTGAGCCACACGTCCACGACCACCCGGCCCTCTTCAGGCACCTCGGGGGAGAGGATGTCCCAGCCCTCCAGGGTGACGCCGCCCTTAAACATCGCCCGGCGACCTTCAGGGCCCTCGTAGGAGGGGCGCACGAAGATGTCTTTGCGGATGTGGTTGCCGATGTGGAACTGCTTGCGGCCCGAGGGGTAGCCGGGGATCTCGATGTAGTCGCGTTTCCACTCGGGGTGGGTCGTGATCTTCACCTTGCTCGCCCAGCCGCCGTGCATGTGCGCGAAGTGCGGGCGCTCCTCCAAGAACAGGTACTCGCGGATGAACGCCTTCTGGTAGAGGTGCCGCGAGACGGGCACGTCCACGAGCCCCGCCACGTCGAGGATTCGCCAGTCGGTGTAGTACATGTGGGCGCCCATATCGACGTCCCACAAGGTCACGCGCTCTAAGTGCAGGCGGCGCTGCACCCAGGTCATGTACTCCACACGCTGCTTGACGTCGGAGATCGTCGTCTCCGGCGACGGCGCGGCCCAGGCCGACTGCCAGATGTTCGGCGTGCCGATCACCAGCACAAACACCGTGAGCGTGACGAGGCGTAAGGTGGGCATCCCCAGGCGCTCGCGGCCCAGCGGCGGCACGGCGTCGAGCAGGCGGCCCAGGCCGAGGCCGATCAGGACGAAGCCCGGCACGGCGAAGTAGGAGAAGAAGCGCCACTGCGCCATCCAGTCGCCGCCGCTGTACAAGACGAAGAATAGCCCCGCGACGACCTGGCCGAGGCACAGGACCCGGGCCGCGGCGCCGCGCTCGCCCAAGGTGGCCACGGTGGCGGCGACGACGGCGAAGATCGCCGCGCCGACCCGCACCTTGTCCCAATGAAGCTGGAGCTTGGCGAGCCAGTTCGGATCAAAACCGTCGGGCAGACCATCCCGGCCGTTCCACAGCCACACCAAGGCGCACAAGGCCGTGAGGCCCAAGGTGAGCCAGCGGCGGCGGTCGCGCAGGCCGGTCATCGCCACGAGCGCCAGGGGCAAGACGTAGCCGATCCCGAAGGCGCTCATGTAGTTGCGGATGTAGAGCCAGCCCTTCGTGCCCCAGCTCCAGGGCTTGAAGCGGTCTTCTCCATCGACCTTGGCGTAGAAGGTGTTGGGGAAGGGCCAGGCGAAGTAGCTGTAGCGCCAGGCCTGATAGACCAAGAACGGCGCCCAGAACACCACGAGCCACTTGGCGATGGGCACCACCACCTGCCGGGCGCGGATCGCCAAGACGAGGCGCACCAGGCCCGCGACGGCGGCGTAGACCACACCCTCGGGGCGGGTGATCGCGAGGCCCAGGAACATCACCGCCGACCAAGGGAAGGCCTGGGGGCGCTCGGCCTCACGCAAGATGAGCAGCATCCCCGCGGTCAACAAGACGCCGAAGAGGCTGTTCTCTAAGCCCGAGGCGTTCCAGATCGCGTAGGTGCTCGACGCGGCGAGGAGCAGGGGCGGGAGCAGCGCGACGGCGTCGAGGCGGCCCCGGGCCTCCTTCGTGAGCGCCCAGGCGAGCGGCAAGGTGCCCGCGCCGAACGCCGCGCCGAGGAGCTTCGCCGTGGTGAACGGCGGCACGCCCATCAGGTAAAACACCCCGCAGATCCAGGTCCACAGCGGGTTTGAGAAGCCCTCCACCCGCTCGCCCCCGGCGAAGGTGACAAACCCTTCGCCCTCAGCCCAGTTCCGGGCGTAGGCGAAGCTGATCCCCGCGTCCTCAATAAAATAGGTGATGAAGACCAGGTAATGCGCCAAGGAGCCGACCATGAGCCCGGCGAGCACGGTCGTGTGCAGCCGCGTCGTGCCGTCCAGCCCCGCCCAGGCGGCGGAGAGGCGGGCGAACAAGGGGCTGAAGGCGCGCTGAAAGAAGCTCTGCGTCGGGGAGGCCGTAGACATGGCCGCCAGATTAACCCACCCGAGTCATTTGGGGCGTGTGCGCGGCTTGTCTGGGCTCTCTCCCCGGGTGATCGCCCGGTGCCGGGCCTTAAACCGCGCCATGTGCTGACGGCGGCCAAGGTCGGCGATCAGCTCATCCCACTCCTCGATGCTCGGCGGGACGGGGCGGCTGAGCAAGAGCCGCGCGGCGCGGGCGGCGCGCTCAAGCTCGGGGTCTCCGGCGACGGCGGCGTCGGAGAGCACGAGGCTCACGGCGCGACCGGCGAGGCCAGGGCGACCGGCACGAACGGCGGCGCGGGTGGCCTCAAGCACCTCGGCGTCGCTCGCCGCCTGCAGCGCGCGCACCCAGGCGTCCTCCTCGTCCAAGGCGCGCCCCGGCAGAGTGAAGACGCCGGGCGGGCTCACATCGTCTTCTTGGCGCCAGCGGCGGCGGCCTCTTGGGCGCCCTTCCGCGCGGCCATCTGCTTCTTGAGCTCGTCAAGCTGGGACTTCGCGGCGGTGTTCGCCGTCTTGGCCTTGATCTTGGCGAGCTTGTCGTCGAGGGACTGGCCCTTGATCTCCGACGCCACGTCGGCCTCGGCGGCGATCTTCTCGATGCCCGTGCGCACGTTCTCCAGCGCCTTGATGTCGGCGTCGGTGGAGAGGCCGTCGAGGGTCTCCTGAATCTGGATGCGGGCTTCAGCGCTGGCCTTCTTGGCGAGCATCTCCTCCTTCTCGCGGCGGAGCTTCTCGATCTCGGCCTGGAAGGCGATGAGGCCCGACTTGGCCTCTTCAGCCTGGGCGCCGATCTTCTCTAGCTCGACCTGGTGGGAGGAGATCTTGGCGGTGAGCTCGTCTTTGCGCTGGATGAGCACCATCGCCACGTCGTCTTCGCCCTCTTCGACGGCGATGGGGATCTGCACCTGGACCTCAGCCAGCTCCCGCTCGAACTGCTCAAGCTCGGACTGGAGCTTGTTGCGCAGGTACACGATGCCGGAGACCGCTTTCTTGAGCTCCTTGTGCTTCTTGATGCGCTCCTCGATCGCGGACTCGTAGACCGCCTCGGGGTTGTTGCGCTCGACGTCAGCGATGAACAGCCCGAAGAAGCCCTTCCAGACGTTGGCGAGGCGTTCAAAGAAGCTCATGGAGGCTCCTGGTCAGCGAAGGGATACACAGCGAGAATTCGGGGGATTCCCCGGCGCAGACCTTACCGCTTCAGAGGCGCGTCCGCAAGAGATCCTCTTGACGCTTGAGGCTGCGAATGTCCGCCGCGCGCGGTAGACTTGTCGTTATGCCTATGCTCGCCTTCATAACGACCGCCTTTGTGCTCGCCGGAACCCCCCAGGACGCGCC
>JAKLKE010000580.1:0-2612 GCA_023150775.1 Myxococcota bacterium
GCGACGTGCCGCTCGTCGCCCGTGAACAGGTGCTGGAGATCCTCTGGCGTCAGGCCCGGGAGGTCGTCACCCAGCGTGGGCCCCGGGTGGTGCTCATCATCGGCTCTGAAGGCTCGGGCAAGACGCGGCTCGTGGAGCACATCGCCCGGGCGCTCGACGAGGGCGGCTGGATGGAGGCGTTTCGCCTGCGCTATCAGCGCCCGGCGGGGGTGGATGATGGCTATCTCGGCGCCGTGCGAGAGCTGCTGAGCCCGTTCAACGACACCCGCCTGCGCCTGCAAGAGCGGCTCACGCGCTGGGTGGCCCGCGACCGTGAGACGACCCTCGACCTGGCCCGAGACGACGCCCAGATCCTCGCGCGCTGGTGCGGGTACCTGTTGCCCGGCGAGCAGGCGCCGAACGCGGCCTTGGGCCTGCGGTTTCTGGTGGAGGAGATCGACGCCCGGGCCTGGCGCGGCGGGGCCTGCGTGGTGCTCGACGACGTGGAGCACGCTGAAGAGCCCGGCGACGGCCTCGACTTCTGCGAGGCGCTCCTAGAGGGCGCCGTGGGCCGCCGCCCGGCCTTGGTCTTGGCCACCATCGCCCAGGAGAGCCTCGACGCGAGCCCGGCGCTTCTGGACCGGGTGAAGGCGATGCAGGAGCTCGGCGCCCTACGCCTGGACCTGCCCGCGCTCACCCCGGAGCAGATCCGCGGCCTGCTCGACGAGGCGCTCACCTTAGACGAGGCCCTGGCCCGGGTGGTGACAAAACGGGTGGCGATGTTCCCCCTCGCCGCGGGCATGTTGTTGCGCCAGGCCGCCGCCCGAGGGCTGCTGAAGGCCGACGAGCAGCTTCATTACCGCCTCAAGCCCGGCCTCAAGATCAACGACGTCTTGCCCGTGAACCTCACGAAGCTCTACGCCTACCGCCTGACTTCAGCGGTGCGGGCGACGGAGGACCCGGTGGAGGCCGCCATCGCCTTGGCGTCCGTGGCTTTGGCCGGGCAGACGCCGCCGGTGGGGGTCTTGCGTGACGTCTCCGAGGCCGGCCTCGACGCGCTCTTGGCCGCTGGGCTTCTGCGTGAGGAGGGTGGGCTCTTACGGTTTGAGCACGGGGCGCTGCAGCGCACGGCGCGAAAGATGGCGGAGGAGCTCGCCGACAGCATCGAGATTCACGAGAAGCTCGCGGCGGCCTGGCAGCGCCACGGCGAGCAGACCGGCGTGGACGTGGACCTGCCTTGGGGCCTGCACCTCCTGCGCTCGGGCCAGCCCGAGGCGGCCTTGGGCCCGCTGTTGCGCTCCGTTCGCAGCATGTTGAACCAAGGGCGCTACTCGGCGGCGATCCGCTCCGCCGAGCTCGCCATCTCCGCCGCCGACCTCACCGAGAGCCCCGAGAACCCCAACCTCAGCACCCGGGCCGAGGCCCGCCGCCTCAAAGGCGCGGCGCTCTTGGAGCTCGACCGCCCCAGCGAGGCCGACAAGGCCCGGGCCGAGGCCGATCTGGGCCAGCCCGAGAGCGCCCGGCGCCTCGCCAAGCTCGCCCGGGCCGACCTGGAGGCCGTCGCCGACAAAGACGGCCTCGCTGAAGCGGTGTGGGCCGAGGCCGTCGCCGCGACCCACGAGGACGACGTCGTCGCCGCGCAGCAGTGCCTGCGCCGCCTCGTCGAGCTGCGCCCCGCCGAGCACCCCCTGGGCGTGAAGGGCTGGGACGCGCTCTTCCACCTCGCCGCCCGCGCCGGTCGAATGGACGAGGCCAACCTGGCCGTGGAGCGCCTCAACCACGCCGCGAGCACCACCGGCGACACCCGCGCCGCCGCCCGGGCCGCCTTGGCTGAAGGCACCCTCGCCGCGCGAAGCGGCGCCTGGGCCATCGCCGATCAGAAGCTGCGCGCCGCGCGGGCGAACGCCGCGACCTGCTCCGAGCCCCAGGTGCAGCTCGACGCGCTCATCGCCTTGGCCGAGCTCGCCTTACGCGCCGATGACCGCCTGCTCGCCCGGGAGCGCCTCACCCGCGCCGCCCGCCTCGCCGAGCGCTGGTGCCGCCCCGTCTCCCGGGGTCGCGCCCGGGCCATGCTCGCCCTGATGGCGATGAACGAGCGCCAGCTTGAGGCCGCCGAGGCCGAGGCCCGCCGCGCCGCCGAGGCCTTGGCCCTGCACCCCCGGGATCAGGCCTGGGCGACCATCGGCCTCATCCGCGCCACCTGCGCCGCCGTCGCCCGGCAGGCCCCGGCGGCGCGGCAGTGGTGGTCTCTGGCGCGTGAGCGCGGCCTGGGCCAGCGCGTCGAGCCCCTGCACAAACACGCCCTGGTGACCTTGTGCGGGGCGATGGAGGGCTTGGAGCTCGAAGACATGGAGCCCGCGGTGTGGGAGGCCCTCGCCGTGCTGACGGCCTCCCAGCCCTGAGCGGCGCTACTTCGCGCGGCCCACGACCTGCTTGAGCTGCATCGCCGCCTCACGGCCGCAGTACTCCGAGAGGTCTTGGAAGACCTTGCGCAGCTCCTTGTCGCTCATGCCGGTGATCGCGCTAATGTTCGCCGCGGTCTGGGCGGCGCCGACGGAGAGCCCGACGTAAGACGAGAGCGGGATCGTGCAGGTCAAGGAGCGGCGGTAGATGCGTTTGCCTTTGGGGCCGTA
>JAKLKE010000580.1:2622-3024 GCA_023150775.1 Myxococcota bacterium
GCTGGCGCTGAGCCCCCAGCCGTTCATGTTCACGTAGAGCTGCCAGCGGCTGTCTTGGTTGACCGGGAAGGGGCCCTTCTCGTTCATGAACTCTTCAGTGGCCGTGCCCATCCGCTCGGTGAGCTTGTCGGGCTCGATGATCTTGTTCAGGCGGTTGGCCATCTCGATCTCGAAGCCGTCGATGATGACGTCCGTGGCCGCGTTGGCGACCTGCCCGGCGACGCCGTCCACGGGCACCGTCGCCGAGCCCAGGTTCACCGACGGCATCGACGCCTGCTGCTGCGGGTAGAGCGCCATGTTGTCGATGTTGTCGGCGTACTTCTTGATCTTGCTGTTGCAGCCCATCGCGAGGAGCGCGAGGGCGACGAGCGGGACGAAGTTTTTCACGGGATCCTCCTCTCA
>JAKLKE010000581.1 GCA_023150775.1 Myxococcota bacterium
TTGGGCCGCGCGCCGCGGACGACGCGGACGATGTCCTCGGCGCAGAGGTGACCGCCGTAAGGGTCGTTCGGCTCTACCGCACACTCAGTCACCAGCACATCCGCGCCTTGGCTGAGCGTGATGAGGTGCTCCGAGGGCCCGGTGTCGCCGGAGAACACCACGGCGCCCTCGGGGGACTCAAAACGCAGGTGCAGCGCCCCGGCGGCGTGGTTCGCGGGCAAGGTGCGTAGGGTCACGCCGCCAGGGAGCCGCGCCTCGCCCGGGCCGTCCAGGGGCAGCTCGGTCCCTTTGGGCGCCCAGTGGCGGCCCTCCAGCCAGCCGGGGTACACCGCCTTGAGCTGGGCCCAGAACGGCTCAAACCCCGCGCCGGCCCAGATGGGGTAGTCGCGCTGCCGGGGCTTGTCGGCGCCGACCCGCATGGTGAACAGGAGCGGCACCAGCTCGCCGCAGTGGTCGACGTGGCGGTGGGAGTACACACCTCCGTCGAGCTCTCGGGCGTCTACACCGGCCCGGGCGAGGCGCTGGATGGTGCCGCCGCCGCCGTCGATGAGCAGGTTGGCGCCCTCGCGCTGCAGCAAGAAGCCCGCCGGGCCTCGGGCTGGATCGGGGACCGTCGTGCCAGAGCCCAGGACGGTGAACCGCATCAGCGATTGAGCTGGGCGTCGTCGCGGCTCAGGCCCAGCCACTCGGCCGCCTCGCGGAGGAGGGCGTCACGAAGGGTCGCCACGAGGTCGCCGGAGAAGGTCGCCTCACGCTCCAGGTTCTTCTGGAAAAAACGCAGCGCGCTCGGCGGGCGATCCCAGGCGGTGCTGGGGTCGTCCGGGGGGGCGCCTTGGCACAGGGCCAGCACGCTCGGGGAGATCGGCGGCGAGGTCTGGCGCAGCTCGTCGAGGTCGGGGAGGGGCAGAAGCTCCATCGGCACCAGGGCGTACCAGCCGCGGAGGCGCTTGGGGAGGCTCGCCAAGGCGGTCTTGAGCGCCTGGGACCAGGCCGCCTGGGGCACCGGCGCGGCCTCGGGGAAGGTGTCGGGCTCAAGCTCGGCGGCGCGGCGCTGGTGCAGGCGGGCCTCTTTGGTCTCCCCGCGCAGCTCACAGATCAGGCCGAGCTGGTGCCAGGCCTCGGCGAGCTGGGGCTCTAAGGTGACGGCTTGGCGCGCGGCGGTGAGGCTGCCGTCGAGATCCGTGAGGTCAAAACACGCCACGGCGAGACCGGAGAGGGCGCCGGGGTCGTCGGGGCAGAGCTCCAGGTATCGTTCGTAGGCGGCCCGGGCGCCCAAGGCGTCGCCGAGCTCTAAGGAGGCGTCACCCACCAAGAAGAGCGCGTCGAGGTTCTCGGGATCGACGTCGAGGAGCTCTTCAGCCTCGACGATGGCGGTCTGGGGATCGCCGTCCTCTAAAGCAGCCCGCGCCTCGGCGAGCCGCATCGCGGTGACCGTCGCGGCGTCGGCGCGAACCCCTTCTCCTCCACCGCGCATCAGCTGCTCATCATCGCGGCGATCACCGCCAAGATGACCGCGACCACGACCACGCCGCCGATGAGCACGGCCTTGTTGGGGCCCGCGGGCGGGGCCGTCGGGGTGGGCGTCGGGGGCGTCGTCGTGGCGGGGGGCGGGATGGTGACGGCCTCGCTCGACGCCGTGGCCTTGGGCTTGGCCTTGAGCGCGCCGCCGCGCAGGGCGATGGCGAAGGACGAGAACTCGGCGATGTCTTTGCAGAGGCTCAGGTCCGAGAGCATCCAGGTCTCGAAAGACTTCTCTTCGTTCGTGCCGTCCATGCGGCCGCACTCGTAGAGGGGCAGGGGGCCCCAGTCGAGGTTCGGCTGGTCGGGGACCTCAGTGAACTGCACGTTGTACTGGCTGCGCAGCACCCGCTTGAGGGCGTAGCGGGCCTGGAGCACGGCGATGGGGTAACCCCCGGCCTCGTTCGCCAGGGCCTTGACGTCCTCCAAGGGCACCTTGCGGTCATAGGCGCGGTCGAGGAGCTTGACCTGGGCGGGGGTGAGCTTGTCAACCGCCTTGGAGAGCAGGTCCGAGGGCTTCTTTTTGCCGGTGATGTTGTTCGGGAAGTCGCCGCCCCAGGCGCGCTCTCCGGCGGTCTTGAGCTCCTCGACGATGATGTCGTGGGACCAACCGGGCAGTAGCCGCGCCTCGGTGACCGTGCTCACGCCTTCGGCGAAACGACGGCAGGCCGTCTCCAAGGGCTGACGGCAGGGGGGATCGCCCAGACGGCTCGCCGCGATGGCGTAGTACCAGTCCGAGAACCGGCTCGCCATGGCCTGACCGGCCTCGGCGTCGCCGGAGCGCCACTGCTTGAACAACTGCTGAATCGTCTGTCCCGCCAGTTCCGACATATCCACAGGCTCCACGATGACCCTGGGAGAATAGGACGACGGCGCCGCCAGGGCAAGGGGATGCGACGAACTCCCGCGCCGAGCGCCCTGGTGAGCGCGCTCTTCGTCGTCTTGTCCGCGCCTTTTGGTCAGCGCAGCGCGGCGCGCGCGTCGGCCTCGGCGGCGACGGCGTCGGGCTGGCCGGGGTTCAGGCGCAGCGCCTCTTCACAGTGCGGCAAGGCGTCTTGGGCGCGATCGGAGGCGGTCAGGAGCTGGCATAGGCGCACCCGGCCCGAGAAGTAGGCGGGGTCAAGACGCACGACCTCTTCATACGCCGCGACGGCGGCGGGCAGCTCTCCCCGAACCCGGGCGTCGCCGCCGATGAAGCGGTAATAATCTCGTGCGAGCACGCCGCTGTGGCTCAGGCCGACGACGAGCGCGGCGCCGAGCGCGGCGCGGGCGGCCGCGGAGGCGCTGGGGCCGGTGATGACGAGGGTCAGCGCCGCCCAGAGCCCGACGAGGGGGAGGTCGGTGGCGAAGGGCAGGGCGAGGCCCAAGCCGCCGACGACCGCCGCCGCGCCGAGGCGCCAAGCCCAGGGCCCCGTCGTGCCTTCGACGGGGGGCACCCAGCGGCCGAGCCCCCGGGCCAAGGCCGCGGGCATCACCAAGGTGTAGAGCGTCACCATCA
>JAKLKE010000582.1 GCA_023150775.1 Myxococcota bacterium
TCGTCGGAGACGAAGGCGCCGGCGAGGGCCGGGGCGTAGAGCGGGAGCAGCAGGAGGAGGCAGGCTCCGAGCAGGACGGCCCAGGCGCGGCGTCGTCCGGCCAGCGCGGCGAGGCGCGCGTCGAGCTCTTTGGGCGTCCCGGCGCTGAGCGCGGCCTGCACGCCCTGGAGGTTCACGTTGAGCGTCTCATTGAGGGCGTCGAGGCGGCTCGTCGTGCCTTCGCTGGCGCGCAGCGCCTCGCTCACGGAGAGCAGCGTCTGGTTCAGGTTGTCCAGGCGGGTGACCGTCGCTTGAGACGCGCTCGGGTCGACCAAGGCCGCCTGAATGCCGCCCAAGGCCCGGCTGAGCCCGCCGAGCTGGGCGTCTGTGCTGGAGTGATCTTTGACCGCGAGGTGAATGCCCTGCAGGGCCTCACGCAGCCCGTCGAGGCGAGACTGTGTGGCGTTCGTCGCGCTCGTGTCGCGTAAGGCGGCGTGAATGTCGCCGAGCGCGCCGTGCAGGTTGTCGAGGCGGGTCTGGGTGGCCTTGCCGTCGGCCAAGGTCTCCTGAATGTTCTCTAGGCGCTCGCCCAAAGCGCCCAAGCTGCCGGTGAGGCGGTGAACCGGGTCGTCGTCTTTGCCGCCCATGGACTTGAGGCGGCGGAACTCTTTGAGGATGGTGAGCCAGCGCTCACGCTGCTCCTCGCTGATCCGCCCGCGCAGCTCGGCGAGCTTGAGGAGGTTCTGCTCAGCGCCGGTCGTTAAGGTCTGGGACTCACCGGCGTAGTGGTCGTCGATGAGGCGCTCTAGCTCGGCCTCGTTCATCGCCGAGACCACCTTCTCCGCCATCTTGTTCATGTTGCGGTACGAGCCCTGGAGCTTAAACGGCGGCTCTTGGCGGTAGCTGTCCTCTTGCGCGGCGGAGAGCACATACTGCTGGTTCACCTTGAGCACGACGGACTGGATGGTGAACAGTCGTTTGAGCACCGAGGTGATCTCGCCGATCTCGACAGCGCTGTAGCTGTGGGAGAGCTCGGCGGGGTTGATCTCTTCGCCTTTGGCGATGCGGATGAGCTTGTAGACGTCGTCTTGGCTGCGAGACGAGAGCGGCGCCAACGCGGCGTTGGAGGTCAGCGCGTTCTCCACATACGACATGCCGAACACCTCCTCGCGGCCCTCCAGGATGTCGCCGAGGTTGTAGGTGTCGGCGCGGTTGGCCAACATGTCGGGGATACGGAACTTCTCGCCGGTCTCGGTGTAGGGGTTGCCCGCCATGACCACACAGAACTTTTTGCCGCGCAGGTCATAGGTGCGGGTGCGACCGTTCCACACACCCTCCACCCGCCGGGTGCCGTCACAGAGCGAGATAAACTTCTGGAGCAGCTCGGGGTGGGTGTGCTGGATGTCGTCGAGGTACAACATCACGTTGTTGCCCATCTCAAAGGCGAGGTTGATCTTCTCGACCTCTTGGCGGGCGGTGGCGTTGGGGGCCTCGGCGGGGTCAAAGGAGTGAACCGAGTGCCCGAGGGACGGGCCGTTGACCTTCATGAACACGAGCCCGAGGCGGTTCGCGACGTACTCCATGAGCGTCGTCTTTCCGTAGCCCGGGGGCGAGACGAGGAGCAGGAGGCCCATGAGGTCTGTGCGTTTTCCGGCGCCCGCCGCGCCCATCTGTTTGGCGAGGTTGTCGCCGACGACGGGCAGATATACGTCGTTGATGAGCTTGTTACGCACGAAGCTCGACATCACCCGGGGGGTAAACTCATCCAGGCGCAGGCGTTTGCGGTGCCGCTCGACCAGCGCGTGACGCAGGGCCCGGTAGTTGAGATACGCCGGGACACGCTCCTCAATAAACACGGTCAGGCGGCCCAACAGCTCGTCGAGCTGCAGGCGGATGGCGCGGTCCTTGACGCGCGGGTGCTGGCCCAACATCCCGGGGATGTCTACGGTGGTGAGCGCGTTTGAGACCTGCCAGTCGATGAGGCGCTCGGTACACAGTCGGGCGGCGGCCTCATCCACGACCTGGGCGAGCTGGGCGCGGCGGTCGGCGTCGGTCTCTAAGCTCAAGCAGGCGTCGAGCCAGGCCCGGGCGAGGCCAAAACGTTCGCGGGGGTCTTTCTCTAAGGCGCGCAGATCCTCGTCAAAGCCTGAGCGGGAGCCGGCGTCGTCGAGGCGGCGCTGGAGCTGCTCGATGAGCTGGGCGGCGGGGGCCGAGAGCGAGAAGCGGGGGCGGTCGGCGGAGAGCTCCTCGGCCAGAGACGCCCCGGCGAGCCGGGCGGAGGTGGCGTCTAAGGCCGTCTCCCGCAGGCGTAAGGCGAGGACCGTGGCGCCGGTCAGCTCACCGAGCTCATCCGCGAGCTGGTCCCAGGCGGGGTGGCTGCCGAAGGCGTCGCGCAGGCGGCGCAGGCTGCGGGCCCGGCGGGCGAAACGTTCGCGGCGCTCCTTGTCGGTGAGCAGCGCCCAGGCCATCGCCGCCGCCGCGCGCAGCGGCGACGGGAAACGTAGGGTGCCCGCGGTGCTGCGCGCGGCGAGGAGCTTGTCTAAGATCAGCGCCGCGTCGTGGTCGTGTACGCCGCGCTCATAGCCCTCGTCGTAGCGGTCGGCGGAGTAGGCGCGCACCAGGGCCAGCAGGCCCCCCTCACCCAAGGCCGCGGTCTGCAGGCCCGAGACGCTGAGGTTTGAGCGACCGGCCTCGGCGGCGAAGAGCATCGAGACGGCGAGGTACTCCCCACGGTAGACGCTCTCGGTCTCGGACACGACCGTCTGTGTCCAAAACGGGCGCGTCGCCTCAAACTCGGCGTCGTTGACGGGCTCGTGGAAGTCGGTGCCCGTGAGGTGCAGCGCCATGCCGTCGCCTTTGGGCACGAGCGTCAGCTCCAAGGGCTGGGTGTTCACCGTGAACTGGTGGCGACCGAAGCGGATGAGATCACCGCCGCCCTCAAAGAGCTCCGTCGCGTCGCGTAAGGTGCGCACGGCGTCTTGGCGAGCGGACTTGAGGCGGCCTTCGAGCTCTTCAGCCTTGACCGTGTCGC
>JAKLKE010000583.1 GCA_023150775.1 Myxococcota bacterium
ATCGCCCATGGGAACTGCTGGAGGATGTGGCTCTCGAACCACTCGGCCCCATCGGTCACGAATACGAGCTTGGTCTTGAGTCCGTTGCCGTAATCGCCCTGGGCAGGCAGGTGACCCGAGGCGATGAGCGAGGCGAAAATCCTGCCGACCTCCGTGCAGTCGCCCCAGGTGTACTCACCGCCAAGATGGATGGTGGCGCCTGTGAATCGGTCGATGCACCACAGCCGGATGCCGTTGGCCATCTTCCACTGTGCGTCCCAGGTCTCGTCGACGTAGCGCCGCAGTGCATGAGCGTCACACGATGCGTGAACAATGGGCTCGCCAGTTTTGGCATCGCGTGTAGCGCGTTCGGACAGCAGTTCACGGAATTCTGCCAGAGGGCGATAGAGCCACTGGCGGTCGACGAGGGTGCCCACATGCGTGAGGTGGCGGGCGATCGTGGTGTCCTCGACCTGCGCCGCGCCGTGGCTGAAGAACGCGAGCGCATCATCGGCGCGCCGGAAAGGGAGCTCGCTGCCCAGGCGACACTCCCACTCCAGCAGGACGGACGAGGACTTGCACCGCGCATGATGGGCGAACGGCCCGGTGTTCGCTGGCGTGCGCGTCACAGACGCAGGACCCGAGAGGTCGCGATAAGCGCAGAGCGGAAACGAGACCTTCCCGAAGGTCGTGTTGCACGCCTGCCAGTAGTCCGCCTCGGTGCGCAGGTGGACATCCCGGCGCTCGAGACCTCGCGCCTTGAGATCAGCATTGGTCGCGCGAAGCGCGACCAGTGCGAAGCCATCCGACAGCAGCTGACGCCCCACAGGCAGGAGCACCTGCCAGACCTTGAGTTCGACCGCGCGCGGGTCGGCTCCTTCATCGACCGCCGCGACGAGGCACTCGAAGCCCTCTTCCAACGTCTTCACGAGGGGTGTGATTCAAGATGAGGGGGCACTCTGTCGGCGTCGAGGCGGCCTGCGCAAGGAGTTGAAGACTGTGGGCCACCGTGATCCTCTGCCTATGCAAATAACCGAGGCGGTGGATCGCGATGGCCCACGAAGACGAGCTTGTAGCGTGGTTGACGGAGACGGCAAGGCCGATGCTGAAGCACTTGGTCGACAAGGTGCCGTTGGACTCGATTCGAAGGGTCGACGGCATTCAGGCGCTGGTGGACGACACCGTCACGCGCCTGGAGCGGCTGCTCTTCACGATGGTCTTCGAGCGGCTGCACGCACGCGCGGCAGAAGTGGCCGGGCGGTGCTCGGTCTGCGGCTTCAGGTGCGAGCGCGAGCGCCGGACTGTGCGGTTGCGGACGAAGCGGTGCACGCTCGAGCTCGAGGTGTGGCGCTTCCGATGTCGGTCGTGCGGCACCAGTCGCTGTCCGGTTCGCGACTGGCTGGACGTGGAGTCGGGGGCGACGACGGCGGGGCTCGACCGCGCGCTTACGGCGTTGTCGACGGTGATGAGCTTTGGGGCGGCCGCCCAGCAGATGCTCGAGCACCATGGCCACGAGGTCGATCGCACCCTGGTGGAGCGCCGCACGTACGCCGTGGGGCGCAAGGCGGTCGACTACCTCGGGCACCGCGACACCAAGCTCCTCCAGGAGGTCATGGACGCGGTGGGCGTACGTCCCGGAGCCGAGCGGGTGTTCGTGCAGGTCGACAGCGGGGGCGTGCCGGTCGGCAAGCTTGAGCGCCCCGAGCGCAACCCGAACGACGCGGCCCAGCCGCTCACGCCCAAGCGCAAGCTACCTGTCGGCCGGCGCCCCAAGAGCTCGCGCGAGGTGCGTGTCGTGGTGGCCTGGAGACCCGGCCAGGTCGAGGACAAGGTCGTCAACCTGCACCTGTCCGAGCTCAAGCACACGGAAGTCACGGGCCAAGCCATGTACCTCGCCGCGCTCGAAGCGGGCATGGGAGACGACACCCATGTCCACGGGACCATGGACATGGCTCAGTGGCAGGCGCTGCAGTTCGACGAACAGTTCGGAGCGCAGCCCAAGGCCACCTTGTGCGCGGACTTCTATCACACGCTCGAGTACATCGCGGGCGCCGCCAGGGGGCTCCAGCCCGAGGGCGACGAGAGGAAGCGGTGGCTCGCGATGCAGGCCCGGCGCCTCAAGCAAGAAGACCGCACGTCCATCCTGGCCGACCTCCGCAAGCACACCTGTAGACGCGGGCCGTGTCACAAGACCGACAAGGACGAGTGTGCGGTGGTCGCCGCGACCCGCTACCTGACGCGCAACGGCAAGTACATGACCTATCGAGCCTTCATCGCCGAGGAGCTCCCGATCGGCAGCGGCGAAGTCGAGGGGCGCATCCGACACATCGTCCGTCGACGCCTCGACGTGTCCGGCGATTGGCGTGAGGAGCACCTGCCACTCTTCACCGCCCTCCTCACCATCCGCCACTCGGGCTGGTGGGATGACTTCTGGGACTGGCTCGACGAGCAGGACAGAAAGCGCTTCCAACGACGGCTCCTCGGAGAGCGGCGCAACCGCTTTCGAGGACCTCGCAAGCCGCGCCTCGTGACCGACGGCTTCGAGACCCTCGACCTCGACGGCCTCTCCCCCATGTTTCAAGGCGGCGCCGCGGCCTGAGCGGCTCCACCCGACACAGGGCTCGAGTGCGCCGCCAGCGCCTTCGCAAACCCATGTCCCGGTATCGACACGCGGGTGGGGGCCTCCCCCCATCTTCGATCACACCCTGATGAGCGGGCCCGTTTGACAGGCCGTGCGGGCTTCGCGAGGATGCACGTCGTGCCCTCCCCCACGACCGCCGCCCGCGCGCTCAGGGGCGCGTCCGCGCCGGGTCTGTGGCTCGTCCTGGGCGTGGTCGCGGCGGCCGCGTGCAAGGACGACGACGCGGAGCCGACCGTGGAGGAGATCGTCGAGGCGAGCGCGCGCCACGAGTCGCACCTCCTCGAGCTGCTCGAGGCGAACGTGAGCCGCCCCGACGAAGCGCGCCGGCTGATCGCCGAGTACGTGGCCACGAACGCC
>JAKLKE010000584.1:0-268 GCA_023150775.1 Myxococcota bacterium
CGATGTTGAGACCGGCCATGATCTTGATACGCGACACGATCGAGGCCTGCAGCCGGGGCGGAGGCTTCACGATCTCATACAGAACGCCGTCGATGCGGAAGCGGACGTTCAGCTCCTTCTCAAACGGCTCGATGTGAATGTCAGAGGCGCGGTCTTTGATGGCCTGGGTGAGCAGGGTGTTCACGAAGCGGATGATCGGGGCATCGTCGCTGGCGTCGATGATGTCCTCGATCTCCTGGATCAGCTCCTCGTGGCCGGTGTCCACTCC
>JAKLKE010000584.1:278-2957 GCA_023150775.1 Myxococcota bacterium
GATCATCGAGGATGTCGTCTTGGAGGTTGAGATCGCCCTCTAAGTCGCCCTCTTTCTCTTCGCGCACCTCCTCCAGCACCGCGGACGCGCTGCGGGAGGCCTTGTCAAACGCCTTGTTGATCGCGTTGCGCAGCTCATCGGCGGGCACGAGCACGGCCTGAATCGGCTTCCGCAGCATCACCCGCAGGTCGTCCGCCGAGGGCAAGGTCGCCGGGGAGGCGATGGCCACGAGCACCCGGCCGTTCTCCTCCCACAGCGGCAAGAAGCCCTTCTCGCGGGCGAGGCCGAGGGGCAGCGCGCGCACGACGTCGAGATCGAGGCGATCGAGGTTGATCGTCTCCATCACCGGCAGGCCGCTGATGACGCTCAGGCTGTGGGCCAAGGCCGACTTGGACAGGCCGTCAGCGCGCTGAAACGCCTCCAGAAGCGGCATCTCGTTCTTGGTCGCGAGGCCTTCAGCCTCCTTGACGCGCTGGGTGGTGACCCCACGCTCGACCAACAGCTCGGAGAGCTCCCGGCGGCGAATGCTCACGGCGCCTCCTCAGGGTTTGTGGGCTCGGCGTCGGGATCCTCAGCAGGATCACCCTCGCCGTCTGCGGGATCCGCGCCGACGCCACCCGCGCTCGGCGGGGCTTCGGGGGCGGCCTCCAAAGGCGTGTAGCTCACGTCGTCTACGCGGCTGCGGTACAGAGACGGCTCGTCGATGATGTTCATCGAGTGGCCGAGCAGACTGTTCAGCGCCTCGACCTGCTCCAGCTCCGACTTGCCGTAGAAGCGGCGCAAGAACTCCTCACGCTGGGCGACCTTGATGCGGTACACCTCCTCCAGATCCGCCGGCTCGTCGATGACGTGGGGCGTGAGGAAGATGAGCAGGTTGGTCTTGCGGGTGGACTCACGACGGCCCCGGAAGAGCGCGCCGATGAGCGGGAGATCGCCCAGAAGGGGGATCTTCGTCTCGACCTGGGTTGAGGTCTGGCCCATGAGGCCGCCGATCACGACGGTCTGGTTGTCACGAACCAGCACGGTCGTCTCGGCGCTACGTTTGGAGGTGATGAAGCCCGCCGTGGAGACGTCGAGGCCCTGGGCGTCCTCCTCGATCTCGGAGACCTCCTGGAAGACCTCAAGCGTCACATAGTCGGACTCGTTGATCTGCGGGGTCACCTTCAAGGTGATGGCGACGTCCTCACGCTGGTAGGTCACGAGCGGGTTGTTGTTGGAGTCGCGGCCCGAGGCCACGGGGAACGGGATGTTACGACCGACGACGATCTTCGCCTCCTCGTTGTCCATGGTGAGGATGTTCGGCGTCGAGAGGATGTTCACCTGGGAGTTCGACTGTAGCGCGTTGAGCACGACGCCGAAGGCCGGGATGGTGAGCGCCGTGCCGCCGGAGAGGGGGTCGCTGTTCACGGTGATGCTCTCGCCGAACACGCCCATGGCGAGGCCCGAGAGCAGGTCCGAGGACAGACCGAGGGACGAGGCGCCGAGCTGCGCCGAGCCCAGCACGATGCCGCCGGCGTCGCCGGGTTTTCCGACGTGAACGCCGGCGCCGACGCTGACCTCGTCCTCGCTCGCCAGCTCCATGATCACGACCTCTACAAACACCTGCTTGCGGCGAATGTCGAGCTGATCGATGACGTGGCGGAGCGTGTCGTAGGCCTCGGGCGAGGCGATGATCACCAGCGAGTTTGTGTTCTCATCGGAGGTGACGCGGATGCTGTCGTCGAGGAGCGAGGCCGCGCCGCCCTCGGCGGCCCCGGGGCCCGCGTCCGCCGGGGCGCCGCCCGCGGGCTGGTTACGCCGCTGGGCCGCCGTCTGTTGGGTGGTGCGCTGCTGGGCCGCGCCGCCGGTGCGGTTCGCTTGGCTCAGGTTGGAGAGCACCTGGGCGACGTCTTCAGCCTTCGCGTGCTCCAGGTAGACGACATGAATCTGAGAGCGGGAGGCCGGATCCACATCGCGGTCAAGCTCGGCGATCAGCGCGAGCACCTTGGCCATCGCCTCTTCGTTCGCGAGGAGGATCAAGGAGTTGGTGCGCTCGTCGGCCACCATCTTCTGAATGTAGCTGCCTTCACTGCCGACGTTGGAGGCCGTGGACGCGGCGGCGGGGGCCGTCTCCGTCGTGGCCCGGCGGCGGCGGTTGTTCGAGGCCTGGGGCGCCTGGGCGCTCGCGCTCGATGAGGTCGTCTCGGCGGAGCCGTAGATCTGCTCGATGAGCGTCTTGACCTCGGTGGCCGTGGCGTATTGTAAGGTCACGATCTTGAGCTCGGCCTTGGGCGCGGCCACGTCGAGCTGGCTGATCACCTTCCACATGCGGCGAATGTTCACCGCGGCGTCGGTCACGATGAGCGTGTTCGTGGGCGCATACGCCACGATCTTCGCTTTGGGACCGGCGAGGCCTTGGGCGACGGAGGAGATCTCGGAGACGTTGATGTTGTCGAGCTGGAAGATCTGCGTGATGTACGCATTTGAGGACGAGACGCTTGTGCCTTGGTACACCCGCACCGGGGACTGCGCGGCCTCACCGTTGGGGATGACCTTGGTGCTCGTGCCCACCTCAACCGTCGTGTAGCCGGCGACCTCCAAGGCCGCGAGGAAGGCCTCGTAGGCGCTGGCGATGGTGACGTCTGTGTGGGAGATGATCGTGATCTTGCCCTTGAGATCGTCCTGCAGGATGTAGTTCCG
>JAKLKE010000585.1 GCA_023150775.1 Myxococcota bacterium
CACCCTCATCGCCGCCCGAGACGGCGAGGGGGCGAGCTTGTGGATCCCCCGGGCCAGCGCCGGGGTCAACTCTGCGGTCATCTGGGACGGCCCCCGAGGCGCGGCGCTCTTGAGCCTCGACGCCACGACGGGGTTTAATGAGCGCGCGGTCATCAGCCTCCACCGGGGTGTCGCCTACTTAGAGCGCGGGCAGATCCCCGAGGCGCTGCAGAGCTTCGCCGTGGCGCTCAAGCTCGCCCCAGAGTCCAGCGCGTCGGAGGCGCTCACGCCCCTGAGCCTCCGCTGGCTCAACCACGTCTCCGCACAGTACCAGCTCGGCGACGCCCTGCTCGCCACCTTAGAGGCCCTCGTGCCCAAACGTGAGCTGGCGGTGTTGATCGAGGACATGATGTGGCGGGCGGCGTTTCGGGCGGACTCGACCTCGTATACAAACGGCAGCGCCCGCCTGGAGGGTCGCGGCGCGGCCCAGCGCCGTCTCGATCTCCTCACCCCTCTTGCCACAGGAGACGTCAAGCGGTTTATGGCGGGCCTACGCGGCGGCCTCGCCAGCTCGCCGAGCGAGACGCTGCGGTTTATTGAGCAGCTCATCGAGCGCCTAGAGCTTGAAGATCCCGAGGTGCGCGCCGCCCAGGCCCCGACCCTTCAGGCCGTCCGTGTGTTGTTGCAGACCTGGCCCTGGGATCAAGAGACGGCGGCCCGCCAGGCCCGCACCGTCGAGGCCCTGCTCGCCCGCAGCCAGGCCATCTTGGAGGGTCTCGGCGCGCTTGGCGCGGACGCCGCGGTGACCGACCGCGCCCGGGCGCTCTCCCCCGACGCTGAGGTCTACGGCGGCGCCGTGCGCCTCGCGCCGAGCGACCCCTTGCCTTGGCCGTTTCGGGCCTTGGCCGTCACCGCGCCGTCTGTGTTCACGGCCCTGCAGCTCACCCCGGTCGAGTGGCCCGACGGCGCCGGGGGCCTCGTGCTCGGCTGGGAGATTCACGAGTGAGCGCCCCCGAGACGGCCGCCGCCCGGCGAGAGGCCCTGGAGTCCCGCCGCGCCGCGCTGCTCGCCGAGCTGGAGCGCCGCAGGGCCGCAGGAGGCGCGCCCAAGCCAAAAGATCGCCGCAAGTGGTGGCGTCTTCTCTGGCTCGCCCCGCTCCTGCTGCTGCTCCTGCTCCGCGACTGCTCCTGCGCCGCTCCACCTCCGCCGCTGGAGCCGCTCCCGCCCGGCGCGGGTGCGCCCGCCGAGGCAACCCCCAGCCCGCCGAGGCCGCCCGATCCGGGCCGCGTCCCCCGCCGCGACCGCCCCAAGTTTGAGGTGGAGCCCCCGGCGGTCTTGCCGTGGCTCGCCACCCTACGCGCCCAGGTCACCGCCCGAGGCCCGCGGCTCTCGGCCTGTTTTGTGGAGAATCAGCGCCCCGGCGCCCTTCGCTGGAGCGCCCGGGTTGACCCCTCCAAGGGTGAGGTCTCCGATCAGAGCTTTGAGCCCACCTTAGACGGCGTGGCGCTCAGCGCCGAGCAGCGCGCCTGCTTAGACGACGCCCTCGCGGCGCCACCCTACCGCCTAGACTCCGACGACCCACCCCGCCGGGTGAGCCTCGTCGTGGAGTTTTAGGGCGCCCAGCCCGTGAATCACAGCGGCGCGCAGGCGAACTCCGCCGTCTCTAATCTGTGCGTCATCAGACGCTCCATGACCGGCGTGCCGTGTAAGGCGCCGAGGATCAGCGCGCTCAGATCGCTGTGGGTGACGAGCACCGTCGTCTGCCCAGCGTCGGTGAGCGCCCGGGCCTTCCCCAGCACAGACTCCGCGCGGGCGGCGCCGTCCGCGAGGCTCTCACCGCCCTCGGGCCGGGGATCTCCGCCAAGCGCCCAGGCCTGCTCGCGTGTGGCCATCGTCATGTCGCCGTCCAGCGGGCGCAGCTCGGTGTTGATCATCGGCTTGGCCTTGAGGCCATAATTCGCGGCGGTCTGCTGGGCGCGCTGCTTCGGGCTCGTCCACAGGTTCACGACCTCGCCCGGCAGCTTGGCCCCGGCGGCCCGGGCCTGGGCCTCACCGTTGGGCGTCAAGGTGTCGAGCTGCTCGGGGCTGAGATCGGGCGAGCGGTCGGTGAGGTTGCCGAAGGACTCCGCGTGCCGGGCGACACAGACCTGGGCGGGCCCAGGCGGCGGAGACGAGCAGGCGGCGAGGAGCAGCACGAGCGGGAGCAGCGCGGGGAGGAGTCGCATCCTCCCTGGATAATCCGGCAGGGCGAACGACGCACACCCCACGTCGGGGATCACTCGCTGAGCCAGGCCTGGGCCACGGCCGGGTCGCCAGAGTTTGTGGCGGGGGTGATCTCCAGGAGCGCCGCGAGCAGGTTGTAGACGTCTACGGCGCGGGTGGGCCCGACGGCACGACCGCCCATGAGCCGTGGGCCGCGCCCCAGGATCACCCCGTGCATCGAGGTGTAGACGGGATCGTAGCCGTGGGCGCCGCCTTGGTAGAGGTCTTGGTAATCCGAGAACCACTCGCGCCCAGAGATGGACCAGCGCTCCTCGGCGTCACAGATCACCGGCGGCAGGCGGGGGTGGTTGGAGAGGTGCTGCTCCGGCGGCCGGTCCTCTTTTTTGGCGCAGCGAAGGTGGGGAGACTGGCCCAGCGCGGCGACGGCGTCCTCGGCGGTCAGGCCCTCGGTGGGGTAAAAGCTCAGCACGGGCGTCCAGGTGACCGTCTGGAGCTTCTGCGCGTCGAGGTAGTCATCCACAAACACCACACGGTCTAGGCTGATGTTCGCCATGCCGTGATCGGCGGTGATCAGGACGTGGACCTCGTCCAAGAGGCCCCGGGCCTCCAAGCCGTCGATCAGGCTCGTGAGGGCCTCATCCACCTCTTGGGCCGCCTCAAACACGGCGGGATCGTCGGGGCCGTGCTTGTGCCCCGCGCCGTCGGGCTCGTCAAAATACAGAGTGATGAGCTGGGGCGGCGCCTCCTCGTCAAG
>JAKLKE010000586.1 GCA_023150775.1 Myxococcota bacterium
TTCTTCGGCTGGGCGGGCTTCGCCGGGCTGATCTTGGGCGGGGCGGCCTGGCTTGGCGCGATCATCTCCTACGCCGCCTTCGACGCCCCCCTCGTCGTGCTCGCCTTGGCCTTGTTGGGGCCGATCCTCGCGCTCTTCGGGGTGATCGAGATCACCCTGGGCATCATCGCGGAGGTGCTCATCCGGATGCACTACGACATCCGCGACAAGGCGCCATACCGCATCCGCAGCGTGTGGAACCTGGAGACCGCCGAAGAGGTGGTCTCGCCGGGTGAGGCGGTTTAGGCCGTGTGTGGTGTCGCCGGGATCGTCGGCCCGGGCCTCGGCGCGGACGCTGAGGCGTTGACCCGGCGGATGCTCAACACGTTGACCCACCGGGGCCCCGATGACGAGGGCCTCGTGCGCCTCGACGGCGTGGTGCTCGGCGCGCGCCGTCTGGCCATCGTCGACGCGCCTGGGGGTCACCAGCCCCTGCGCCACGGCGGGGCGTGGGTGGCCATGAACGGCGAGATCTACAACCACAAGGCCCTGCGCAAAGAGCTGGCGGCCCAAGGGCGGCGGTTCACGACGCTCTCCGACACCGAGGTCGTCGCGGCGCTGGTGGACGAGCTGGGCGTAGAGCAGGCGCTCACCCGCCTCGACGGCATGTTCGCCCTCGCCATCTGGGAGCCCACGCGCCGGGCCTTGACCCTCGCCCGGGACCGCATGGGCGAGAAGCCGCTCTACTGGACCCGCCGGGGCGACTCCCTGCGCTTCGCCTCGGAGCTCAAGGGCCTCCTGAGCCTGCCCGACCAGCCCCGGGCGATCTGCCCCGACGCCCTGCACCAGCTCTTGATGTTTGAGTACATCCCGGCGCCGCGCTCGATCTACCAAGGGGTGTTTAAGCTCCAGCCCGGCCACCTCCTGCGGGTGGACCCCGACGGCCAGCGCCTCACGGCCTGGTGGCGGCCGCCGGTGCCGGGGGCGAACCCGAGCCGTCTGGAGGAGCCGCGCTGGGAGCGCGCCGTGCTCAGCTCCCTGCAGATCGCCGTCAAGCAGCGCTTAGACACCGAGCTGCCCATCGCCGTCACGCTCTCCGGGGGCATCGACTCGTCCGCCGTGCTCGCCTTCGCCGCCCGGCTGCGCCCCGAGGCCCCGCTCCACACCTTCACCGTCACCTTTGACGAGCCCAGCTTTGATGAGGGCGGCCCCGCCGCCTCGATGGCCCAGCACGTCGGCGCGACCCACCACGCCGTCCCCCTCCCCGCCTCGTCTCTGCCTGAGGCGCTAGACGACCTCAGCGCGCGCCTCTGTGAGCCCTTGGCCGATGGCTCCCTGGTGCCGACGCGGGCGCTGTACAAGGCCATCCACGAGGCCGGGTTTCGGGTGAGCCTCGGCGGCGACGGCGCCGACGAGCTCTTCGGCGGCTACCCGACCTACCTCGCCCACCCCCTCGCCGAGCGTCTCAGCCGCCTGGGCCCCCTCGCCCGGGCCGTCGCTGGGCGCCTGCCGAGCTCCACGGAGAACCTGAGCAAGACCTTTATGGCCCAGCGCTTCGCCGAGGGCCTCGGCCTTCCTTGGGCGCGGCGGGATCAGGTGTGGCTCGGCGCCTTCACCCCGGGGGAGCTCCTGCCCCTCACCGGGCGGGCCCCGGGCGCGGCGTGGGACGTCGTGGACGCCTGGGCCGAGGCGGCCGGAAGCGCGCCGGAGATCGTGGGCCGGGCGATGTTTTTGGATCAGCGGCTCTACCTCGGCGAGGGCGTGCTGATGAAGGTAGACCGGGCGTCGATGCTCAGCTCCGTCGAGTCGAGGGCGCCTTTTCTGTGCCACCGACTCGTCGCTCTGGCCGCGGACATCCCCGTGGCCGCGCACCTTCGCGGCGGGCAAACGAAGGCGCTCTTGCGCCGAGCCGTGGGCGAGCTGCTGCCGCCCGCCCTCACCAGACGCCCGAAGAAGGGGTTTGGCGCGCCCCTCGGCCCTTGGCTCGCCGGGCCGATGCGTGGGCTGCTGGACGGCCTCGACGACGCCTTGGCCGGGCTCATCGACGGCGAGCTCGTGCGCCGCCTCGTCCGCGAACACACCCAAGGCCAGGCCGACCACCGCCGACGCCTGTGGACCCTGCTCATCCTGGCCCGCTGGGCGCATGGCCCGTGGGGGCCGAGGAGCCGCCCGAGCTGAGCGGCGCCGGGCTTAGCTGCGAACCCCGGCGTACCACGAGCGAGCGTTGGAGAAGGCGGCGATGGTCGCCTGGGAGCCGAGATCAACCCAGACGAGATACTCCGTCGTCTCGGTCTCGACGATGCTGGCGACGAGCTGGCCCTCGGCGACGGCGTCTAAGGCCCGGAGCACGTTCGTGGTGGCGACGACCTGATCCAGGGCCCCCTGGGCGGCGAACTTCGCGCGGTGGCCCTTCCACAAGGCCCGCAGGGTCGTGCGCTCGTCGAGCACGAGGGCGTTGACGATCTCGAGCTTGCTCGCCGAGGGGAGCTGACGGCGCAAGAGCCCGGCGACCTGCACGGCGAGATCACGGACGGCGTGGATTTGTTCGGCGGCTTTGCGGCGGCGCTCGGAGTCGGCGGCGGCCTGGGCGGCCTCCAAGGCGGACATCGGACGCTGGGCGCGGCTGGCGAGCCCGGCCTTCTTGGGCGGCGGGGCGCTGGCGACGGGCGCGGCGGCAGGCGCGGCGACGGCTGTTGGCGGCGCGGCCGGCGCGGGCGCGGGGTTCGCCTTGGCCCGAGCCATGGCGGCCTTCGCCAGCGCCTTCGCCAAGGCGGCCTTGTCGAGCTCGGGCGCGGCGGGCGGCGCGGCGGCGGGCGGCGCGGCCTTGGGCTCCGCAGCGATCCCTTTGGCCCGGGCCATCGCGGCCTGGGCGAGGGAGCGCGCCAAGGCGAGCTTGTCGGCGATGGTGGGCTCGGCGGCCACCTCGGGGGCGGGCTCAGGGGCCACAGCGACGACCGGCGCGACCACGGGCGGAGGC
>JAKLKE010000587.1 GCA_023150775.1 Myxococcota bacterium
CCTCGGCGAAGTAGTCCACCGTGCGGCGCAGGCCGTCCTCAAAGCTCACCTGGGGCTCCCAGCCCAGGCGCTCCCGGGCGCGGGTGATGTCGGGGCGGCGGCGGGTGGGGTCGTCTTGGGGCAAAGGTTTGTGCACGACGCCGGCGGGGTTGTTCGTGAAGCGGTTGATGTAGTCGGCGAGCTCCAACATCGAGCGCTCCGTGGGGTTGCCGACGTTGCAAGGCTCGGCGAGGTCGGACTCCATGAGGCGGAAGAGGCCGTCGACAAGGTCGCTGACGTAACAGAACGAGCGGGTCTGGCTGCCGTCGCCGAACACGGTCAAGGGCTCGCCGCGCAAGGCTTGGGAGCAGAACGCAGGGATGACCCGGCCGTCGTTCACGCGCATTCGGGGGCCGTAGGTGTTGAAGATGCGGACGATCCGGGTGGGCACGCCCTTGTAGCGGTGAAACGCCATGGTGAGCGCCTCCGCGTACCGTTTGGCCTCGTCATAGACCGAGCGGGGGCCGATGGGGTTGACGTTGCCCCAATACGACTCGACCTGGGGGTGCACCGCCGGGTCGCCGTAGACCTCAGACGTGGAGGCCAAGAAGAAGCGGGCGCCGTCCTGCAGGGCGCGCTCTAAGCCGAGGCGGGTGGCGTCGGAGCCGGCGAAGAGCGTCTCGAAGGGCAGCTCCACATAGTCGATGGGGCTCGCCGGGGAGGCCATGTGGTAGACGCGGTCGAAGCGGCCGCTCACGGGCAGGGCCTTCGTGACGTCGGCCTCGATGAAGGTGAAGCGCGGCTCACGGCGCAGCTCACGCAGGTTTCGCTCGGCGCCGGTGATGAAGTTGTCGAGCGCCACGACCTCGTGACCTTCAGCGATCAGCCGCTCACAGAGGTGGGACGGCACAAACCCGGCTCCGCCGGTAACGAGGGTTCTCATGGCTGGCTCCTGCGCGTTCAGGGCTGGGTAACCCCGGCGTGGAGGCCCGGCGAGGCCCAGACGTGTGGAGATCCGCCGCCGCTGAGCGGGGGAGCGGCGCGGTGAAAAGCTCGTTAGGGAGGGGCCGCCGCGCGCCCACCTGACGGAGCTTATGCAGCAGCTTCGGCCCACCACCGCCCTCGTCCACACCGATCGCCTGCGCCACAACCTCGGCGTGGTTCGTTCGCGTGTGGGGCCGGGCGTCGCCGTGTGCGCCTCGGTGAAGGGCGACGCCTATGGCCACGGCGCCGCGCTGACGGCCTTGGCCTTGGAGGCGAGCGGGGCCGAGTGGTTCGGCGTGGCCCTCGTCGAGGAGGGGGAGCACCTCCGCGCGGCGGGGGTGAAGGCGCCGATCCTGTGCTTGGAGGGCGTGGCGGTGTTTGGCGCCGAGGCCGCCGTGGAGCACGGGCTCACGCCGATGCTCTTTGATCTGGACTCCGCCGCGGCGCTGCACGAGGTCGCCCGGCGCCGCGGGATCACCGTGGCGGTTCACCTCAAGGTCGACACCGGCATGGGCCGCCTCGGCGTGCCGTATGGGGAGTGGGGCCCGTTCCTCGATCGGGTCGCCGACTTTGACGCGTTGGAGGTCACCGGCCTCGCCACACACTTCGCCGAGGCCGAGAGCGACCCGACCTTCACCCGCGAGCAGGGGCGACGGTTTCGGGGCGCGGTGCAGGCCGCGAAGGCCCGGGCGTTCCATCCCAAATTGCTGCATTGCAGCAACTCCGCGGCGACCTTGGGTTACGACGATCTGCGGTTCACGATGGTGCGGCCGGGGCTCGCGCTCTACGGCGTCTCCCCCGGGCCGGGGCTCGGCGAGGGCTTACGCCCGGTGATGCGGGTCGTGACCCAGGTGCTCTACGTGAAGAACATCCCCGCGGGCTACGGGGTGTCGTATGGGCGGCGCTGGGTGGCGCCTCGGCCCACGCGCCTGGCGACCTTGCCCGTGGGCTACGCCGATGGCTACCCGCGGGCGCTCTCGAACCGCGCAGAAGTGCTGGTTCATGGCCAACGCTGCCCCGTTCGTGGAACCGTGTGTATGGACATGGTGATGGTCGATGTCACCGATGTACAGACGCCGGTTCGCCCGGGGGATGAGGTTGAGCTGTTCGGCGACGGCGTTCGAGTCGAGGAGCTCGCGCAGATCGCCGGGACGATCCCCTACGAGGTGCTCTGCGGCGTGTCCCAGCGTGTACCTCGGCGCGTGGCGGCATGATCACCGGCTTCATCACCGGGCTCGTCGAGGGCGTCGGGGCGGCGGTCATCCGGGTCGTGGAGCGGTTTGGCTCCTTCGCGGAGGTCGCGGTTCGGGG
Source organism: Myxococcota bacterium (assembly GCA_023150775.1). Taxonomy (GTDB): domain Bacteria; phylum Myxococcota_A; class UBA796; order UBA796; family CAJQPC01; genus JADKFE01. The sequence continues at coordinate 2,275 of JAKLKE010000587.1, forward strand.
CACCTGGACCTTGTTCACCCCGCCGTATCGCCCGAGGCTCATCCTCCAGCAGCTTGAGTTTGTCGGGGTGCAGTCGCTGTCGATCGTGCTCATCTCGGGCTTTTTTACGGGGGGCGTGTTCGCGCTGCAGGCGGCCTATGGCTTCGGGCTCTTCGGCGCCGAGACCTTGACCGGCTCCACGGTGACCCTGTCGCTCTCGCGGTCGCTGGGCCCGGTGTTCTGCTCGTTGATGGTGACCGGGCGGGCGGGCTCGGCCATGGCGGCGGAGATCGGCACGATGAAGGTCACCGAGCAGATCGACGCCTTGGAGGCCATGGCGGTCGATCCTGTGGAGTACCTCGTCTCGCCGCGGGTGCTCGCCGGGGCGCTCATGGTGCCCGTGCTCTCGGCCTTGTACACGGGCATCGGGATGCTCGGCGCCTACATGGTGAGCGTGCCGTACATGGGCATCGACGGCGGCGCCTTCTTGGACCGCATCGCCTGGTACGCCGACCCTGAAGACCTCCACTGGGGCCTCGTGAAGGCCTCGGTGTATGGCTGGCTCTTGGCGGCGGTGGGCTGCTGGAAGGGGCTCAGCGTGCGCGGAGGCGCACAAGGAGTCGGTCAGGCGACGACCGAGGCCGTCGTCGTCTCTTCAGTGGCGATCTTGGTGCTCGACTACTTCTTCACCGACGTCTT
>JAKLKE010000588.1 GCA_023150775.1 Myxococcota bacterium
GTAGGTTATCGCCGTCCACCCCTTAGACCCCCGCTCGCTGAAAGGCTGAGCGGGGGTCTTCGCGTTTGGGATTCGCGGGTTGAGATCCGCTCGACGCCGGGCTGGTGAGCTCCGATGCGCGCAGGGCCTTGGCGCGTTGAGCGCTGGCCGCGCCTGGCCCCTACGTCCCTCGCCGAGAGCGCGCGCGGGGCTTTCACCTCCACAGCCGCTCGGTTCGTGAGCCAACGCCCGGTGTGCTCCGGCCGCTTAGACGCGTGAGGCCTTGACCGGGCCAGCGCTCATCGGCCAGGCGCTCACCGATCGTTGTGGTCATCTCCCGACGGCGTGGGGCGGTAGGCCTCGCTCTGCTCGATGGCCTCCATGACGGCGCTGAGCAGCTGGGACGGCGGCGCGTCACGGGGGAGCTCCAGGGGCGGCTTGAAGCGGAGGCTCACCGGGCGGCCTCTTCTCCACATCTCTAAGCCGGTCTTGCCGAAGGCTTCCCGGAAGCCCTCGACGACCACGGGCACCACCACCGGGCGAAAGGCGCGGATGATGTGGGCGACGCCGAGGCGCCCCGGGGCGAAGGGCCGGGTCGTGCCTTGGGGGAAGTTGATGACCCACCCCTGGCTGAGGGCCCGGCCGATGTCGGAGAAGCCCGTGAGGTCCACCTCCCGCTGCACCACGGTCTCCCCCTCCTTCCAGCTCCGGTCGACGCAGATCGCGCCGCCGCTGGCCAAGAGCCGAGGGATCCAGCCCGAGGCCATGGTCTCTCGGGCCGCGACGTAGAACATGCCCGTGTGGGGCCGGAGGGTGTAGCCCGGAGGTCCATTCACCTCGGCGCGCCCGGAGAGGGCAGCGCTGAAGGCCTGGTGCATCGCGATGGCGTCGGTGAAGTAGGTCTGGTGGTTGGAGACGAACAGCACCCCCCGTGGAGGCAGGCTCTTGAGGTGCTCGGCGCCGTGCAGGGTCAGCGGATGTCGCCAGCGAAAGATGGGGTAGAAGGCGAGGTTCACCGAGGTCATGATCAAACGCTTGAGCAGCACGGGCTGACCGAGCACATCCCGGGTGAACCATGGGCCGCGCGCGGGCCGCGTCGGGGCGGCGAGGGCGAGGTCAGGGCGCTCCATCGTCGTGAGCCTCCACATTCGTGAGGGTCTGGGCGCGGCGAAACCGCTCGGCCACGACGGGCACCAGCACGATGGCGCCGCCGAGGGGGGCGTTCACCAGGTTGGGGTGAACCCGCTGAAGGTTTTGGGTCAGCGCCCCGGGGGACATGGCCTCGACCAAGCTCAAGGTGAGGTTGAGCTCATCGGCGTTGACCGTCCAGGACTCCAGCGCCTCGTCTCCCCGGCGCACGGCGTCCCCTCGGGCGGCGGCGCCCCTCGCCTCCAGGAAGGCCGGGCCATACCGCAGCCCCTCGCCGGGGACCTGGCGGCGGGATCCGACGACCCGCGCCTGCACCCCCGCGCCCACGAGCGCCTCCATGAGCGGCGTCGAGAAGCCATAGCAGGTGTCGAGCACCACCAAGGAGGGCCCTACGCAGGCGATGGCGCTGGCCAAGGCCTTAGCGCTGCCGCCGAGGTAGAGCGGGGGCAAGGAGTGGCCCGAGACGACGACGGCCTCGGCCCTCGGCGTCTGTGCGTCGCAGACGAAGCCGTCGAGGGCGCGCTCTGCGCAGGTCGTCCCCCCACAGTCGAAGGGGGTCGGCATCTGCCCGTCGCTCAAGACGACGGTGGGGAGCGCCGGGCGGCCCGAGCCCTGCTCACCGCCGCCCGGCGCGCGCGCCTCCCCACACCCCGAGAGGAGCAGGAAGACGAGCGGCGCGGTCAGCGGTTGATGCATTGTTCCTTCCTGGCGAGGGCCCAGAGGACGGTGTCTCAGCGGCTCGGCCGCTCGCCCTCAAAGAAGTCACAGGCCGGGCTCTCCGTTCCCCAGCGCTCGCAGGCGTACGCGCCCTGCACGGGGGCGTGTCCCTGGACCCCCCACCCGCGGCAATCTGGATCGATGTTGAACCAGAAGGGGTCGCAGTAGCCGTCAGCGACCCGGGTGTTGGCGGCGAGGACGGCGTCCGCGAGGGCGACGGTGGAGGTGATGAGCAGCGCGGGGGTGATCTTGTCCAAGGCGCCGCTGTTGACCAGAGCGCGGGCGGCGGCGTCGACACCGGGGAAGGCCTGGTCGCCGACGCTGTAGGAGCCGTCGGGGTTGTGGGCGAGCTGAACGAGCTGGTCGGCGACCTGCACGCTCCAGGTGCGCCACTCGGTGCTGTGCACGAGGGTGGTGGTGGCGCCGGAGCTGAGGTCTTGGACCTCGACGGTGTAGGTCTCAGGGGCGTCGGCGGGGGTGCCGACGGCCTTGTAGCGGAGCTCGTGGGCGCCGTCGTCACCCAGCACGCGGAGCTGGCCGGTGGCGGTGAGGGCGTCTTCGCCGCGGGTGACGTCTTGGGAGAGCCGGGTGACGTCCCCGGCGAGGCTCTGCGGCTCGGCGGGCTGCCCGCAGGCGGTGAGCAGGGCGACGAGGCCCAGGCTGGTGGTTCGGAGGAGGGTCATGGTGGGGTGACTCCAAGGGGGTGAGCGGCCCTCGTCCTTCATGGCGAGGGCCTGAAGGAAGGTGTCTCAGCGGCTCGGCTGTTTGCCCTCAAAGAAGTCACAGGCCGGGCTCTCCGTTCCCCAACGCTCGCAGGCGTACGCGCCCTGCACGGGGGCGAAATAGTCCTTGCAATCTGGATCGACGTCGAACCAAACGGGGTCACACCAACCATCGGGGATCCGGGTGTTGGCGGCGAGGACGGCGTCTCCGAGGGCGACGGTGGAGGTGATGAGCAACGCGGGGGTGATCTTGTCCAAGGCGCCGCTCTTGACCAAGGCGCGGGCGGCGTCGTTGACGCCGGGGAAGGCCTGGTCGCCGACGCTGTAGGAGCCGTCGGGGTTGTGGGCGAGCTGAACGAGCTGGTCGGCGACCTG
>JAKLKE010000589.1 GCA_023150775.1 Myxococcota bacterium
GAGACGACGAGCTCAAACACGCCGTTCTCAAGGGCCTGCCGCGCCTCGGGCAACGACCACGCGCTGCCAGGGCCAAAGAGCTCGACGAAGCGGCTCCACGAGGCGGCGCGCTGCACGCCACCCCCGCGCTCGACCACGCCGACGAGCCCGAGCACCCCTGAGGGCGAGAGCTGCTGCGGGACGACCTCCTTGACGACGGTGACCTGTACTCCGGGGATAATGCGTGCCATGGTGTCTTTCCTTAGGCTGGGAGCGAAGAGGGAGAGAGGAGGGCGACGATCCGCTCAATCAGCGGGTGGTGTCGAAGGGCGAGAGGTCGGCGATCTGGGTGTTGACGAACACAGAGACGTTCGCGAGGCTGGCCTCACCCTTGAGCAGCAGATCGACGGTGTAGGTGCCCGAAGGCAAGGCCGTGATCTGGGTGAACGAGATGGGCAGGGCCGTCTTGGTCGCGGGGATCACCACGCCGACGCCGACGCCGTCGTCGCCGAGGCTCGCGGCCCCTTCAAGCACCTTGAGGTAGGTGCTGGGATCGATCTGGCCGGGGCCGGACGACGAGGTAGAGATCGCGCTGCTCGTCCCCCCATCGGGGGACTCTGCCGGGACGAAGGGCACCGACGAGGCCCGACGCGTCCTCGACGAGGGCAAGATCGCGCCGAACGCGAGCTGGGCGCTCGCCGTGGACGAGCCGCTGAAGTTCGCCGTCGCCGAGACGATGCTGGCCTCGGCCAGGGTGATGGTGACCGTGAGGCCCGTCGAGATGAAGGCGTCCTTGGATGGGAACGACTTGCCCAAGGTCATCGTGGCCAGGCCGAAGGTGGCGCCACCGCCACCTCCCCCCGTGGGCACGTCGCCTTTGATCGTGCCCTTCACCGTGAGGTCGCCAGCGATGGAGAGGTCGCCCTCGATGACGCCGCCTTTGGCGGTCAGAGCCGTGGCGACCTTGTCTTCGATCTGGGTCAGCCGCTTGCCGAGGGAGGTCTTGGAGAGGTTGATCTCATCGGCGTTCAGCTCTTTGACGGTCAGGACCGCGTCGGCCGCGATGGCGGCCCCGGTGAGCTTGGGCCCCTTGAGCCCCCCGGAGTGGTCGTGGGTGGCGAGATCCTCGCGCCCGCGCTGCTGAATCTCGTTCCAGTCGTCGGCGGCGATAAAATCGCCCGCTGCGCGCTTGATGTAGGGTTCGTACGTCGCCATCGGGGCTCCGGGGCTCGCGGGAGGAGGGGAAAGGGAGACGGGGAAGGGGAGAGAAGGGGAGAGACGAGAGGTTTCGGGAGAGCGGGCTTGGCGCTCGTTCAGCTCGCTGAGGCGGCGAAGCGGCCCATGCCGAACCGCGCGGCGCCGAACAAGCCGGCCCCGTCGGTGAAGGTGGAGGGGCCGAAGCGGGTGGCGTCGAAGACGCCGGGGCCAACGGGTGTGGTGGTGAACAGCCCGTGATTAAAACGGTGCTCATCAAAACGCGCCGGGGTGGCGAAGCGCTCCTCCGGGCTGAGGTCGGGCTCCATCACCGTGAGCGACGCGTCGAGGCCGAGGCGGGCGTCGTCTACGGCGACGGGCTCGCGGGGGCTCCAGGTGGCGTCGAGGCCAAATCGGTCGCTGAACGTGACCGGCTCCCGCTGGTTCGGCAGCGCCAGCTCAAGGCGACCCCGCACCCCGGCGGCGCGACCGTACTCAATGGCCCCGGTCAGCTCGTCGGCGAGGCCGTCGAGGGTGACGAATCGATCGGGCTTGTGGTCGGCGGGCACACGCAGGGTGAAGGTCGCCGGGGCGCTCGCCCGCCAGCGCAGGGTGAGGTCGATGGAGGCCTCTGGCGGCGTCGGGGTGACGTCGGGCGGCACAAGATCCGTCGAGACGAGGCCAAGGACCTGCTCTTTGGTGAGGAGACGCACCAAAAAACGGTTCACCCCAGGGACGAGCTCAGGGACGCTGCGGCCGTGGCGGAGCTGCGTGCAGTGCAGGCCGTTGGGCTCGGCGTCAAACCTGACCTGGTTAAAGCGGGGTGGGTTGGCGGCGCGGAGCAGGAGGTTGTCGCCGTCGGGGATCACGGCGCCGTCGAGGCGCGGCGGTCGGTCGTGGCGGAGGCTCAGCGTCTTGCCCTCGGGGATCTCCCCCAAAAAGAGCAGCACCTCGCCGCTCTCGACGTGGGTGACGCAGGGGAACGCCACAGAGCCGCCTCGCGCCGTGAGGGAGAGCTCTGGGCGCGGGACCTCAACGACCTGGTTCTCGACGACCGCCTCTTCGTCGGGCAAGGGCGGGAGGCCGTCATGAGACGTGAGCAGCACCATGCCGTGCTGCACGCCGGGAAAATGGTGCTCGATCTCCTCGGCGGGGCTCTCCCGAAGCTCAAGGCGAAGCAGCTTGGGTTTGCCGCCCGGGCCCTTCACCTCTAAGACGCTGACGGCCACGCCCTGCTCCCAGGTGAGCGTCGGGGGCCACTTCGCCCGGTACACCAGGGCCACGAGCTTAAAGATCGCCCGCGCCGTGCCCAGGCCCTCACGATGAATCGACACAAAGGCCGCGGCGCGCTCGCGCAGCGCTCGGGCGGACTCGCCGACGTCTGGGCGCAGGCCGAGGAGGCTGACCAGCCGCCCGAGGTCTCGGCCCGCGCTCATGCTGCGCTCGGCGGCGTCTTGGGCGGCGAGATCGGGCTCACCGGCTCGCGCGGCGCGCACGTCCTTCGGAATCCAGCCCTGCGCCAGCTCAAACCAGCGGGACATCAGCAGGAGCTGATTTCCGCGCTCCTCGCGGAGGAGCTCTCTCGCGAGGGCGAGCAGCAGACCGCGCGTGTTGGCGCCGCCCTGGAGCACCAGGGGGAGGCGGTCTTCCAACCGCTGCGCTACGCGGTCGGCGGGCGTCACGCGCTCTCCACGATGATGGTGACTCGACCGACCACAAACCGCTCGTCATCCCGCACG